>JBCCBN010000040.1:0-19533 GCA_039034035.1 Pseudomonadota bacterium
AGGCCTGGTAGCGGGGACAGTCTATCTGGTGATCATTGATCATGCCGACGGCCTGCATGAAAGCGTAAACGATAACCGGACCGCAGAATTTAAAGCCGCGTGTCTTGAGGTCCTTTGAAATGGCTTCCGAAAGGGGCGTCTTGGCGGGCGCATCGGTCCAGATGGTCCAGGTGTTGACCAGGGGCTTGCCGTCCATGAAGGCCCAGAGATAGTCGGCGAAATCCTCACCGGCTTCGCGCATGTCGAGATAGGTGCGGGCATTTCCGATGGTGGCTTCGATCTTCTTGGGGCTGCGGATGATGCCGGCATTGCCGAGGGCTTTTTCGATGCGGGGACCATCCCAGCGGGCGATGCTGTCAGGGTCGAAGCCGTCGAACTCCTCGCGGATCGAGGTGCGCTTTCTTAGGATGGTAATCCAGGCGAGCCCAGCCTGCATACCGTCGAGCTGGAGCTTCTCCCAAAGCGCGCGGGGGTCGTATTCGGGCACGCCCCATTCGGTGTCGTGATAGTCGCGGTAGAGCGTGTCATTGGCGGGCGCCCAGCCACAGGGCAGGGGGTCTTGGAGGAGGTCAGCCATCGGCGGAGAGTGCCGCCATTTCAGCGGCGAGCCAATCGGGAATGTGGAGTTGGACTGGTGCGCCATTGACAGTGAGTGCGTTGCTGTCGGCGCGAGCGAGCCGGTCTATGCGGATGCGGGCGAGGGCGCGGGGGCCTTCGACGCTTGTGATCTCGCCGATAGGGGTTTCGGCCTGGATGGGTGTGCCGGGGGTGAGGTCGATACCGGAGCCGGTGCCCGAACCCGAACCCGTGCTGGTGAGCGCGACGGTGCGGCGGCGGATATTGCCGCGCCGGTGCATGCGGGAGACGACTTCCTGACCGACGAAACAGCCTTTCTGGAGGTCCACGCCGGTCATCTTGTCCATGTTGATATCGGCGGGGAAGACCTGGGCGGCGGCGAAGTCGGACCCCCATTCGCCGACCGCATTGGCAATGCGGTCGGCGTGGTAGTCGGGCAGGGGGCGGGTGCTTTCGGCGGGGTGGCCGCCATGCCAGCCCTGCCATTCATCCTGGGTGGCGAAGGCGCGGAGGCGGCCGCCGAGGTAGCGCGGATCGACCAGGACGTGGGCGGTGCCGGAGATCGGACGCGGGCCATGGTCGGCGGGATCAGTGCCGGCGATGACGAAGAGATCGTCGCGCGGGGTGAGGGTGACGTCGGCGCGCAGGCGGAACAGGGTGAGGCGCTTGTGCAGGTCGGCGAGGGCGTTGCTGGCAACATCGAGCAGGACGCCCAATGCCGTGCGCAGGGCGAGATAGTCGGCGATGATTTTGCCCTGGGGTGTGAGCAAGGCGCCGTAGCGGTTTTCGCCGGGGGTCCAGTTGGCGGTGCTGTGGGTCACCAGGCGTTCGAGCAGGGCGATCGTGTCTGGCCCGGTGAGGGCGAGCACGGCCCGGTCGGGGAGGTAGGTGTAAGGGGTGGCCATGGCGGTCGAGTTGGCGGGTTCGGCGGCCGGGGTCAAGATGGTGCGGGAGGATGGCGGCGGAACGGGCGTTGGGGCCGTACTGGCGCTGGCGAGGCGAACGGGGCATAAGGCAGCCCATGACACAGACGTATGACATGATCCTTCGGGGCGGCGTGGTGGTGACGCCTGGTGGCGAAGGCCCGGCCGATATCGGGGTTCGCGAGGGCGCGATTGCCTTTATCGGCGACCTGGCAACCGCCGATGCCGGGGAGGTCGTCGAATGTGCGGGGCTGCACGTCCTGCCGGGGGTGATCGACAGTCAGGTCCACTTCCGGGAGCCCGGTCTGGACTGGAAGGAAGACCTGGAAACGGGCGCGCGCGCCGCTGCGCTGGGCGGGATCACCGCCGTGTTCGAGATGCCGAACACCGAGCCCACAACGACCTCGCCGGACATGCTCACCGACAAGCTGAACCGGGCCGCCGGTCGCATGGATACCGACCATGCCTTCTATGCGGGGGCGACCAATGAGAATGCCGACATCCTGCCCGAGATGGAGCGGATGACCGGCTGTTGCGGGGTGAAAGTGTTCATGGGCGCGTCCACCGGCTCGCTGCTGGTGGAGAGCGATGAGGGGGTGGAGCGTGTGTTGCGCGCGATCAAGCGGCGGGCGGCATTCCATTCAGAGGATGAGTACCGGCTGGCCGAGCGGCGAGACCTGGCGGTGCAGGGCGACTGGAACTCGCATATCATCGTGCGGGACGTGGAAGCGGCCGTCAGCTCCACGCGGCGGCTCCTGCGACTCGCCCGCAAGACGGGAAAGCGCATCCATGTGCTGCACATCTCCACGGCGGAGGAGATGGAGCTGTTGCGGGGGGCGAAGGATGTGGCGAGCGTGGAAGTGTTACCCAACCATCTCACCCTCGCTGCGCCCGATTGCTATGACCGGCTACAGGGCTATGCCCAGCAGAACCCGCCGATCCGGGAGGCGCGGCACCGCGAAGCGCTGTGGCGCGCGCTGAACGCCGGTATCGTTGACGTGGTTGCCACAGACCATGCCCCCCACACCAGGGAGGAAAAGGCCCGCCCTTATCCGGCGTCGCCTTCAGGAACGCCCGGCGTACAGACCTTTGTGCCAATCATGCTGAACCATGTGCATGAAGGCCGGCTGAGCCTGCGGCGCTTCGTGGAGCTCACGAGTGCCGGGCCTCAGCGGGTGTTCGGCATCGCAAACAAGGGCCGCATCGCCGAGGGCTATGACGCCGATTTCACGCTGGTGGACCTTAAGCGCACTGAGACGATCCGGGCCGAGGACGGCGCCTCGAAATGCGGGTGGACGCCCTATGACGGCGAGACGGTCACTGGCTGGCCCGTGGGCACGATTATCCGGGGGCGGAGCGTAATGCGGGATGGGGACCTGCTGATCAAGGGCGGGGGCAAGCCGGTGAGGTTTGTCGAGACGCTTGAGGCGGGAGCCTGACGGGGTGCTGGAGCTGGGGGTTGGTTTGCTGGGCACGGCAACCGGCAGCGGTGTCCTGGGAAGGCGCCAGCGCGCGGAGCGAGATGTGAAGCGGCTTGCTGCTGTGATTGCTGTTGCGGGGCTGGTGGGCTGTACGGCGCTGCCGGCTGGATCGGGCGCAGGTGAAGGCACAGGTGGGGGCGAGGATGACCGGCTGGACTGGCTGTTGGGGTGCTGGACGACTGGCGGTGGCGGGTCGAGCGAGACCTGGTTGCAGGCGGGCGGTGGCGTCTGGACCGGGGAGGGCCGGACGGTGCGCGATGGCGTGCTGGCCGCGTCTGAAACCATGCAGGTGATCCTGCGGGAGGGGGAGGAAGCGTTTGTTGCTGAACCCGAAGGGCAGGCGCGGGTGGTGTTCGACCTGGTCGCGTTGGAGGCGCGCGGATTTTTGGCCGAGAACCCCGCACATGATTATCCCCAACGCATCGGCTATCGCATAGAGGGAGATGCGCTGATTGCCGAGATTTCGCTGATCGATGGCACGGACCGGCGAGCCTGGACCTATCGGCCTTGTGACTGACGTGGCGACTGACATGGCGTGGGGTGTTCCGGCAGGCCGGGTGGCTTGACCGATCAGGACCGGTCGCTCAATCAGGCCGGGAAGATGGGGAGGGGCCGGCCGATGTCAGCGATCAAGGAGCGCAAGGGGCTCAACCGGGGGCTGTTCTGGCTTTATGAAGGCCATGGCACCGCACCGTACTGGTTTCGCGTCGGCCTGCTGATCTTCGATCTGGCGACGATTGCTTACTTCCTTTGGGCACCCTTCCAGGACCGGGGCCCGGCGCTGGGCCTGGTGCATCCGACGCTGGACTACGTGATTGGCGCGATCCTGGCGCTGGACCTGGCGGCCCGGTTCTACATTGCGCGGCCGACGGGGCGGTTTTTCCAGCGGGTGTATAATTGGGCGGACCTGGTCGTGGTGGTGACCCTGTTCGCGCCGCTGTTCACACAGAATTTTGCGTTCCTGCGCTTGATCCGGGCGGTGCGGATCGTGCGGGCGTTCACGCTGTTGCGGCGGGCGAAGGGGGTGTCGGCGTATCTGAAGGAACATGAGCGGGTGTTCGACAGGGTGACCAATCTGGTGGTCTTCGTGTTCCTGATGGCAGCGCTGGTCTATGTGGCGCAGGAGGGGACCAATGCGGGGATCAATAATTATGTGGACGCGCTCTATTTCACCGTCACGAGCCTGACGACCACGGGCTATGGCGACATCCTGATGGAGGGGGTGTGGGGGCGGATGCTGGCGATCGTGATCATGGTGCTGGGGCTGACATTGTTCCTGCGGCTGTTGCGGGCGATTACGGCGGGTGGCAGCGAGAAGGTGGACGTGGCGTGCGATGTGTGCGGGCTCAGCCGGCATGACCGGGATGCGGTGCACTGCAAGCATTGCGGGGCGGTGATGAAGATCGAGACCGGGGGCGTGGGGTAAGTCGCTTTCGCGATCGGCGAAAGTGGTCCCGGCGGCTTCAAGCCGTGCGGTCTGCCGCCCAGGCGCCTATACGATCGACGGCGCGTTGGGCTTCCGGCAACATCGGGGCGAACATCTGGAAGACGTGGATCATGCCGGGCCAGATCTCGAGCGTGACATCGACCTGCGCGGCGCCGGCCCGCTCTGCCAGTGTGACTGCATCAGAGAGCAGGCACTCGTCCGGGCCGACCTGAATCAGCATGGGCGGCAGGCCGGAGAGGTTTCCATTGATCGGCGAGGCGAGGGGGTGAGCCGGGTCCTGGCCGGCGAGATAGGTGTCGGCGAACCAGTCGATGTTGCGCTGGTTGATCATCGGATCGGCATCGGCGCGGGCGGTGTAGCTCCATCCGGTATTGGCGAGATTGACCCAGGGCGAGAGCAGGGCGAGACCGGCCGGCATGGGCAGGCCTTGCTCGCGCGCTTTGAGGGTAGTGGCGACGGAGGTGCCGCCCCCTGCACTATCTCCGGAGATGATGACCTGGTTGGGGGGCACGCCAGCATCGAGGAGGCCGCGATAGGCGGCAACGCCGTCCTCGATGGCGGCGGGGAAGGGGTTTTCCGGCCCCATCCGGTAGTCCATGGAGTAGGCGGTGGCGCCCATGGCGTGGGCGATGTTCGAGGTCAGGCCCTGGTGGGATTCAGGGGAGCCGATGACATAGCCGCCGCCATGGAAGTAGAGCAGCGTTCGGCCGGGGACGGCGTTGGCTGGGGTAAAGCGCCGGGCCCGAACGCCGCCGAGGGTGTCGTCGGTCATCTCGACGCCGGGGTGAGGCGGAAATGCGGTGGTGGTCTGGGCCATGCTGGCGCGCATGTCAGCAGCGACTAGCGGCGCGTCGGGGTCTGCAGGGTTGGCCGCAAGCATGGCGCGGACATCGCCGATGGTCATGGTGGGCAGGGTGGGGGCGTCGGACATTTCGTGGTCTCCCAAGGAGCGCCCGCTGGCCGGGCAGGACCGGCTGGACCGGTCTCGTTGCGGAAAAGGTGTCACGGGGCGGGGGGCGGGGCAAGCCTTTCCCGGGCGCTGGAGTTCGGTGCTGAGTCGAGCGCTGAATTGCCGGTCATGGCGAGGGCCGGTTTCGAGGTTTGGCTTGGCAATTGGCGGTGGGGCGATCAGGATGGGGTCAGGGCTCCGGATCGAGGGCCGGGAACAGACCTGAAAGAGGAAGCGGCATGAAGGATTTCAGCGGTAAGCTGGCGGTGATCACTGGCGGCGGGACCGGCATGGGCCGGGCGCTGGCGCGGCAATTGGCGGCCGAAGGCTGTAGCGTCGCGATGTGCGACATCTCCCAAGCGGATATGGATGAAAGCTGCGCGCTGGCGATGGAAGGCGCGCCGCAGGGCGTGCGGGTCACCGGGTGCCTGGCCGATGTGGCGATGGAGGCGCAGATCGAGGCGTTTCGGGACGACACGCTGGAGCGCCATGAGACCGATCATGTCCACTTGCTGTTCAACAATGCCGGAATCGGCGGGGGCGGCAGCTTTGTGAATACGCCGCGAGCGGCCTGGGAGCGGACGTTCGGGGTGTGCTGGTATGGCGTGTATTTCTGCGCGCGAGCCTTCCTGCCGGCCCTGATGCGGGCCGATGAGGGGCATCTGGTGAACGTCAGCTCGGTGAACGGGTTCTGGGCGAGCCTGGGGCCGGAGACATCGCATACCGCGTATTCGGCGGCGAAATTCGCGGTGAAGGGCTTTACCGAAGCGTTGGTCAACGACTTCCGGTTGAACGCGCCACACCTGAAGGCGAGCGTTGTGATGCCCGGCCATATCGGCACGAATATCGCGCTGAACACGATGCGGGAGTTTGGGGATATGGGCGACATGGACCTGCCCTCACCTGATGGCGCCGAACAGGATGCCCAGGCCGTGGCCGAGAGCTTTCGCGACAATGGAATGGACCCCGAACAGGCTGCCGAGATCATCCTGCAAGGGGTGCGGGACGAACGCTGGCGCATCCTGGTGGGCCCCGACGCGATGGGGCTTGACCAGGCGGTGCGGGCGGCGCCGGAGGATGCCTATGAGAGCGGCTTCATGGAGACCAAGGTGCTGCCATTGATGCCGCAATTGCTGGCGAGCCATCCGCGGCGGTGAAGCATGATCAATGATTTTGGGAGGATCCTTGCATGATGGAAAAACTGGTCTTTGTCGTTGCTTTGACGGCGCTGGGCGCCTATAGCCTGACCGCTGCGCAAGAGCCGGGCGATGTGGCGCAAGAGCCGGCGCCAGCAGACGCGCCGCAGATCACGATGGGCAATGGCGAGGCCAATGCCATCAGCGTGGGCGGGCTGGCACGGGTCGAGGGCGAGACAACCTTCTCGGCTGTGCGCGTTGATGGCGGGGTGGTATCGACGATGCGAGCGACGTCATCATCGATCCGGTTTCCCGAAGTGGTGATCGAACAGCCGGGATGGTTAGTGTTGCACCCGGTAATCGATGGGCGGCCCGATGGGGATATGGTGTCCGGCTTTACGTATGTGGACGCAGGAACGAGCGCGGATGTGGACGTGCGGATCGACCATCCGGCCGACCCGGGCGACAAGTTCCTGGTGATGCTGCATGGCGATATCGACCGGGACCGGGTGTTCGACTTCGTGTTCGTGGAAGACGGGATCAATGTGGAAGACACCGCCGTGTTCGAAGGCACGCGGATGATCGCGCATATGATCGAAGTGCCGGAATAGCGCATCCTGAGCTTGCAAGTGGACGGGCCAGACCCTCGCGCCTAAGGTTTCGAAAAGCCAGCGGGAGGCAGTTCCATGGAACTGAAAGACAGGATCATCGTGGTGACCGGCGCGGCGAGCGGCATCGGCCGGGCCATGGTGAAGCGCTATAATGCCGAAGGCGCGAAACTGGTGGTCTCGGCCGACCTTGACGGCGACGGAGCGGCGAAGACGGCTGCGGATTTTGGCGGGGTTGCGCTCACCACCGATGTGAGCCGGGAAGCCGACATCCAGCGTCTGATCGAAACTGTTGAGGCCGATCACGGGCCAATCGACCTGTTCTGCTCGAACGCCGGGATCGGGATTTCCGGCGGGGCGGAAGCCTCCAATGAAGGTTGGCAGAAGATCTGGGATATCAATGTGATGGCCCATGTTTGGGCAGCGCGGCACCTGATCCCGCTTATGGTGGCGCGGGGCGGGGGGTATCTGTTGAACACATCATCGGCGGCGGGACTGTTGAGCCAGATCGGCTCGGCGCCCTACGCGGTGACCAAGCATGCCGCGGTGGGGCTGGCGGAATGGCTGGCGCTGACCCACGGCGATGATGGGATCAAGGTTTCGGTCTTGTGCCCGCAGGCGGTGCGCACCGCGATGACGGCAGATAATCCCGATGGCGTGGCGAGCATTGACGGCATGATGGAGCCTGAAGATGCGGTGGCCGCTTGCGTGGGAGCCATCCGTGCAGAGACGTTCCTGGTTCTGCCGCACACGGAAGTGTTGGATTACATGCGAAACAAAACCGCCGACTATGACCGCTGGATCGGCGGGATGCGGAAGCTGAACCGGGCCTATCAGGGCTGACGGCGCGAGGGATTTCGCGCCGACATGTGGCGCAGGAGTGAAGGGGATCGGCATGAAGCGCGTATTCATCGCAAACCGGGGCGAAATCGCTGTTCGAATTGCGCGGACGGCGGCCGATATGGGGCTGACCACGATTGGTATTCACTCCACGGACGATGCTGATAGTCCGCATTTGCGCGCGATGGACGAGATCGTTGCGCTGCCGGGCAGTGGCGCGAAGGCTTATCTCGATATCGATGCAGTTGTGGGGGCGGCGCGCGGCGCTGGTGCTGATGCGGTGCACCCCGGCTATGGGTTCCTCAGTGAACGGTCTGATTTTGCCGAAGCGGTCGAAGCGGCGGGCCTGGTGTTTGTGGGGCCGACGGCGGAGACCCTGTCTCTGTTCGGCGACAAGACAGAGGCGGTGGCGATGGCCGAGCGGTTGGATGTGCCGACCCTCTCGCTGGGCGATGGGCCGCTCGATACCGAGACTGCGCACCGGGCGTTCGACAGGCTGGAGCCGGGCGAGGCGCTCGTCTTGAAAGCGGTTTCGGGCGGCGGCGGACGGGGCGTGCGCGTGGTGCGGTCTGCCGAAACGCTGATCGACGATTTTGCACGGGCATCGTCTGAGGCGCGTGCGGCGTTCGGCAATGGCCAGCTCTATGGTGAGCTTTTCTTGGAGGATGCGCGGCACATCGAAGTGCAGGTGCTGGGCGATGGCCAGGGCGGGGTGTCCCATTTGTGGGACCGGGACTGCACCTTGCAGCGGCGCCACCAGAAGCTGGTCGAGATGGCGCCGAGCCCGTTCCTGACCAATGCGCGGCGGAACCAGGTGACGAAAGCGGCGCTGAAACTGGCGAAGGATGCACGCTATCGCGGGGCGGGGACGATCGAGTTTCTGGTGAGCGCCGATGGCAAGCATTTCTACTTCATCGAAGCGAATGCCCGCCTGCAGGTGGAGCATACGGTGACCGAGCAGATCCTGGGGGTCGACCTGGTGGCCGCACAATTGGCGATTGCAGGGGGTTCGACGTTGAACGATCTGGGCCTGGATCAGGGAAACCTTCCGAGCCCGGATGGTGTGGCGATCCAGGCGCGGGTCAACCTGGAGCGGTTGCAGAAAGATGGCACGGTGCGTCCGAGCGGTGGCGTGCTGGACGTGTTTTCGCCGCCAGCGGGGCCGGGGATCCGGGTCGATACGTATGGGCGGACGGGATACAAGCCGAGCCCGGCCTATGACAGCCTGATCGCGAAAGTGATTGCATCCGTGCCCGGAGGAACCCATCGCGATGGATTGCGGCGCCTGCGGCGGGCCTTGTCGGAATTCGAGCTGGAAGGGACGGCGTCGACCCTGGATGTTCTGGGCAAGATCCTGGCGGATCCGCGCGTTGAGGCTGGCGAGATCCACACCCGGTTCATCGATGAAAATGCGGCTGATTTTGTGGCGGCTGTGGAGGCGGATGCCCTGGCGGTGGCGGAGCTGGCTGAGGGATCGAAGGGGCTTGCCGATGAGGAGGGAGGTACCGAGAGTCCGTCTACGGAGGACGATGGCGCGAAGGATGACGGGGAGGAGGACCGTGACCTGATTGCGGTGCCGGCGCCGATGGCTGGGACTTTGGTGAGCGTCGAGGTCGCGCCCGGCGATGCGGTCTGGAAGGGGCGTGTGGTGGCCGTCCTCGAAGCGATGAAGATGGAGCATGAAGTGCGCGCCGGGGCCAGCGGCATCGTCGCAGCCGTGGCGGCGAGGATTGGCGACACGGTGGATGAAGACGCAGCGATCATGCGGCTGACACCGCAGGCCGTGGTGGCCGATGATGGCGAGGATGATGGTGAGGTGGATCTGGACCATATCCGGCCCGATCTGGCCGAGGCGTTGGAACGGATCGGCGCGGGCCATGATGAGAACCGTCCGGATGCGGTCGAGAAACGCAAGGGCCGCGGCCACCGGACGGCGCGGGAAAACATCGATGATTTGTGCGATGCTGGAAGTTTCATCGAATACGGATCTGTTGTGCTGGCGGCCCAACGTCGCCGGCGGGACATGGATGACCTGATCGCCAATACTACCGGGGACGGCATGGTGTGCGGGCTTGGCCATGTGAACGGTGATCGGTTTGCGGAGGACCGCTCACGGATCATGGCGATGAGCTATGACTACATGGTGCTGGCCGGCACGCAGGGCGCGCTGAACCACTACAAGAAGGACCGGATGTTCGAGATTGCCGAGCACCAGCGTCTACCCGTTGTTCTGTACGCGGAAGGAGGGGGTGGCCGGCCGGGTGATACCGATACGATGGGGGTGGCCGGCCTCGATTGCCTGGCGTTCAATTTTTTCGCGAAGCTGTCTGGCCTGGTGCCCACCATCGGCATCGTGAATGGGCGGTGTTTTGCCGGCAATGCGGTGTTGCTTGGCTGCTGCGATGTGATCATTGCGACCGAGGGGGCCAATATTGGGATTGGCGGACCGGCCATGATCGAGGGCGGGGGGCTCGGCGTTTTCTCGCCCGATGAGGTGGGCCCCAGCGCGGTGCAGGTGGCCAATGGCGTGATCGATGTGCTGGTGAAGGATGAAGCCGAAGCCACAGCGGTCGCCAAGAAGTATCTGTCTTATTTTCAGGGTGTTGAGGCAGATTGGGAAGCGCCGGATGCGCGTGCCTTGCGGTTTGCCGTGCCGGAAAACCGGCTGCGGGTTTATGACATGCGCAAGGTCATCGACGGCATTGCCGATGTGGGCTCGGTGTTGGAACTGAGGGCGCAATGGGGTGTTGGGATCATTACCTGCCTGGCACGGATTGAAGGGCGCCCGGTGGGGATCGTGGCGAACAATCCGAGCCACCTGTCGGGCGCCATCGATGGTCCGGGTGCGGATAAAGGTGCGCGGTTCCTGCAGCTTTGCGACAGTTTTGACGTTCCGGTGGTGTCGCTGGTGGATTGTCCGGGCATCATGGTGGGCCCCGAGATCGAGAAGACGGCGCTGGTGCGCCATGCCGCGCGGATGATGGTTGTCGGTGCGAATGTGGACATTCCCATCATGGGCGTGGTGATCCGCAAGGGCTATGGGCTCGGCGCGCAGGCCATGGTGGGGGGCAGCTTCAAGGCGCCTCTGTTCATGGTGACGTGGCCAACGGGCGAGTTTGGCGGCATGGGCCTGGAGGGCGCGGTGAAGCTCGGCTATCGCAAGGAATTGGAAGCGATCGAGGACCCCGACGCACGGACGGCGGAATATGAGCGGCGCGTGGCGCAGATGTACGAGCGCGGCAAGGCCGTGAATATGGCGAGCCATTTCGAGGTGGACGATGTGATCGATCCGGCGGAGACGCGGCGCTGGATCATCGGCGGGCTGAAGAGCTTGCCGCCGAAACCTTTGCGGACGGGTAAGAAGCGCCCGAACGTGGATAGCTGGTAGGGCGTTTCAAAGGGTCTGGTTCAAATCCTGCCAGGAGGCGATTGTTTCCAGGAGGTCCTGAAACGGCAGGTCGCCAGCGTCCAAGGCCAGGGTGTTGCAGACCAGGGTGAAGTCCTGCTCATATTGTTCGTAGCGTTCGATGATTTTCGTTGCGCCGGGCAGTGTTTTCCGCCTGGAGACGGTGGGCAACCAGTCCCGTACACGCTTGATGGCCTTGAGCGGGTCACCGTCATGGCATTCGACGTCTTGGCCGGAAATGTCTGAAATCGCCTGGCGATATCGGAATGGATGCTGGTCCATGACGATCAATTTCTTCATGCCCTGTTTCCGGTCGCCATAGCGTTTCGCGCCGAGATAGAGCCCAAGTTCGAGGGGCATGTTGAAACGCGGGAGCGCTGACACCGGATCGAGGGCCATGTTCGACAAGTCGTGGATGCCTTAGCGCGACCCCTCAATGATCCGCATGATCTTGTCGAGGCGGATCTCGCCGCTGTCGATGTCTTCAAGGGCGCAGCGGGGTTTGAAGCCGCAATCGGCGACGGCGAGGGTGATAGCGCGGAAGAAGGGTGTGTAGTCTTCGGAAAACGGGCAATTGATGGAGACGGACGGTCGGACGTCAGCCGTCATCCCGCCGCTTCGCGAGCGCGGCGCTGTTCGATTGCATGCTTCACGGCGGCCCGGATTTCGTCGCGGGTGAAGCGCACGCCGTTGCCGGGCGAATAGATCAGCCGCCCATCCTTGAGGCGGATGAAGCGTGCTGCCGCCTTGCGGTTGGGGGTGTTTCGCCGCTGTGGGTGAGGACTGGCCATATCGGAGACATAGTCGATCTCGGGGCTGGTCTGAATCGATTCCGCAACGGATTAGCGCGGAGCCATGCGGATGGCGCCGTCGAGGCGGAGGCATTGGCCGTTGAAATAAGTGTTGCGCGCCAATTCGAGGGCGAGGGAGGCGTATTCTTCGGGTTTGCCCAGGCGTTTGGGGAAGGGAACGGAGGCGGCGAGGCTGTCGAGCACGGGTTGGGGTGCGCGGAGCATGAGGGGCGTGGCAAAGATGCCGGGCATGATGGAATTGACGCGGATGCCGATATTCATCAGGTCGCGCGCCATGGGCAGGACGAGGCCGTTCACGCCCGCCTTGGCCGAACCATAGACGATTTGGCCGATCTGGGCATCCTGGGCGGCGACCGATGCGGTGAGGGTGATGCAGCCGCGTTCACCGTCTTCCATCGGCTCTGTGGCGGCCATGCCGAGGGCTGACAGGGACGCAACGCGGTAGGACGCGATCATCACGCCGTGGACGCCGAAGGCATAGTCTTCAGTGGAAAGGCGCTTGTAGCCGCCGGTGTCCTTGTCGAAAGCGAGCGTCTTGCCGCGGGAAGAGGCCATGGCGCAGTGTACGCAGATCCGCTCCTGGCCATGGGCGGCGCGGGCTGCTTCGAAGCCGGCGGTGACGCTCTGTTCCTCGAGTATGTTCACATGCTGGAACTGGCCACCAATCTGCTTTGCGACGGCTTCGCCTTCCTCGTCATTGATGTCGAAGATTGTGACGGGCACGCCGGCGTCGGCAAGGGCGATGGCGGTGGCGCGGCCGAGCCCGGAAGCGCCGCCGGTGACGACGGCGGGGGTGGCGCTGGAAATCTGCATCGGTGTCTCCTCCGTTTTTTGGGGAGCGTGCCGCAGACGCTGGTGGCAGGCAACCTCGCTAGCTCAAGTCGCCGTCGATGCGCATCCAGTCTTCGGTGGGCAGGCCGTAGACCATGTCCATGACCTCGAATTGGAGGCCGACGGGATTGGAGGCGAAGGAGTTCCACAGCACGGCGATCCCGGTGTCGCGGACCGGGTCGAACAGGATGGTGGCGCGATAACCTTCCACCGCGCCGCGGTGGCCGATGACCCGGTTGCCGGCATAGTCATAGGTGCGCCAGCCGAGGCCGTATTCGGCGCCGGTGAGGCGAGCGCCATAGCGCCGGTTCATATAGCGCTGTTCGCGCAGGGTGCGGATCTGCGGGGTGTGGATCGTGTCGAGGACGGGCGCTGGCAGCACGTCCGGACGGAGACCCATCTGGGCGCGCATATAGCGGGCGAGATCGATGACGGAGGAGTTGACCCCACCAGCGGCCGGTACGCGGAAATAGGGCTCTTTCACCGTGACCAAGCGGGGGGTGCGGGAGCGGCGCAGGCGGCGGTGGGGCTGGGCGTAGGCATGGGTGAGCAGGCCAGCGCGGCTGGCGCTGGCCGTGGTCATCCCGAGCGGTTCGAAGAGGCGGGTTTCGGCGGCGGTTTCATAGGCGTCGCCGGTTTGGCGAATGATCACCTCGGTGATCGTATCGAAGGCGACGTTCTGGTAGGTGTGGCAGCTGCCGACCGTGCAGGTGGCGCGCAAGCCGCCAAGGGCGCGGCGGATATTGGCGGGGTCGCGGCCGTCTTCGAGGCGGGTGTCATAGGCATTGGGGACGATGCCGAGCTGGTGGGACAGGACATCTGTGAGGGTGGCGCGGGTGTGGGCGCCGCCGGGCAGGCGGAGATTGGTGCGATAGGTGGAGACGGGGGCGTCGAGCGACAGGGTGCCATCGGCGGCGTACAGGCCGGCCAGGGTGCCTGCGACGCCCTTGGAGAGGGACGCCCAGCGGAAGACGGTGCTTTCGGTGACCGGATCGCCGCTGCCATGGACGGTTTCGCCGAACCCCTTGGCGAAGGTGATCTCGCCATCTTCGACAATGGCGACCGCGAGGCCGACCATTTCCTCGCGCTGCATCAGCTGGTCGATGCGGGATTCGACCTGTTCGAGATTGACCGGTGCGGCGGCGGCCGTGTGGGCGGCAAGCCAGGCGAGGGCGAGGAGGACGAGGATGATGGAGCGCATGGATGATCCTCGTTTGCCGTCCCCGCTCGGGTGGACGGCCGCTTGGGGGGGCGCGTGGGGCGGCGGTCTGGGCGAGAACTTATGGCCTGGGCGAGCGGTGGAAAGTTACGGATGGGTCAGATTGGGCCGGGTGGGCATAGGCAAGCATTCCGGGGCCGATTTGTGAAGCAGGCGCCGGCAGGATGGGCTGCGCTTGTAAGGATTGCTGATCTGAAGGGCGCCAGGGCGTGGTGCCTGGGCGCTGGGGAGCGTGGGGGCAGATGTGGGGTGCGGGCCCTAGACCGAGCGATGCGTGGGGGCGGTGTTGTAGGCGTCGAAGGTGAGCTGGGGTTGGGCGAAAGAGCGGTTGGGATCCACGATCACGCCTCCGGCCATGGCTGAGCGGCCGAGCAGCATGCGGTAGGCCATGGAGTCGCGATTGGTGAGCGTGATTTCGATAGGCCAGCGGCGGCCGCCGATCTCGATGGGGGTTTCGATGACGTAGCGCTCTTCGGCTTCGCCATTGGAACTGGTGACCCTGCGGTGGTCGATGATCGGGGCTGAACAGGTGCGTTCGAGGGCGGGATTGTCGGGATCGGGCTGGATCAGGAAGCGCACCTGGCGGGCATTGCCGGGGCCGAAGGGCTCGATGGCCTGCGCGTGGAGTGCCGATGAGCGGGCGCCGGTATCGATCTTGGCCTTGATTGCGGGGAGGCCGAGGCTGGGCAGGGCGAGCCATTCGACCCAGCCGAGGGTGAAGGTGTCTGACATGAGCGCTCCGCTGGTGAAGGTGGGCCCCGCGCGGGCCGGATTGGCTTTTGTGGCGCACCGAGTGTGCTTGTGACGGGATGATGGGGGATGCAAGGGGTTTAGGTACTGCAACCGTTCAGGATGTTAATGAGAATAAGTCGCATTTACATTAGTGAGGGTTCGAGGCAGTGTTCGGGTCGAGAGTTATCTGCGGAAGGAACTGACGGATGTGTCTACCCATTGATGAGCGCGCCATGGTGAGCTGGCTTCGCAGCCAGGTTCGGGTGATGGAGGCGTGGCGCGAGGCGCTGGCGAGCCAACCCGATATCGACCTGAACCAGGTTCAGCGCCTGGAGGAGCACTATCACTGGCTCACCGGTGAGATCGCGCAACTTGAGCGGGACCACCGGGTAGCGGTGACGACGCATTAGGTGCTGACGGAATAGGCGGGTCGAGCGCCCGCGTGCGCCTGGACCGAATCTGACGGGCCCGGCGTGGGCGGGCGATCAGGCGCGGCGTTCGTCGTTGAGGGCTTCGTCTTCGTCGGCGGCCTGGAGTTTGATGCGGCGGCGGGCGCGTTCCTTGGCGCTACCACTGAGCTCGACATAGTTGTAGGCGGCCGATCCATAGGCGCTGTAATAATAGCCATAGTCATAGCCGGCGGTCTTGGCGTCGAATTTCATCAGCACCACGCCGAGAATATTGGTGCGGCTCTCATAGAGGCGGCCGAGTGTACGCTCGACGGCGGGACGCCGGATCGAGCCGGACTGGATGACAACAACGGCGCCGCCGCATGCTGCACCGAGGAGAGGCGCGTCTGCGAAGCTGAGCACGGGTGGGCTGTCGACGATGACGATGTCGAAGGCTTCTTCGGCCTCGCGCACGACCTGGCGCAGCCGGGGCCCGGAGAGGAGCTCTGCCGGGTTGGGGGGGATGACGCCGCTCGGCAGGAGCCACAGGCCGGGCGTGTCGGACTGGATCGCGTGCTCGACCAGGGGCGAATCGCTAGTGAGCAGGCCCGACAGGCCAACCGAGGAGCCGTTCTCGACAACGAAGGACGGCTTGCGCATGTCGGCGTCGATAATAATGACCGACCGGCCGATTCGCGCAAAGGCGCGGGCCAGGGAGATAGTCGATGATGTTTTGCCCTCTCCGGGCCGGGTACTGGTGACCAGGAGGCTGCGCGGAGCGCCGCCATCTGTGGTGAATTCGAGAGCCGTACGGGCAGAGACGAAGGCTTCCGAGATCCCGGATTTGGGATCGTCGAGGGCGTCCATGACCAGGTCGTTCTTCTTGGCGATGCGCGGAATGATGCCGATGGCGGGCAAGCCCAGCTTCTTGCGCACGTCTTCGGGCGTCTTGATCGTGTCATCGATGAAGTTGAGCACAAAGGCGATGCCGATCGCGACGCCCAGGCTCATGATCAGTGCCTGGATCAGGACGCGGGAGAGATTGGGCTCGAAGGGCAGTTTGGGCACCACGGCGCGGTCGACCACAGAGACCTGGCTGGAGCCGACGCCGGCGGCGACGCTGACTTCCTTGAGGCGGTTTAGCAGGGCGTCATATTGCGAGCGGTTCGTGTCCACTTCGCGCTGCAGGATGGTGTATTGGATACGGCGGTTGCGCTGGCTCTGGACCTCGCCCTTGAGCTGGCCAACGCGGCCGAGCAGGGATTGCTCCCGGGCAAGGGCGGCGTTGTATTCGCCTTCGAGTGCGGCGAGGATCGCCCGGCTCTCGGTGCGGATTTCCTCGCCAACGGCATCGATCCGGGTCTGGAGGCTGACCATGTCGGGATATTCGGGTTTGAACTTGCCGAGTTGCTCCTGATACTGGGCCTTGAGTTCTGACTGACGGGCGCGCAGGGCCTGCAGGGTGGAGCTTTCCAGGACTGGACTGGCGCTGGGATTGCTCTGGGCCTGGAGGAAGCGCTGCTCCTTGGCGATGCGGTCGCTCTCGGCGGCGGCGAGGTCTTCATTCAGCGTGATCAGGGAATTGGTGTCGAGATTGACCGACGATTCAGCGCCCGAGCTGAGATCGAGAATGCCTTGGCGTTCGGCATAGGCGACCAGTTCGCGTTCCGATTTCTCCAGCGCTGACTTGGTGACGGCCAGGCGTTCCTCGAGGAATTCACGGGCATAGGCGGTGGTGTTGTATTTCCGCTCTAGATTGGACTGGATGAAATTCTCGACCACGGCATTGGCGATGCGCGCCGATTCGGTGGGTGAGGGGCTGACGAACTCGACCTTGACCACGCGGCTGCGGCCGGCCGGCGACACGCGCAGGCCCTGGAGAATGGTATTGGCCGACCGGTCGAGACGTTCTGACCGGGTGAGGGTCTGGTTCGCGTAGAGGGGGTCGGAGGGCAGATCGAGCGTATCGGCGACGCGCTGGGCGAGCGTTCGACTGCGCAGCAGCTCATACTGGGTGGCCATGTATTCGGCGTCGGCGACGACGACCGGATCGACATTCGCGCCTTCCATGATCTGGGTTTCCTGGCGCTGAATCTCGATCGTGGCGGCCGATTTGTACATGGGCGTCGCACGCAGGGCGAGCATGGCGCCGATGATGACCCCGATCAGGGTGATCGACAGGATCATCCACTTCCGGGCCAGAATGACCTGCATGGTGGACCAGAAGTCGAAGCCGCCTTGTGGCGGCTCGACGAAATCGTCTTCCCGAGGGTGGAGCAGGTGCTGGGGCGTCTGTTCCCGCAAGGGAACCACGCCGGCCATCGGCACCGTCATGCCGCGCCTGGAGTTCCGGTCATCATGGTAACTCATACAGTCAGCCCATTTCGTACGGCATCTCTCCGACGCTCATTATAGAGCCAGGAAGAATGCGGCCAAGGGAAGTGATCTCAGGAGTTCACGATACCCGCTGCGGACCTCGGAGCCATCCATCACCACGATATCATCTGGATATATCTGTGGATCATCGGCATTTCCCTCGCGGATCGCACGCAGGTCGAAGGCCGCCGCGCTGCGCTTACCCTCAATGGTGCGGAAGACCACGACGCGGCCGGGATTGGCGTTTTCGGAGGGGCCGCCGGCAAGCGCTACCGCCTGGAGCAGGGTGAGATCGTCGGAGATGGGGAAGATGCCAGGCTTCTCGACCGAGCCTTCGACGGTGATTTCGCGCAGGGCGTCCATCGATTCCTCGACGATGACATTGACCTGGGCGTTCTGGAGGTAGCTCTCTTCCAGCCGGCTTTCGAGTTCGCCGGAGAGTTCATAGGTGCTGAGCCCCATGGCGTTGACCTCGCCGACGAGGGGCATCTTGATCCGTCCGAGATAGTCGACCTGGTAGCGGCCATCCAGCTCGGGCACGCCGAAGACGCTGATCTCGAGCATGTCGGCTGGGCCGATAAGCAGGGTGTCGAGTTCCACGCGGGAGAGGTTCGCATCGGGTTCGGGAGAGCCAAACTCGCCGGGTAGGTCCGGCAAGTCGGGCTGGGATGCGCAACTGGCGACGATGAAGGCCGCTGCAATGGCACCGGTCGCGGTCCGAATGGGTCTCATGGCGTGGCCCCCTGATTCTCGTGGCCGTTCTAATCGTCGCCGAACAGGCCAGCAACCTTAACACACACTTAACCGGTGCGCAGGGCCCGGTTGCGCCAATTGGGTCACTGTTCGCCGCGATTTCGCCTCATATGTTAAACATCGGGCGTGGTTGATCTCCCGAGCCAGCTGTTCCACAGAGCGCAGGCTCACTTGAAACATCACGCCAATCGCCGGGAGGAACCGCCCCATGGCCGGACCGCAATATGTCTATCACATGCAAGGGGTCTCCAAGACCTATCCCGGCGGCAAGAAGGTGTTCGAGAACATTCACCTGTCTTTTCTGCCGGACGCGAAGATCGGTGTGGTCGGCGTAAACGGGGCGGGGAAATCGACGCTGCTCAAGATCATGGCGGGCCTGGAGACCGACTATAATGGTGAGGCCTGGGCGGCGGACGGGATCAAGGTGGGCTTCCTGCCCCAGGAGCCGCAGCTCGATCCGGAGCTGAACGTCTTCGACAATGTGGCCAGCGCGTGTCCGGAAAAGCAGTTGCTGGACCGGTTCAATGCTGTGTCGGCGAAACTGGGCGAGGACTATACCGACGCGTTGATGGAAGAGATGACCGCGCTGCAGGAGCAAATCGATGCGGCCGATGCCTGGGATATCGACAGCAAGATCTCGATGGCGATGGAAGCGCTGCGGTGTCCCGATGACTTTGCCGATGTCTCCAGCCTGTCGGGCGGGGAGATCCGGCGGGTGGCGATCTGCCAGCTTTTGTTGTCGAAGCCTGACATGATCCTGATGGACGAGCCGACCAACCATCTCGATGCCGAGACGGTAGCCTGGTTACAGAATTATCTCATCAATTTCCCCGGCTGCGTGATCCTGGTGACCCATGACCGGTATTTCCTCGACGATATCACGAGCTGGATCCTGGAGCTCGATCGCGGTCGGGGCGTGCCCTACCAGGGCAATTATTCCGACTGGTTGGAGCAGAAAGCCAAGCGGATGGCCCAGGAAGCCCGCGAGGACAAGGGCAAGCAGCGCGCGCTGCAGAAGGAGCTGGAATGGGTGCGGGCTGGCGCGAAGGCGCGGC
>JBCCBN010000041.1:0-19302 GCA_039034035.1 Pseudomonadota bacterium
GTGAACCATTTCCACGCCGCTGGCGGCATGGGCTTCCTGGTCCGCGAACTGATCGAAGCCGGCCTGCTCATTGGCGACGCAACCGGCATCGCCGGCCCCCTGACCGCCTACGCCCAGGAACCCTATCTCGACGGCGACACCCTCGCCTGGCGTGATGCCCCCGCCACCAGCGGCGACCTCGACATCCTCCGCCCCGCCAGTGAAGGCTTCCAGACAGATGGCGGATTACGGCTGATGGACGGTCCCCTCGGGCGCGGCGTCACCAAGGTCTCTGCGGTCAAACCCGAAAACCGCACCGTCACGGCGCCGGCCCGTGTGTTCGACACCCAGGACGCCCTCAAGGCCGCGCATAAGGCCGGCGAGCTTGACCGCGACGTGGTGGCCGTCGTCCGCTTCCAGGGGCCAGCGGCCAACGGCATGCCGGAGCTACATTCACTATCGCCGGTCCTGGGCGCCCTCCAGGACGCCGGTCACCGCGTGGCACTGGTCACCGATGGCCGCATGTCCGGTGCATCGGGCAAGGTGCCATCCGCGATCCATGTCGGCCCCGAAGCGGCCCAGGGCGGCCCGCTCGCCCGCGTCCGGGATGGCGACATCATTGCGGTCGATTGCGAGGCCGGCACCCTTGATCTGCAAGTCGACCCATCCGAATTCGCCGCCCGTGACCCGGTCCCCTTCCGTCCGAACCAATCCCACATCGGCCTGGGCCGCGAGATGTTCGGGGCGTTTCGTCTGGGCGCCACCCAAACCGAAACGGGTGCCAGCCTGTTTGACTTCCTGATGCCGGGGCCCGCCTGATGGATACCGTCCTCGTCGGCGATGTGGGCGGAACAAGCTGCAGGTTTGCCGTTGCCCACCGCAGCGGCGGCGAGATCACGCTCACCGCGTTCGCCAAGTATCAGAACGATGATCACACCCGCTTCTCAGGCGCCTTAAACACCTTCCTCGCAGACCTTGGGACCGAGGCGCCCCAGGGCCAACCGCCAACAACCGCGCTCTTCGCCCTTGCCGGGCCGCTGCAAGAGGATGGCTCGGTCACCCTCACCAATCGCGATTGGCCCACAATCCACCCAGACGACCTCAAGTCCCGCACCGGCCTCGCCCGGGTCACGCTCGTCAATGACTTCGCCGCCATGGCCCGCGCCGTGCCGGAAATGCCGCCCGCCGCATTCGAGACAATCCTTCCCGGCACGCCCAAGCCCAGCGCACCGATCCTCGTGACCGGTCCCGGCACCGGCTTCGGCGTCTCTACCCTGATCACAGAGCGCGATGGCCGCTACCGGGTCATGACAGGGGAAGGCGGGCACGCCGCCTATGCCGCCCACACCCCACGCGAAGCCGAGATCGCCGCCTGCCTTGCCGCCGAACACGGGTTCATCTCCACCGAAGCTGTGGTGTCCGGCGCCTGGCTCCAGCCCGTCTTCGACATCGTCTCCGACCTGCATGGCCGTGCCCGCGCCAATTTGCCCGCCGCCGACATCCTGGCCCGCGCCGATGCTGGCGACCCGGTCTGCGTCGAAGTCTGCGAATTGCGCGGCCGCGCGATCATGGGCGCAGCGGGCGATGCTGCCCTCATCACCGGCGCACAGGGCGGGGTCGTGCTGACGGGCGGCGTGGCCGAGCGCATGGGCAAATGGCTCCGTTCAGCTGATGCTGAAATCCGCTTCCGCGGCCGCGGCGCCCGCACACCCTGGATGGCGCCGATCCCCGTCAGCGTCCTGCACGCAGACGAGGCCCCTCTCACCGGCGCAGCCGCCCTAGCTTTCGATTTGGCGTAGGTTACCTTCGCGTCGATGGGCGCCAGCACGGCATGCAGGGCGCGATCAGAACGCGATATCGCGGCCTTCAAACTCCGGCAATTGCAGGATTATCAGCAAGTCGCGAAGCTCCTGCCGCGCCGCCACATGGCTCATCGTGAACGAAATGTTCGAGCCCTTTTCGCTGAGGTCGAGCAGCGTCAGCCCGGCGGGAAACAGTTCGCGATAGATCACCCGCTCCGAAAGACCCGGCGCCATCCGGAAGCCGATGCGCTTGGCCAGGTTCTGCAACGCCTCGCCCACCTTCTGCTTGTTCCGCGCCTCCAGCGGCGACATGCGGTTGCGCATGACGATCCAGTCGATCGGCTGCCGGCTCGTCTGGGCCTTCTTTTTCCGGCAGTTCCAGACCATCTCCGAATAGAAGCTCGGACGGATCACCTCCAGCGTCTGCGGGTTCACGTCGCCCAGAAGATCGAAATCGACGAAGCTGTCATTCAGCGGCGTGATCAGCGTGTCGGCATGCATATGGGCAAGACGTGACAGGTGCGTGTCCCCCCCCGGCGCATCGATCAGCACGAAATTGCAAGTCTGGCGCAAACGCTGGATCGCATCTTCCAGCCGCCGCGTCTCTTCGCTCTCGGCCTTGTCCAGGTCGCGCTGGGTAGACGCATCAACCCGGATTATCTCCGGCATCGGCAGGCGCGCGCCCGTGGACTTGATCCACCGAAGGCGGTTCTCATTGTATCGGGTCAGGCTGCGCTGGCGAACATCCAGGTCGACGATGCCGACCCGACCTCCCATGCGCATCAGCCCGACGCACAAATGCATGGCCACGGTAGACTTGCCAGCCCCGCCCTTCTCGTTCCCAACAACGATCACACGGCCGTTCTTGGGGCCGCCCCCATCGGCAGCGTCGGTCATTTCCACGGTATGCAGGCCGTCAGCGGGCAAACCTTCCTCCATAGACGCCATCTAATCGAGCGCCATGGCAAAGGCCAGGGCTTCGCTCAGGCGGCGAGTCGATCGTCCGTGAACGGGTTGTCGAAAACGGACAAGCGCGGAGGATGATCGGATTCCTCGAAAAGGAAGATAGCTTCGCCGGAAATATATGGCTCGTCCGTGTCGATCCGCGGCATCGCCTCGCCATCGAACAGAAACGCGTCACCGCCCAGAATGACCGGAACATCGACAGCATTCACCGGCACGGCCACATCGCAGCTCGCCTGCGCCATGTCAGCCAACAGTTCCCGCAACACGTCAAGTGAGCCAGATACCCTGTTCAACTCGCGCGACAGGCTCTCGACAAAGGGCGACAGGGGCGTCACCTGATCCCCGAACATCCAGTCATCCACCGTGTCACGCCCTAGCGGTGCATCATGGGCCAGGCGGATCGGTTCGGGATCGAGGCGGCTGTAGGCGCGTGGCTCACCAAGACGAAGCTGGCTGAGCAAGACGGCGCGTTTCACGGCTTGAAGGAAGCTGTAAACCATGCGTAACCCTCCCCGGTTCCGGTTAATGGAAGCTTTAAATTACCTCATTCGCGGATAATGCCAATGCCCCAGAAACGCTTATTGGTTGAGCGCTCTCGCGCCTCAATAGTGGCCCGTAGTGCGCTGTACTCACAGGAGAAAAAGACGATTGGATTCGTCCCGACCATGGGGGCATTACACAATGGTCATCTATCGCTTATTCGCCTGGCGCGGGAACGGTGCGATGTCGTGTTCGCGTCAGTCTTCGTAAATCCCACCCAATTCGCCCCCGGAGAGGATTTCAGCGCCTATCCGAGAGACGAGGCCGCCGACCTTGCCAAGCTCGAAGCCGCCGGTTGCGACGTCGCCTACTGCCCAGACGCCAGCGAAATGTACCCCCAAGGATCGGTCACAGACGTCCGTGTCCCCGGCCTGTCCGACGTCCTCGATGGCGTCTACCGGCCCCACTTCTTCTACGGTGTGACCACGGTCGTCGCCCGCCTCTTCCTCCATGTCCGGCCAGACGTGGCCGTATTCGGCGAAAAGGACTTCCAGCAGCTCCAGATCATCCGCCGCATGGTCAGGGACCTAGGGTTCCCCGTCCAAATCATCGGCGCCCCCACCGTGCGCGACGGCGACGGCCTCGCCCAGTCATCCCGTAACCTCTACCTGTCGCCAGACGAGCGCCGACGCGCCGGCGCCCTGCAGGCGGCCCTCCACCGGGCACGCTCCCGAATCCTGGCAGGCACAGCCATCGCCGACGCGCTCGCCGAAGCCCGGCGCCTGCTCACTTCCGCCAGCTTCACCCAAGTCGATTATGTCGACGCGGTCGCCTCTGACACCCTCCAGCCCTTACCAGACACCCGCAGCGATTGGCCAGCCGAAACCCGCATCCTCGGCGCCGCCTGGCTCGGCAAGACACGCCTCATCGACAATCTCCCGCTCACCCCCGTTGCCGGACCCTGACCCCGCCCCCGCGCACCTCCGTTCGGGCTCACCCGAAGCCTACCACACCATCGCCTGCTTCAGCGCTTCGCCCAGCTCGTCCGGCACGTTCGCCGCCTGCCCCATTGGCAGATCGCCCGGCGCATCGCCCGGCTTCAGATAGCGCCACCCCTGAAACGCCTTCTTCGGCTGCCGCTCGGTCAGCACCAGTTCCGGACTGAACACCAGCTCACACAGCCGCCGCCCATCATCAGCGGTAACAATCCGCACATCATGGATCTCCTGGCGCACCCGGATCACGTTCCGGATCACCCAATAGATCGAACCGCCATCCTTCAATTCATCGGCCCGTTTCGGCGCCATTCGTGTGTGGTGCACCGGCTTGGGATAGGTCTTCATCAAGCGGGTCTGCCAGGCGACGAGATCGTCGACATCATCGGCACCCACGCAAAGTTTCACCATGTGAATCGGCATGCGCTCGACCATAAAACGCTTCCGCTAGGGGTCAAAGCGCCTACTGGTCACCCCCGGGCCGAGCCGCCGGAACGGCTGCCGAAACCTGCGCCGGCGCCTGCAGCGTCCGGTGGAAGAAATCGCGCTCAGCCGCCCGGCTGGAAAAGAACAGGTCCACCTCTATCAGGCGCGCTTCATAGCGCCGGTCAAAACGCCGAAACCCATACCGCGCTGACAGGTCCACCGCGAACGCCGACACATAACTCACCCCATAATCGGGATCGGTATCCAGCAGGTAGGTCTGTTGGAACCGCGTCAGCTGCCCTCCGCTCGGCCCGCGCACCGGATCGGTCAGCTCATGGTCAATCCGCAGGAACCGCTCGGTCATCGGGTCGATCCACGCCGTTGCCGCCAGGCGTTCCGCCGCCCATTCATCAAGCGCGTCATCATCGTTGGGCGACAACTGGTGCGCATACCGGATGCGCCACGCCTGTCCCAGCACTTCCGCCGCCTCTGTGTCAGATACGCTCGCCCGCAAATCGTCAGGGAACAGCCAGCTATCTGGCGCCGCATCGCCCGACCAGTTCCGCGCCACATCATCCAGCGCCTCATCCTTGCCCCGGCTCGAAACCAGCGACCAGCGATCACCCACCGGCAACCGCGGATCAAAGCTGAACACCCGGCGCGCACTCTCGCTCGTCAATTCCACCGTAAACGCCGCCCGTAGCGTCTTGGGCGCTTCCGTCGCCGTCAGCGCCTCGCCCAACAGGCCATCATCGGCCGATACAATGAAGGTCAGGATCAATGCGCCCAGCATGGCCAACAGCTCCGTTTCTGTCACCGCTGTCGTGAACAGGAAGTTAGGTCACACTATGGCGCAGGGATGGACAGGGGCTGAACAGAGCCGTCGCCTCCCGCAAGACGGTCCGCTATTCGGCTGCCGCTTCCTTACGGTCCTGCTCGCGCTCCATCATTTTCACCAGCCAGATGCTCGCCTCATACAGCGTGTACACCGGTACAGTCAGCAGCACCTGGCTGATCACGTCCGGCGGCGTGAAGAAGGCCGCAAATGCCAGAATGCCCACCAGCGCATATTTCCGCCCCGCCTTCAGCGTGTCCGAACCCACGATCCCCGCCTTTCCGAGCAGGGTGAGGATCACCGGCAATTGGAACGACAGGCCAAACGCCAGCATCAGCGCCATCACCAGCGACAGATATTCCGAAACCCGCGGCAGCAGCGTAATCGCCGCCACCGACGAATCGATCTGCTCCTGCGACAGGGAAAACCGCGCCACCATGGGCATCATCACGAAATAGACGAACGCCGCCCCTGCCGAAAACAAGACCGGCGCCGCCACCAGAAATGGCACCAACGCCCCGCGCTCATTCTTGTAGAGGCCCGGCGCTACAAACGCGTAAACCTGGTAGGCAATGTAGGGAAACGCGATGAACACGCCAGCGAACAGGGCCAGCTTCAGCTTGGCAAAGAAGAACTCCAGCGGCCCGGTATAGATAAGCTCCAATTGCGCGCCTTCTCTCGCCGCTTCGGCCACATCGGCAAATGGCTGCAGCAAGACATTGTAGATCGGCACAGCGAACCCGAAACACAGGCCGGCACAGACCGCGAGCGCGAGGATCGCATAGATCAGCCGCTTGCGAAGCTCGGTCAGGTGCTCAAGCAGCGGGGCTTCGCTGCTCTCTACCGCGTCATCATCGTCCTCGATGGCAGCCTTGTCGGTCACGCCGCCGTGCCCTTGGCTTGCGGATCGGCTGCGGGCGTCGCGGTCGGCTCAACCGCAGAGGCCGCCGGCTTCGGGCCGGGCTTGACCGCATCCGCCGCGCCACCTCCCGCCTTCGGCATCCCAGCCTTCGCTGTCCCCGTCTTGTCACCTCCCGGCGCGCCGGCCTCCGCTGCGGGGTCCCGCATCACTTCAGCATTCACCTCGCGCTCAAACGCAGCCATGTCCGCCTGCGCCTCGCTCAGCATGTTTGTCTGCTTGAGATCCTCAATCTCTTTCCGCAAATCATCGAGTTCGGTTTGCCGGGCGATGTCATCGAATGCCGCCTGGAACTCTCGCGCCGCCGCTCGCCCTTTGGCGACCATCTGACCGATCTTGCGCATCATCACCGGTAGGTCCTTCGGGCCCACGATGATCAGCGCCGCCACGGCCAGCAGCAGGAACTCAGAAAATCCGAACTGGGGCAGCATCGGCATGCCTCCTGGTGGCGACCGGGAACCGTTCAGGCGCCCAGACCGCGCGCGCCGAGCGCTCTAGGAGCTCGACTTGGCCTCTTCCTTCTGAGGCGTGACATTGACGAGGTCATCATCCTCCACGGCCTTGCCATCTTCATCCTTCAGGCCCTGGCGAAAACTGCGCACACCCTTGGCCATGTCGCCCATGATGGAAGAAATACGGCCACGTCCGCCGAACAGCAGCAGCGCGACAACAACGAGCAGCACGAGCTGCATGGGACCAACTGAACCCATAGGGGCCTCCTGAAAACTGGTTCCCATAGAATAGGGTGTGGGCGGCGTCGGGTAAACGCCTCATCGCGGCGCAGGCCCCTCGATTGCCTATAATTACGGCAAGGTTCCGTAATCAGGCCCAGCGCTCACCCGGTCTGGCCGCCCGTCGGCGAGATCGCCAGTCTCAGTCGCCGTCACCCTCGGCCACCACGAAGGGCTTGCCGTTCAGCATCGGCACAGCGGCGGCATTGGGATGGATCGGATCGGCAATCGCATCGAAAGAGACGGTTTGCAGCGGCGTTGCTTCGCCCGGCTCCGTAAGGGCCGGTGCATCGTCCGGCGCCAGAGCATGGAACGCCGCTTCTATCAGTTCGGTGACATGCCCGTTTCGCGCCAGCGCGCTGTGGCCGCCCAGCATGATCGCAACCACACGCTGCTCGTCGCGCTCAGCCGCCGCCATCAGATTGAAGCCCGAGGCGCGTGTATAGCCGGTCTTGATGCCGTCCACCCCGTCCACATTGCCGAGCAGCTTGTTGTGGTTCTTGTAGGTGCGGCGTCCATACTTGAATTCAGACGTCGAGAAATAGGCGTAGAAATCGGGATGGTCGCCCATCATCGCTTCGGCGAGGCGCGCCATGTCCCGCGCCGTCGTCACCTGTTCGGGATCGTGCAGACCGGAGGCGTTCATGAACAACGTGTCGTTCATGCCCAGGGTACGCGCCTTCACGGTCATCAGCGCAGCAAACCGGTCCTCGCTGTCGGCAATGTGTTCGGCAATCACAACCGCCACATCATTGGCAGACTTCGTCACCAGCGCATCGATGGCGTCCGCCACTTCGATGGTCCCGCCCGCCTTCAGCCTCAGATTCGACGGCGGCTGTTTTGCCGCCCGGCGTGACACCGTCATCCGGTCGTCCAGCGCGATGCGCCCGGCCTCGATCTCATCGAACAGCATGTAGAGCGCCATCACCTTGGTCAGCGACGCCGGATGCCGCTCGGCATCGGCATGGCGAGCATGCAGTACCGTGCCGGTGTCTGACGCAACGACGATGGAGGCATATTTCTCTGCCGTTGCCGAAAGCGGTAGCGACACCATCCCCAGAATCATGGCGAAGCCCAAAAGGGCAGGGCGAAGAGATCGGGCAAGGATGGCGCTGTTCATGGGTCGTGTCCCTCAATCAGACTGGATAGGCGGGGCCTTGCAAGGATCAGGGCAATTTCGTGACATCCGGTTGATTGCCCGTTAACGCCAATCCCGCATCAGGTGATCTGGCCCCCGCATTTGCTGGCCAAGGCGGCCCGCGACCACCTCGGAAAACAAAAAATGGTGCACCGCACAAAAATATCTTGCACTTGCGAAGCGATTCCCCTAGTTAGGTGAAGAGCCACACACCACACCAAGGAGCGCCGGCAATGCCCAAGGCAAAAGCACAAACCCCGCAATTTCCCTTTCCCGCGATGAATGGTGAGGCACCGATCTCGCCCGAAGCCATGAAAGAAGGCGTCGAGCGCCTCATGAGCATGGCCAGCGAGATGACTGAACTTCAGCGCGAAGGCCTCTCGGCGGCCGCCGAATCCGCCCGGGTGTCCGCCAAGGGCATGCAGGAAGTCAACGCCCGCGGCCTCGCTTTCTTCCAGGGAGCC
This sequence comes from Pseudomonadota bacterium, assembly GCA_039034035.1. Taxonomy (GTDB): domain Bacteria; phylum Pseudomonadota; class Alphaproteobacteria; order Caulobacterales; family Hyphomonadaceae; genus UBA5336. Next base: position 8,736 of record JBCCBN010000041.1, read on the forward strand.
ATGTCGTCCATGATGGAAGTGTCCAAATCCATGGCTGGTGCGAAATCCCTGCAGGAAGCGGTTGAGATGCAAGCCAACCTCTCCAAGGCGGCGATGGAAACCTACATGACCGAAGCCAACGCAGTCGCTACCCTGATGGCTGAGACCATGCGCGAAGCAGCCGAGCCGCTGAACGCCCATGCCGGCCAGTGCGTCGAGCGCCTGAACGTCGCCAAGTAAGACGCCTCCCGCACCTTGCGGCAGAGTTTGAGAAGCCGGTCCCATCGCGGGGCCGGCTTCTTCGATTCGCGTCTCCGCCCACCACAAACCCCCAGTCAATTTCTCTACAAGGTGGACGGTCGCGAGCGCTGGCCCCATATGGGGGGCGTGGTTGATTTCATGGACTTCAAAACGCTCGAGCGGCCAGGATCGCCGAACACGTTCCTTCTCGCGCCGGATGGCTTGTGCGACCGGGCGACCCCCGACGAAATCGCACCCCATTTCGAAACCGCCCCGGCCGACCTCTTCGCCCGCGCCGCCGCCGTGCTGGACGGTGACCGCGCCATCCGCATCGATGCCCAAGACACCGCCGCGCTGCGCCTCAAGGCCGTCGCCACCACGCCCCTGTTGCGCTTCAAGGATGACCTCGACCTGGCGGTCCTCCCCGCGCCAGGCGGCGGGTCCGGCGCAACCCTCGCCATCTATTCCCGCTCCCGCCTGGGCCATTCCGACCTCGGCGCGAATGCCCGCCGGGTGCGCACACTGGTGAAAAATCTCCATGCGACATGAATCCGAACTTGAAACCCGCCGCAGGGATGGTCACGCTAGGAACGATCCGATGTTGAGCTTGGCCCAAGATGAGAGACCGGCGATGAACCCGCTGACGATGAACGATCCCGAAGGGCCGTCCATTCCCGGCGATGGCGACAGCGATACCGGCGGCAATGGGAACGACCAGGACCTCGGCATCGTGACCAAGACCCGGGTGCGGACCAAGAAGCCGTCCCTCTACCGGGTCATGCTCCTCAATGACGATTACACGCCGATGGAATTCGTCGTGTTCGTGCTTGAGCGTTTCTTCAACAAGAGCCGGGAGGAAGCGACCCGGATCATGTTGCACGTACACCAGAAAGGTGTCGGGCTATGTGGGGTGTTTACGTACGAAGTCGCTGAAACGAAAGTGGCGCAGGTCCTCGATATGGCCCAGCGCAATGAGCATCCGTTGCAGTGCATTATGGAAAAAGACGATTGATGATTAGAGGTGCCCCTTGCCCAGTTTGACCCCCAGCCTCGAACAAGCCCTTGAACGCGCGCTCACCTATGCCGCCGACCGGGACCATGAATACGCAACGCTGGAGCACCTGCTCCTCGCCCTCATTGAAGACGATGATGCCGCCGAAGTCATGACCGCCTGCAAGGTCGACATGGATCGGCTCGGCGCGGACCTCACCGGCTATCTCGACGATGAGCTTTCCAGCCTTGTCGTCGATGACGGCGCTGGCCGCGTCCAGCCCACCGCCGCCTTCCAGCGCGTTGTCCAGCGCGCGATCCTGCACGTGGAAAGCTCCGGCCGCGACGAGGTCACCGGCGCCAACATCCTCGTCTCCATCTTCTCCGAACGCGAAAGCCACGCCGCCTACTTCCTGCAGGAGCAGGACATGACCCGCTACGACGCGGTCAACTACATCTCCCACGGCGTCGCCAAGAAATCCGGCGCATCCCGCTCCACCACGCCCCGCGGCGCCGAAAGCAACGAAGACGGCAACGTCAAATCCGGCAATGAAGTGCTCGACGCCTACTGCGTGAACCTCAACCAGAAGGCCCGCTCAGGAAAGATCGATCCGCTCATCGGCCGCGAGCTGGAAATCGAGCGCTGCATCGAGATCCTGTGCCGCCGCAACAAGAACAACCCGATCCTGGTCGGTGACCCGGGCGTCGGCAAGACCGCCATCGCCGAAGGGCTTGCCAAGAAGATCGTCGATGAGGAAGTCCCCCACATCCTCGATGAAGCAGTGATCTACTCCCTCGACATGGGCGCCCTGCTCGCCGGCACCCGTTATCGCGGCGACTTCGAAGAGCGCCTGAAATCGGTGATGAAGGAGATGGAAAACCTCGACAAGGGCATCCTCTTCATCGACGAGATCCACACCGTCATCGGCGCCGGCGCAACCTCCGGCGGAGCGATGGACGCGTCCAACCTCCTCAAGCCTGCCCTCCAGTCAGGCGAGTTGCGCTGCATGGGCTCGACCACCTACAAGGAATACAAGCAGCATTTCGAGAAGGACCGCGCGCTCAGCCGCCGGTTCCGCAAGATCGACGTGGTCGAACCCACCGTGCCCGACGCCATCAAGATCCTCCAGGGCCTCAAGCCCAAATTCGAGGAGTTCCACGGCCTGCGCTACACCAATGAAGCCATCAAGGCCGCCGTCGAACTGGCCGACCGCTACCTCACCGACCGGAAATTGCCCGACAAGGCCATCGACGTCATCGATGAGGCTGGCGCCAGTCAATGGCTCAAGCCCGAAGGTAAGCGCCGAAAGACCGTCGGCGTCCGCGACATCGAAGCGATTGTCGCCAAGATCGCGCGCATCCCCCCCAAACAGGTCACCAAGGACGATGCCAATCGCCTCAAATCCCTGGATGCAGACCTCAAGCGCGTCGTCTTCGGTCAGGATCCCGCGCTGGAAGCGCTCGCAGCCTCGATCAAGATGGCCCGGGCCGGCCTGCGCGAGCCCAACAAGCCCATCGGGTCCTACCTGTTCACGGGCCCCACCGGCGTCGGCAAGACCGAAGCGGCCAAACAGCTCGCGTCCATTCTTGGCGTCGAGATGCTCCGCTTCGACATGTCCGAATACATGGAACGCCACACGGTTTCCCGGCTCATCGGTGCGCCCCCCGGCTATGTCGGCTATGATCAGGGCGTCCTGCTCACCGATGGTGTGGACCAGCACCCCCATTGCGTCCTCCTGCTGGACGAGATCGAGAAGGCCCATCCGGACCTCTTCAACATCCTCCTCCAGGTGATGGACAATGGCGCGCTCACCGATGCCAACGGCCGCAAGGTCGATTTCCGCAATGTCGTCCTGATCATGACCACCAATGCCGGCGCGTCCGACGCCGCGAAGAACTCCATCGGGTTCGGTGCCGGCAAGAAGGATGGCGAAGTCGACGAAGCGCTCAAGCGCATGTTCACGCCCGAATTCCGCAATCGGCTCGATTCCACCATCAAGTTCGGCGGCCTGACCCCGGAAATCATCGATCGCGTGGTCGAGAAGTTCGTGCTCCAGCTCGAACTCCAGCTCAGCGACCGCAATGTCACGATCGAGATCACCAAACGCGCCCGCGACTGGCTCGCCAAGCGCGGTTTCGATGCGGAAATGGGCGCCCGCCCGCTCTCCCGCACGATCCAGGAGCACGTCAAGAAGCCGATGGCCGAAGAACTCCTCTTCGGCAAGCTCACCAAGGGCGGCACGGTGAAGATCGATGTCGACAAGAAAGACGAGGAGAAACTCGCTTTCAAATATGTCGAGGTCAAAACGCCCGCTTCGAAGTCGAAGGAAGAGGAAGACGACGCCGAAGAGGCGGTATAGCGCCACGCCCCTTGGCATCGGCTGCGCGGGATGGGGCCGTCCATGGAAGATGACCCGTCCTGCGGTTATGACGCCGTCGCCAGCGAGTTCATGGCGGTCCGGTCCACGTCCGGGCAAGGCCTTGTGCGGGCCTGGGCGCGTCAACTGCCCCGGGGCTGCTCAATCATCGATGTCGGCTCCGGGCACGGCGAACCCCTCACCGCCGTCCTGGTTGACGAGGGGCTGGACGTATCCGCCATCGATGCCGCGCCGGCCATGGTCGCCGCCTTCCGGCAACGCTTCCCCGAACTGGAAATCGCCTGCGAACCTGCAGAAACCAGTCCCTTCTTTGATCGAACATTTGACGCCGCACTTTGCGTGGGCCTCGTATTCCTTCTGCCCGAAGATCGCCAGCGCAGGCTTCTGCTGCGGGTGTCCGAGGCTTTGAACTCGGGCGGGCAACTCCTGTTCTCGGCCCCTCGACAGGTCTGCACCTGGACCGATGTCCTAACCGGCAAACCCTCCTGGTCGCTGGGCACCGAAGCCTATGAAATTCTGCTCTCTGAAACAGGCATGAGCCTCACCGGTGTCGATACCGATGAGGGCGGGACACACTATTTCATGGCCCGCAAGACCGGCTCCAAGCTGGGCTGACAGCACCGGCTCGCGCGCCCTGCGCCGCCGCCAGCGCGGCCCCACCCCTACGGAACCGTAACTGGACCTTCACAGCGGTCGCCCGTTTTGTGCTGCGCAGGGACGGGGCCCAGAACGGCCCAACCGGCCAAGAACCCGGTACAGGTCCCGTGCGTGGCTTACCCGACAATTCAGCCGAAGAAAGGTGTGATCCCATGAAGGTGTTCACCGCTCCCATAGTGTCCGTGTTTGCCCTTACGCTCCCCCTGGCGCTCCCGCTGGGCCTTGCCGCCTGCGCCACATCCGAGCCGCCGCAACCGGCGCTCAGCGCGGACATGTCATCGCTGACGCCCGAGCGCACCGCCGAAATCGGCGCGCTCAATGCGGTCGCGTCCCTGCTCATCGATGCCGAAACCGGCTACCGGGACGCTGCCCGCATGCCCGACAATGAACCCCGCGTCCGCAAGTCCCTCAACGCGCTTGCAGACCAACGGGCGGAGGAATTGCTCCGCGTCCAGCGCCGGGTCGGTGTCCTGGGTGGGGAGCCCGACCAGTTCGGCGGCGCCATGGGTGCGCCCAGCCGCCTGTATGCTGATCTCCAGACCATCGTCTCCAACGATACCCGCGTCGCCCTCGACAGCGTCCTGCGCACCGAACGGGCGCTGATGAAGCGGATCAAACGCCGCTTGCCAGACGCTGAGACGGCCACGTCCAAAAAGCTCCTGCGCACCATCCACGGCCAGGTCGCCGCCGACATCCGCGCTCTGGAACGCCTCAAAGCCGAAGAAACCTGACCCCACACCCGCAACAGGGCAGGGGGGCGCCGCAGCGGTCGAAAACCCGCCCCGCGCCCCAATCCACCCTCAGCGCACCTCACCCCAAAGGGTGACTGCCCGCCGGGCGGCCAGCCCGCCCCCGCGGAGGCGATTGGCGCAGCCAATCTGCCGCGAGCGAAACATAACTCAGTTTGCGATGTTCGGTTTCAGGCGATACTGGCCCTTATCGGTCTCCTCGAACACGTCGAGAATATCGGGGTGGTTCACTGGCTCGTCGGTGTCATCGGGCAACAAGTTCTGCTCCGAGACATAGGCCACATAATGGGTGCGCTCATTCTCGGCGAACAGGTGGTAATAGGGCTGCGCCTTGTCGGGGCGGACCTCTTCCGGGATCGATTCATACCATTCATCGGTATTGTTGAACTCCGGATCGACATCGAAGATCACGCCGCGAAACGGAAACATCCGGTGGCGCACCACCTGGCCGATCTGGAACTTCGCCACCCGCGCGCTCTCATTGCGGGGGCGATAATCGCGGATTTCTCCGGCCGGAGCAGGCGCGGGGCCGGCCACCGGCTCCGGTTCGGGACGCCTTGCCAGGCCCATTGCGGCGCCGATCCGGCTGAAAAATCGTGAAAGACTACTCATAGGCCCTGCTTGTGCTACAGCTTTCGCCAACGAACAAGATTTAGGCCAACCCATGGCGACGCAAAAAAGCAGGCGCCCCCGCAAGGGTGGTCGCCGCGGCCGGACCCGGGGGAACGCACCGCTCTATGCGGCCGTTGACCTTGGGACCAACAATTGCCGGCTGCTCATCGCGCAGCCCCATGGCCATACCTTCCGTGTGGTCGACAGCTACTCCCAGATTGCCCGCCTGGGCGAGGGATTGGCTGCCACGGGCCGCCTGTCAGATGCCTCGATCGACCGGGCCTTCTCGGCGCTGGGGAAGATCCGCGCCAAGCTCAAGGCGCGCGGCGTGCCCAATGTGCGCTGCATCGCCACCGAGGCCTGCCGCCGGGCCGAGAACGGACGCGCCTTCATCGACCGGGTGAAATCCGAGCTGGGGCTCAGCTTCAAGATCATTGGCCCCAAAGAGGAAGCCCGCCTCGCCCTGATCGCCTGCCACAATCTGATCGATGCCTCCGCCGGCCATGTGCTTGTGCTGGATGTGGGCGGCGGCTCCACCGAACTGTCCCTGGTTGACACATCCAGGGTGCCCCAGGATGGGCGGGTCAGGGCGCTCGTGCGCGACGCGGCGCCCATGGTGGCCTGGGGATCACTGCCGCTGGGCGTCGTCACCCTGTTCGAGGCGTTCCCCGCCACCACCGAGGCCGAAGCCTTCGCACTGATGAAAGCCCACGCCAAATCGGTCTTCGAAGGTTGGAAAAGCCATGCCCAGGCCGCCCGGGCGCTCGACCATCCTGCCGCCCACATCATCGGTACCTCCGGCACAGTCACCTGTCTCGCCGGCGTACACCTCAAGCTCGATCGCTATCGCCGCGACGCGGTCGACGGCGCCTGGCTCGACCGTGCCCAGACCGCCGAAGCGGTCGACCTGCTCACCCGGCTGGGCATTGACGGACGGGCCAAGCTGCCAACCATCGGCGAAGAGCGCGCCAGCCTCATGCTATCGGGTTGCGCGATCCTCGATGCGGCAATGGAAGTTTTCCCCGCCCCAAGGCTGCGCGTGGCAGACCGGGGCCTGCGCGAAGGCTTGCTCCTGTCCATGATGCACGGTGAGAAGAAAAAGCGCCGCCGCGGCGGGCGCAATCGCACCACCGCAACCGCCGACGCCACAACCACAGCGCCCGAACCAGAAGGGAGCCCCAGCAATGGCCGATGATGGCAAACGGCGCTGGACCGGCCCCGGTTCGGGCAAGAGTGGTTCAGGCCAGAATGGGTCAGGCAAGCGTGGCTCCGGCAAGTCCGGCACCCCCAAGGACGCCGAGAAGAAAGGTTCCGGCCGCCGCATGGGCGAGCGCAAGGTTATCGCGCGCAATGCCAAATCGGAAAGCTCGAAACGCTGGATCGAGCGGCAATTGACCGACCCCTATGTGCAAAAGGCCAAAAGTGCCGGCTTCCGCGCACGCGCCGCTTTCAAGCTCCTGGAAATCGACGAAAAATTCCGGCTGCTCAAACCCGGCCAGCGCGTGGTCGATCTCGGCTGCGCGCCGGGCGGCTGGCTACAGGTGGCCCAGCAGAAAGGCGCTGCCGAAATCGTCGGGATCGACCTGCTACCGGTCGAACGCCTAGCCGGCGTGCACATCATCGAGGGCGACGTGAACGAGCCCGCCGATGTGGCGCAAATGCTGGAAGGTCTCACCGGCCCTCCAGATCTCGTCCTCTCCGACATGGCGTCAAACACGACCGGCCACAAACAGACCGATCACCTGCGCACCATCGCACTGGTCGAAATGGCCCTCGGCTTCGCCATCGACCACCTCGCCCCGGGCGGCGCCTTCGCGTCCAAAGTGTTTCAGGGCGGCGCAACCCGGGACATTCTCGAACCCCTCAAGGCAAACTTCGCCGACGTAAAGCACCTCAAGCCGCCCTCCAGCCGCGCCGGCAGCCCGGAAATCTTCGTGATCGCGAAAGGCTTCAGGGGCCAGCGTTAGACCGCTCGCTCCTCCTCAACCCGTGCCGGTTTCGGCTGCCGTCCAGGTCTGCGTCTGGCAAATCGGACCAACACAGCCCTTCACCTGCAGCGTGCCGTCATCCCGGCGCTTCAAACGCGAGCCATAAGTCCGCCCGGTTTCGGGATCATAGATCGTGCCGCCCCGCCAGTCGTTCCGCTTCTCCTCGAAATCCGACAGCATCAAGAGGCCCAGCACCGGATCGCCCTGCCGCGCGGGGTCGGGATTGTTCTCATCCACAGCCGTCTCCGGGGTCAGCCTCTCGCGCATCGACGCCTGGTCGATCCACACCACCCGGCCGCACGGGCTGCCATCGCCGCAATCGGTGATCTCGATCCGTGCCGACCCGTCCTCTGTCGCCCAGGTGCCAAACACGTCCTTCGAGCCGGCCACCGGTTCAGCCTGGGCCGCAACGGCGACGAGGAAAGCGGCAAGGCCGCTGGCTGCAACAAATTTCATTATGGGTCTCCCTGGCACTTCGCACTATTCTTTCAACTAGAACAAATGAATGGGAGACAACGCATGGACACGTCAAAACTGATGTATCGCGACGGGCTGATGAAGGATGAGCGCGTCCTGGTGACCGGCGGCGGCACCGGCCTGGGCAAGGAAATGGCCGAAGGCTTTCTCAAGCTCGGCGCCGAAGTTCACATTTGCGGCCGCCGCGGTGGGGTGCTCGAAGACACGGCGAAAGCGCTGATGGACGAACATGGCGGCACGGTCGTCCCCCATGCCTGCGACATTCGCATTCCCGATGTCATCACAGCCATGAATGACGAGATCTGGAGCAAGCATGGCCCGCTCACCGGACTTGTGAACAACGCCGCCGGCAATTTCATCTCCCGCACCGAAGACCTGTCGGTTCGCGGCTTCGACGCCATCGCCAATATCGTCTTCCGCGGCAGTTTCTACATGACCCACGATATCGGCACCCGCTGGATCAGGGCCGGCGACAAGGGCTCGGTCTGCTCGATCCTGACCACATGGGTCTGGAATGGCGGCCCGTTCACGGTGCCCAGCGCCATGTCCAAGGCCGGTCTTAACGTGATGACCCAGTCGCTGGCCGTCGAATGGGGCCGCTACGGCTTGCGCTTCAACGCCATCGCCCCTGGCCCGTTCCCGACAAAAGGGGCCTGGGCGCGCCTGTCGCCAAATTCCAGCAAGGGCGGCGAGGACATCAGCGACACGGCCAATGACCGCTCGGGCAATCCCATGGGCCGGGTCGGCGAGATGCACGAATTGGTCAATCTCGCCGTGATGCTGATGGCGCCGGGCGCCGAATACATCAATGGCCAGACCATCGCCATCGACGGCGCCATGTACAATGCAGCCGGCGGCAACTTCTCGAGCCTGGCCGCGTGGGGCGATGAAGAATGGCAGGCCGCCAAGGACGCCATCCAGTCTTCCAACGCTCAGGACCGAGCAAAGCGGACGGTATAGACACCTGTCCCCAAAGATGCGCGCTTGCAGGGCCAGGGCGACTTCACCTTCGCTGGAAACGCTCCAGCGGGCAAAGCCCGCGGGCCATGTCTGCCGGCGCAGTGCCGGCAACGCGCAACGGCTGGGACCTTGCAAAGGTCCCAGCCTTCAGATCATGGATTGGGCTTCAAATGATACGTAAACCAAGACCCCCGCTCGCTTGCCTCTTCGCCGTCGCCGCGCTGGTGCTCACCGCTTGCGTCGCCGGACCGTCAGGACGCAGCGCCGATGCCCCGCCATTGGCCGCCGTCGAAAGCGTGGACCTCGAACGCTATGCCGGCCTCTGGTACGAAATCGCCCGCTACCCCAACAGTTTCCAGAGCGATTGCGAGGGGGTCACCGCCGAATACACGCCCCTGGACGATGGCGGGATCAAGGTGGTCAACACCTGCCGGTTCGGCACCGAGGATGGTGCGCCCCGCGCCGCGGAGACCACTGCTCAAATCATGCCGGGCTCGAACGGCGCGCGCCTGTTCGTGAACTTCGCACCCGTCCCCCTGCCCAGGGGGCGCGGCAATTACTGGGTGATCCATATCGATCCCGACTACACCCATGCCCTGGTTGGTGAGCCGTCCGGCCGGTTCCTGTGGATGCTCGCAAGGACCCCCGAAATCACGCCCGAAGCCCGCGCGACGCTGAACGGAGCCGCGCTTGAGGCGGGTTACACGCTCGCCCTCTTGAAAGAGACCGACCAGACCCCACCTCCCGCCACCACGCCAGCGGCGCCATAGCGGCCCGCACCCCAACCGGCGGCCCCGTCAATCATCGCCCACATCCGGCCCTTTCCGGGCGCTGCACCGGGCCCTGAGCCCACCCCACCAAGAGGCCACCATGGCTGAGCCCCACACCCCAGCATCGAACCGGGAACGCGGCGGCGACGTCGATCCGGTCCTCGTCCAGGACCTTAGCGACGCGGTCGAAGAGGCCGACCGGCGCTGGCTCACCCGGCGCCTCGCCGTGCTCCATCCCGCCGATGCTGCCGACGCGCTGGAACAGCTCAACCGCGACGATTTCGAGGGGGCAGTGGCGCTCCTCGGCGGGGAACTGCCCGCCAACATCCTGATCGAACTCCGGAACGAGTATCGCGAAGAGGCCGTCGATGCCCTGCCGGATGCCGCAGTAGCCGCCGCCCTCAACGCCCTCGACTCCGATGATGCGACCGCGATCCTCGAAGATGTCGATGATGATCGCCGAAACCGTATCCTCAACGAGATCCCTTCGGGCGCCCGCGTCGCCCTCGAACAAGGGCTTACCTATCGGCAAAATTCGAAAAAACTTCGTCAAGATCCTCGTCGGCGACGCCGTCAAGGTCGAGATCTCGCCCTACGACCTCACCAGAGGCCGGATAACCTTCCGCGAGCGCAAGGCCTAGGGCGCGCTGTCCTCCTTCCCTGCGCACGTCGGTCCTCTCGGGAGCTTTCTTGTCCGTCGTTGTCACAGGACGTACGACGTACGAGGCACTACGCCCTCCTAGTAAGGAGACCACTGCTGCGGCCAC
>JBCCBN010000042.1:0-19247 GCA_039034035.1 Pseudomonadota bacterium
CTATGGTCTGCGTTCTGTGCCAGCGCCGGTAAACGCAGATGGATACACTGTGGATCTGGACGCGCTTCGCGAGAGCGCGGAATCACGCCGTAACCGCTTGCAAATCTTCCGCAACTGCGAATACGGTTCATCATTAGAGTTCCAGGTGGGGCATGACAGAAACAGTCCTGACGGTTGGCATCGACCAGCCTGCGGAAGAGAAGCTTCTGCATTCAGCCATAGATACATTCGCCCGCTGGCGTGAAGCGGTTTGCGGCATGGACGCTGTGCAACCGGAACTGGATGTTCCTGATATCATGGTGCACACCCAATACAGCCTCGATGGCGAGATTTCGAAGCGGATCGTGTTCCCCAATCGCCGCTGCGCCGCGACGTTCCTGTATATCTGGCGGAGCCACAAGCGAGCGCACCTCACGGCCTGAGCCCAGGCCCACAAGGCCGATTTAGCTACGCGGCCTGACATCTCCATTCCGATACGTTGACCGGCGCCGATTGTGCGGCGCATGTCTATTGCCTATGTCCCGGCCATGACCCAGCCGCCCTTTCCTTCCGGCGCCTCGATTGCCATTGCCGGTGGCGGGATCATCGGGCTTTCCATCGCGGCGCTGCTTGGCGAGCGCGGTTGTCAGGTTACAGTTTACGATCCTGCCGAGCCGGGTCGCGGGGCGAGTTGGGCGGCCGCAGGCATGCTGGCTCCGGCGTTTGAGGCAGCCGATCATGGGGACCAGCACCCAGACCTGTTGGCGGCCTGCATAGCGTCTCGCAGGCTATGGGAGGATTGGGCGAGGGGGTTGGAGGACGATACCCCCGGCAGTCTTGGCTTCGCCGGATCGGGCACTCTCGCGCTGGCTACCGATGAAGAGGGTTGCGCTCGGTTGGAGGCCATGGCGGGCGCTATCAGAGCTGCGGGGGGCACGGCACACTCCATGCCCCGAAATGAGCTGCTGGCGCGGGAGCCGGGGCTCGGTGATCCGGTGATTGCGGGGCTGGCGCTGGCGTCAGATGGCCGGATCGACAATCGTGCCGTGGTCAAAGCGCTGCTGGCCCGGCTTGAGGCCCGGCCCAATGTTTCTATCGTCCGGGGCCCCGCTCCGCTTCGACTGGTTGGCGGAACTGTGATCGCCGAGGGCCATGACCGGGCCGTGATCGCGGCCGGTTGGCGCTCTCCGGGGCTCATCGTTCGGGATGGCGAACGTGAGTTGCCGCTGAAATCGGTGGTGCCCAGCCTTGCGGCGGTCGATCCAGTGAAGGGGCAGATGCTGGCGGTGGCGGGCAACGCTGATCGGCCGCCTCACCATACGCTGCGCCATGGCGGCCTCTACATTGTGCCAAGGCGCGACCGGGTGATCATTGGCGCCACGTCCGAGCCGGGCGCGGCTGACACTTGCATCGATCCACGCGCCATTGCCGATCTCAAGACCGCCGCCGGCGCGCTGCTGCCAGACCTCTCGGCCCGGCCGACGCTGGAGACCTGGGCTGGTATTCGCCCCGGTTCGCCGGATCATGCCCCGTTGGTTGGGCCCAGTGAGCACCCCGCTATCCTTCTGGCTTGCGGGCACTATCGTAATGGCATCCTGCTGGCGCCGCTGACTGCACGCCTCATTGCCCACAGCCTTCAGGCTGGCAGCGTCGCCAGCGACCGCTTGTCGGACCTGGCTGGCCTGGCGGACGCGTTTTCGCCGCGGCGCTTTGCGGCTGCGCCGGTCTGACGCTGGACGGGCCCGACCGGACTGGCCTATCTCAGGTCCTGGAGGAGACACCGACCATGCACCAGATCAGCCCGCTCTCTGAAGACCAGCGTGCCATCCACGAAGCGGTTACCCGCACCTGTAGCCAGTTCGGGGAAGACTATTGGGCCGAAACGGATGAGACCGGGAATTGGCCCGAAGCGTTCTGTGACGCGATGGCAGAAGGTGGCTGGCTTGGTGTCGCCTTTCCTGAGAAATATGGCGGGGTTGGCCTGGGGCTTACTGAGGCGGCGATTGTCATGCAGGCGGTGACCCGCTCGGGGGCTGGTTTTTCGGGCGCCTCAGCGATCCATCTCAACATCTTTGGGCCCAAGCCGCTCGAACGGTTCGGCAATGAGGAACAGAAGCAGGAAAACCTGCCCAAGATCATCTCCGGCCAGGAGAAGATGTGCTTTGCGGTGACCGAGCCCAATTCCGGGCTTGATACGTCCAGTCTCGAAACGCGCGCGGACCGTACGGCCAATGGCTACACCATCAACGGCCGGAAGATCTGGACCACCGGCGCCCAGCGCGCAGACAAGATCCTGATCATCGCGCGCACGACGCCGAAGGACCAGTGCGCCAAGCCCTATCTCGGCCTGTCGCTGTTCTATACCGATTTCAACCGCGACCGGATCGAAGCCAATCCGATCCCGAAAATGGGCCGCAAGGCGGTCGAGTGCAACACGCTGTTCATTGACGGGCTCGAAGTGCCGAAAGAGCACCTGATCGGCGAGGAGGGGGCGGGGTTCAAGTATCTGCTGCAGGGCCTCAACCCCGAGCGGGTCCTGTTTGGGGTGGAAGCGGTTGGCCTGGGTCATGCTGCGCTTGAGCGGGCCGCCACGTATGCTCAAGAACGGGTCGTGTTCGGCCGCCCGATTGGCCAGAATCAGGGTGTGGCCCACCCCCTGGCCAAGGCCTGGGCCGAGCTTCAGGCGGCGGAACTGCTCGCCTACAAGGCTGCGGCCCTGTTTGACGCCGGGGAGGAGTGTGGCGCCGAGGCGAATGCTGCGAAGTATCTTGGCGCTGAAGCGGGCTTCAAGGCGTGCGAAGCGTCGGTGCTGGCCCATGGCGGGATGGGCTATGCCCGCGAGTACCATGTCGAGCGCTATATGCGCGAAGCGATGCTGGCCCGCATTGCGCCGGTCAGCCGCGAGATGATCCTGAACTATATCTCTGAGCGGGTTCTCGGATTGCCGAAGAGCTATTAGCAGCGCCGCTACGGCGGCCTTGCGCGTGTGGGCATGGCGTCGCTTTGGTGATACGCTCTGCCATGGCCTACGACGCGCCGACCCATTCGTTGAAGCGTCCGCTCGCGACTGATATCGCAGGCATCTCCGCACGCCCTGACCCGTTTCCGGCCCTCGCGGAATTACGCGCAGCGGGTCCCGTGGTGCCGGCCCGGGTGCCGTTCGTTGGTCGCGCCTGGACCACCACGAGCCATGCCGCGGCAGAGGCGGTGCTCAAGGGCAAGGACCAATTCGTCTCGGAGGGACGAAACGCCGGGGTTCCGGGGATCGAGCGCGTCCTATGGTGGATGCCGCGCTCGCTGAAAGTCCTTGCCGACAATATGCTCTTGAAGGACGAACCAGACCACAGGCGGCTCCGCACCCTCGTCAATCATGCCTTCGCCCGGCGCGGGATTCTGGAGATGCGTGGGGACGTCACCGCCCTCGCGGACCGGCTGATCGACGGGTTCGGCTCCGGGCCGGTTGATCTTGTTGAAGCCTATGCCCGCCAGTTGCCTCTTGATGTGATTTGCGAGCTGCTGGGGCTGCCGGACTCGGACCGGCCGCAATTCATCGGCTGGGCGCGATCGATCGGACAGATCAGCGGCCCCCTCGGCGTCTTGCGCATGATGGGCAGCCTCAGCCGGTTCGTTCGCTACATCCGTGAGCAGATCGAGAGCAGCCGGCACAGCCCGCGTCCCGGCCTGATCGCCCCCCTGGTGGAGGCGGAAGAGGATGGCGACCGGCTTACCGAAGATGAAATGGTTGCGATGGTCGCCACCCTGCTGGTCGCGGGCTTCGAGACCACGACCCATCTCATTGCCGGCAGTGTCTACGCGCTGGAAACCCATCCCGAGCAAAAGGCCTGGCTCCTTGCAGACCCCGAGGCCCGCATCGAGCAGGCGGTCGAGGAACTGCTGCGCTTTTGGACACCGGTTCAATCGACCAAGCAGCGCTTCGTCGCGCAGGACTGCGTGTTGGACGGCCAACCTCTGGCGCGGGGTGATCTGATCTTCGCCCATCTCGGCGCGGCGAATGCGGACCCCGCCGTCTTCGACGCTCCTGAAACCCTGCAACTTGACCGTTTCCCCAATCCCCACCTGGCATTCGGGTCCGGCATCCATTTCTGCCTCGGGCTACAACTCGCCCGGCTGGAAGCCCAGGTCGCCATTACCCGGCTGTATGCCCGCCACCCAGGGCTTACCCTTCGCCAGCCTGCGAGCGGAGACTGGCTGAAACGCTACGGCTTGCGCGGTTTCAAGGCGTTGCACATCGATCTGGGCTAGAGCATCGGTCGCAAAATCTGCCGTCCTTGTTGGTGCATCATATTTTGCCCCCGATGCTCTAGAGGCTTTAGTCCCGTATCAACCCTATCTCCCGTAGCCGGCGCATCAGATAGTCCTGTGCGGTGATCGGAGGGGCGGTCTTGCCGCCCTCGGCCAGGCATTGGGGCAGAGGATCGATCAGGACATCGGGCGCAAAGTGGAGGAAGAAGGGCGTCGAATAGCGGGCATATCGCGCGCGTTCGGCTGACGGGTTTACCACCCGGTGCGTGGTCGAGGGCAGCAAGCCCCCTGTGAGCCGGTCCAGCATGTCTCCGATATTGACTACCAGCGCCCCCGGCGGCGGATTGATCGCCAGCCACTCGCCAGACCGGTGGCGGACCTCAAGGCCCGCTTCCTCGGCCCCTAGCAGCAGGGTGATCACATTGATGTCTTCATGCGCGCCGGCCCGCACAGCGCCCGCGGGTTGATCATCGGTTTGTGGCGGATAGTGCAGCAGGCGGAGGATCGAATTACCATCGATGACCCGCGGCGTGAACCAGTCCGGCGCAAGATCCAGATGTCGGGCCACCGCCACCAACAGATCCATCCCCATCTCGTCGAGCGCGTAGTAGAGCTCTGCCGTTGCCGCATCGAAATCGGCCACTTCGGCCACCGCCGGGGTTGGCCGCATCACGGCGTCCGTCTCGTAGCCATCGGGTGCAGCCCGACCCCGGTGCCAGAATTCCTTTAGGTCTGCCGCGGTTCGGTCCTTGGCGTTTTCTGTCCCGAACGCGGTATAGCCGCGCTGTCCGCCATTGGCGCTGTCATCATATTGCGCTTTCACATCATCAGGCAGGGCGAAGAAGGCTTTCGTCGCTGCTGCGACCCGGTCGATCAGGGCCTGGGGTATGGGATGGTCGGTGATCACGGCAAACCCGGTATCGCGGAAGGATGCGCCCAACAGGTCGGCAAAGGCCAGCGGGTGATCGCGGTGGCCGTGAAACGAGATCGGGGCAAAGGGTGTCGACATGTCCTGCCCGTCATAATCGGCTCCGCCGCCGCTGGCGAGAGGGTACCGCGCGTTTCCGCCGGCAGGGTTAATGAGCGGGCCCCCTTGTGTTTACCAACACACCGCTTGGCCGCCATCACGTTAACCATACGGCAAATCCCAGCCGGCATTCTGCCGGTGTCGCCAGATGGCTGGTGGCAGGGTGTCGTCCATCGCACATGGCCCAAAGGCCAGGCAGGACGCGGGTGTAGAAGGGAAGACGAACATGCCGTTCGCTGACATGACGATTGAGCTGCCTTGCGAAGGGCTGGACGCAACCTCAGAGCCGCACGCACTGTACCAGGCTGGCCTGGCTTACTCGCTCGGTGAAGCCGTAGCCACCGACCTTGTGGCGGCGCACAAATGGTTCAATCTCGCTGCCGCCAAGGGTGTCGAAGAAGCCAAGACTCTCCGCCAGGAAATGGCTGACCAGATGTCTGAAACCGAAATTCGCGAGGCCCAGAAAGCCGCGCGCGAGTGGCTGAAACTGATGAACTAAAGTCGGGTCAGTACCGACAGGCGCGGTGGGGCTCGATCAAGGCGCTCCGATGCTGTTCCGGGCTTGCGCCGGGGCGGCTGTGCCCCGTGTATGGCTTAAGGGGGCGTTCCGCGTCACGGGCGGTTACAAGGTCATCGGCCGCTACGCGACATCGGCCTGTTGAACTCAGCTATCCAGTCGTGGGCGCAGCGCCAATCGTATTCCCATGTCGGCGAGCCAGTCCGCGTCTCGCCAATGTGCGCCCTCGACGATTACTGACATGCCCGCGCCGTCTGCGGCGACCACGCTCTCTTCCAGCGCTTTGGAGCGGTCCAGGTCTGTCACGCGCACGACGACCGTGTCGAGCAGGAGGCGCAAGCCATCGGTCAGCGGTGCGTCCCAGGTCCGCCGGGCATCGATCCCGACCCGCAGCCCCACCGCGCGCAGGTCCCGGATGACGATGAACATGTCCCGGCTTCGGTAAAGCAGGGCGCTGTCATCCACCATGAGGCATATTTCTTGGGGGCAGAGCTTGGCCCGTCCGGCTGCGTCGGCGCAGGCTTCGGCGAGGAGCGGCGCCACGAGGGCGGCCATGGGCAGGCTCACAAACAGGGGGCGGGCGCCGTTGTCCTGCGTTTGCGCCAAGGCGGCGGCTGTCTCGATCTGGCTTACCACGCGCTCGACCGCATTTTCGGCCGGTTCAGGGTCTGCGGCGGGTCCGAACCGGACCCAATCGCCAAAGGCCCGGTCGGTTTCGGTGACCTGGCCCATCAGGGTGCCGGTTTGTAGATGCACGACCGGCTGCAGGCGCAGCGAAACGGCGGGGGCGGGGCGCCCATGGACGCGGGAAAAACGGGCCGTCTGTTGCATCTGGTCGCGTCCTTCTGGAAAGTGGCGCCACACGGCGGAACAGAAGACGCTACCAGCGGGCGCTGAAGATCCCGCATAGATCGCCGCTGCGTTTTTGCGGCAATCGGTAAGCGTTTGGAGAGGACCTATGAGCGAGCAATCCAAAGACGGGTCGAAGACGCCCGCGATACCAAGGCTTTCTGCGACGATCCTGCTGCTTCGGGATGGGCCGGCGCTGGAAGTCCTGATGGTGAAACGCCACTATGAGATCGATTTCGCCTCCGGGGCGCTGGTGTTTCCCGGCGGGAAGGCGGTGCCGCGCGATGGTGTGGATGCATGGGCGGCGCACACCGATGGTGATTTTACGGGCGAGGCGCTATCGGCGCGGGTTGCGGCTGTACGGGAGGCGTTTGAGGAGTCCGGGGTCCTGCTGGCGCGCCATGCCGCGAGCCGAGGCGCAGATGCTCCGCTGGTGGGCACCGATATCAGCGATAAGCTGGCGCCGATGCGCGGGCCGGTCGATCGCGGGGAGGTCGATTTTCTGGCGCTGATCGAGGCGCATGACCTGGTGCTGGCGCTCGACCGGTTGGTGCCGTTTGGCCACTGGATCACACCGGTGATGATGCCGAAACGGTTTGATACGTATTTCTATCTCGCCGCTACACCGCCTGACCAGGTGGCGGAGCAGGACGGTCGGGAGACGACCGAAGCGGTGTGGGTGACCGCTGAGAACGCGCTCGCAGCCGAAGCGGCCGGGGAGGCGACGATCATCTTTCCCACGCGGATGAACTTGAAGCGGCTCGCCTTGGCGTCGACGACACAAGAGGCGCTGGACCGGTTTGCCGCATCGCCGGCGCCGACGGTGTTGCCAGAGGTGACCCGAGACGAGAACGGCTCGCCGTGTCTACGGATTCCGGAGGTGGAAGGCTATGGCCAGACGATTGAGCCGCTGGAGAACCTCAAGGATGTGAACACACCGCGCGGTGGGCCGGCGTCTTGAAACGCGCGGTCAGCCCCAGCCGGTGAGGCGCGCGGAGACCTGGTCTTCCAAGGCGGTGCAGACCGCGTCAGCCAGATCGAGGCTGGCCTGGGCACCGCGATGATTGGCAGCGGCCCGGCATGCCTCGACATGGAGGTTGATCAGCGCATCGGCGCCGGCGAAATCATGATCGTGCTCGAGCAGGAGGCACAGCGAACCTGTGATCCGCTCGATCACCGGGTATCCGTAGCCGCCTGCTGCGCCGCGCATATTGTGGGCGACAAGGAACAGGTGGCGCCGTTCGGTTTCGCCGGCTCCGTCCGCGAGGAAATCTGCGGCGGCGGCGCGGAGTTTCAGAAGGTCCTCGCCCAGCCATTCGCTGGCTTCCGGCGCCTGGACTGGCCCTTCGGCGACAAGCTCGACCTCTTCGGCCGTGTCCGCTTCAACTTCGAATTGGGGCTCGATTTCGGGCTCGGCGATCCGCTGGCTGTCATCGAGCAGCAGGGGTTCGGCGTCTGTACCATCGGTGCCAGCAGTGGCTTCCTCTTCGGTAAGCTCAGTTGCCAGCGTTGCTTTCGGCACGACCCGTGCGGCGCCTTCGCGGAAGCCCGGCAGCACGCGTGAGATGTCGGGCTTTTCCTCGTCAATCACAGATGGCGACTTGGATCTCTTCAGCAGGGCTTTGAACATCACTCGGGGACTCACTCACGACTTACTGAGAGCACCATAGAGCGATAACCTTTTCAGAAGCTAAACTGTTCCCGAAGTATCCGTTCGTCCAGCGCGTGGCCCGGATCGAATAGCAAGGTCAGGTGCCGGCGGCGGTCCTCGGCTAGGGCGATGCTGACCACGTCGCGAACTTCCTGATTGTCCGCCGCTGCAGAAACCGGCCGGCGCCGGGGCGCGAGGATGTCGATGTGCACCTTGGCGTCGTGGCGGAGCAACGCCCCCCGCCAGCGCCGGGGCCGGAAAGGGCTGATCGGGGTCAGCGCGAGCAAGTTGGAACCGATTGGCAGGATGGGGCCGTGCGCCGAGAGATTGTAGGCGGTCGAGCCTGCGGGCGTTGCGACCATCACGCCGTCGCAACTCAGCGAGGGCATCCGCTCGCGGCCATCGACGACGATCCGGAGCTGGGCGGTCTGGGCCGTCTGGCGAAGCAGGGACACCTCGTTGATCGCGAGCCGCTTGTGGGTCTCGCCGTGGATATCGACGGCTTCCATGCCGAGCGGATTGACCGACACCCGTTCGGCTTCATTGAGCCGCCGTGGAAGGTCAGTCTCGTCATACTCGTTCATCAGGAAGCCGACGGTGCCGCGGTTCATGCCATAGACGGGCTTGTGATCGGCAAATCGCCGCCGCAGCGCTTCCAGGATGGCGCCATCACCGCCGAGGGCGACAATTACATCTGCGGTTTCTTCATCATGCTGGCCGTAGCGCTTGGTCAGCCGGCCAAGCGCGTCCTGGGCTTCCGGCCGCGCCGAGGCGGAAAAGGAAATACGCACCTCGCTCATACCGGTCTTGTCGTCCGCTGCGCGCCGGTCCGTCAAGCAATTGATCGGCGGGGGGCCTAGCGGCCCTGGCCGCAATTCGGTAGTTTGAACACAACAACACAATCAAGGGAGGCACCGATGGCCGACGGCATGGTGATCAATAGTCTGAAGGGCCGGGTCAGCGCGGAGGAATGGCAGGCCCGGGTCGATCTCGCTGCTCTTTATCGGCTTGTGGCCTTGCACGGTTGGGACGATCTGATCTTCACCCACCTGTCGCACCGGATCCCGGGTCCCGAGCACCATTTCCTGATCAATCCGTTTGGGCTCTATTTCGATGAGATCACCGCTTCGTCGCTGGTGAAGATCGATCTGGACGGCAACATTATCCAGGAGACGCCGTACAATGTGAACGCCGCCGGCTTCACGATCCACTCGGCCATGCATGCGGCCAGTGAAGAAGCGAATGTGGTGATGCACCTGCACACCCGGGATGGCGTTGCGGTCTCGGCCCAATCAGAAGGCCTGTTGCCGGCGACCCAGCACGCCTTGCAGGTTATCCCAGACCTCGCTTACCACGACTATGAAGGCATCGCCCTGGACCACGATGAGCGCGAACGCCTCGTGGCTGACATGGGCGATAAGACCATGATGATGTTGTGGAACCATGGCACGCTGACAGTTGGCGCGACGGCCGCCGAAGCGTTCCTGCGCATGTACTATCTGGAAACAGCTTGCTCGATGCAGGTCGCGGCCCTGAGCGGGGGGCGCGAGCATGTCCGCATCCTGGGCGATGAGGTGCGCGACGTGGTGAAGGGCCAATTCACCAAGCCCGTGGTCAGCATGGTGTCGAACCATTTGGCCTGGCCGGGGCTGATCCGGAAGCTTGACCGGACCTGTCCGGACTTTCGTGATTGAGCGTGGTCAGGGCAGCTTTCGCTGACGCCTGAATTGGGACTCCGGCGTCGGGTCTCCGCTGCTGAACAGGAAAACCTGTGGTTTTCATGGTTTCTGCGACCGGCTGATCTTTTGTGCAGTGCAGAATCCGGCACACCTCAGGCGCGTAGCGTAGTCGCAATTGCTGGCCCAAGCGGGCCAACCGACTGGGGAACCGATCCATGCCCGACACGATGACCGAACTGGACCCGGCCGGGGACCAGGCTGCTATTTCAACTTTCTCGTACTTTGAGGACCTACCGCCTCTACCAGTGCCGCCGCTGCGCGAAACGCTGGCGCGATATGTCGAGACGGTGGCGCCGTTGCTGTCGCCGTCAGAACTGGCGAAGACGGGGGAGGCGGTCGCCGAGTTGCTGACCCCGGGTGGGGTGGCCGACCAACTCCAGGCGGGTCTGGAAATCCGGGGTGAGACCCGCGACAACTGGCTCTCGGGCTGGTGGGAGGAGGGCGCCTATCTCGCCTGGCCGGACCCGCTGCCCATCAATTCCTCGATCGCGATTTCCTGTGATGCTCGTTTGCCCAGCGGAAACCAGGCGCTCAGGGCGGCAGAAGTGACCCATGGCGCAGCCAGTTTCTACACCGAAATCCGCGACGAGACCTTTCCGCCCGAGACCCAGCGTGATGGCTCTGGCCTCGACATGTCCTTGCTGCGGCGTTTCTTTGCTACCAATCGGGTGCCGGGCCCGGCGGGAGACCGCATAGAGTCCTATCAGCACATTCGCCACATCGTCGTGCTGCGCAACCGACGCCTCTACACGTTCGATGTTCTCGATGAGGACGGTGCGGTCTTGCCGGTTGAGGATTTGAATGCGCAGTTCCAGCGGATTATCACGGCCCGCGCGCCTGCGGATAATCCCGCGCCAGCGATTGCTGCGCTGACCGCGGTGGAGCGCCCGGTCTGGGCGGAGGTCCGCGAGGGCCTGTGTGGCGACCCCCACAACAAGATGACGTTGGGGGTGATCGAGAGCGCACTCTTCCATGTCTGTGTTGATGATATCGATTGTTCCGACTTTACCCAATTGGGGCGGGAGGGCTTTCATGGTCGGCCGGGGGGGCGGTGGTTCGACAAGGCGTTGACACTCGTCGTCGACCAAGCGGGCCGCATGGTGCTGCATGGTGAGCATTCGCCGGTGGATGCGGGGGCGTGGTGTCCGCTGCTCGACCGGATCGGAGAGTCGCAGGTGCTGGCGGTGGAGCGCGAGACCACCGATGAGCCCGCGCCGAAACGGCTCCACATTACGCTTGATGCGAAGGCGTTCACGGCTGTGGATGCGGCGACGGCGGCCTTCAATGCGCAGATCGATGATCTCGATTTGCAGGTCACGAATTTTGATGCCTTCGGCAAGAACCTGATCAAGACGTTCAAGACCGGCCCGGACCCGGTGATCCAGATGGCGATGCAGCTCGCCTATTTCCGGACCTATGGCCGTTTGCCGAAGACCTATGAGTCCGCTTCGACCCGGATGTACAAGCTGGGGCGAACCGAGACGATCCGCGTGGCATCGAACCAGGCGCTGGCCTTGGTCAGGGCGATGGATGAGCCGGGCGTGACGCTGGCTGAGCGGGCGGAACTGGCGCGCGCGGCCTTTGCCGAGCATTCGAAGCGGGGCCGGGAAGCTTCGGCGGGGTTCGGTGTGGACCGGCATCTGTTCGGTCTCGCCCAGATTGCGAAGGAGCAGGGCATTGCGGAACTTCCGGCCCTGTTCAGCGAGGAGATCTATACCCGTTCCTGGGAACTTTCGACGGCGCAAGTGCCGCTGAAGTCGGCCTTCTGCAACCATTTCGGTCCGGTGATGGAGGACGGGTATGGAGTTGCCTATGTTGTGAAGCCCGATGAGCTGCATTTCAGCGTATCTAGTTTCCGCCGCTCGGATGTGACTGATACGGCCGGGTTCACCGCTGCGATTGTCCAGGCGCTACAGGACATGCGGTCGGTGCTGGAGGCGGAAGCCGGCGCGTAGGAGCGGGCTGACGCGCCGAGCCGGATTGGCGGCGGGCCCTTGCCATTCCCCCTCAGGACGAATATCGCTTTTCGATAATCTGTCCTGAGGGGAGTGAAACATGAAGAAGATCCTGCTGCTTAGCGCTGCTGCATTGGCGCTGTCGGCCTGTGCGAATGTCGAGACCGGTGACGCCGGTGCTGACCTTGATGCCGTGACTGAAGCGGAAGAGCTGACCCTCGCGGCGCCCGACACGGAGGCTGCGCCGGCTGAAACGCCGTTGATTGAGCGCGCGGTGTTCTTCGGCAATCCCGAGCGGACCCAAGGCCGGATCAGCCCCGATGGAAACCATGTAAGCTGGCTCGCGCCGGTGGATGGCGTGCTGAATGTGTGGGTTGCGCCAGCTGACGATCCGGATGCGGCGAAAGCCATAACGAGCGATGGCTATCGCGGGATCAACAATCATTTCTGGGCGCCGGGATCGGATTTTGTCTACTACGTCCAGGATCAGGGCGGGAACGAGAATTTCCACGTCTATGCGGCCAATGTCGAAACTGGTGATGTGCGCGATCTGACGCCGTTCGACGATGGTGTGCGGGCGACGATTGAAGGAGTGTCCAACCAGCAGCCTGGGAAGATTTTAGTGGGGGCCAATGCCCGCAATCCGCAATTGTTTGACCTGTACCTGGTCGATGTAGCGACTGGAGAGCGGGAACTGGTGCAGGAGAACCCTGGCTACGCCGCCTGGCTGATCGACAACTCCCTGACCCCGCGTTTCGGCATGGTTCAAACCGCGGGCGGTGGAGCCGATATTGTGAGCTTCGATGGCGCGGTTCTGGCATCGATTCCGCCTGAGGATTTCCTGACTACCAGTCCATTCGGCTTCAACGAGGCCAATGACACGATCTATGCGGTCGATAGCCGTGATCGGGACAAGGCAGCGCTGGTGGCGATGAGTGCTGAAGACGGGGCGGTGACTGTGCTGGCTGAGGGCGACAAGGCCGATATTTCGAATGTGGTGCTGCACCCCACCACCCAGGAGCCGCTCGCCTATGCGTCCGACTATCTGAAGAACGAGTGGACGGCGTTGAACGATGAGACGGCCGCTGACCTTAAGTTCCTGGAGGCGAGCCTGCCGGCCGAGTTCGAGATCCTCGCCAGCACGGATGACCTGACCCGAGCGGTCGTGTATGCCGAGGCCGCTGAGACGCCCGGCGCATACTACATGTATGACCGGGTCGCGGGCGCGTTGACCCGAATGTTTGCGACGCGTCCGATGATGGAGGGTATGCCGCTTCAGCCGATGACGCCTGTGGAGATCGAGAGCCGGGACGGGTTGACGCTGGTGTCATATCTCACGCTGCCGCCGGGCGCTGATGCAGATGGCGATGGCCGGCCCGAGAGCCCGGTTCCGATGGTGCTGAACGTCCATGGCGGCCCTTGGGCGCGGGATGAATACGGTTACAATTCCTGGCACCAGTGGATGGCTAATCGGGGCTATGCGGTGCTGTCGGTGAACTATCGCGGGTCAACCGGCTTCGGGAAGGACTTCGTGAATGCGGCCGTGGGCGAGTTTGCCGGAAAGATGCATGACGACTTGATCGATGGCGTGAACTGGGCGGTGGCTGAGGGCATCGCCCAAGAAGACAAGATCGCGATCGCCGGGGGATCCTATGGCGGTTATGCCACCCTGATCGGGGTGACGTTCACCCCAGATACGTTTGCGTGTGGGGTGGATATTGTGGGCCCCTCGAGCCTGGTGACGCTGGTCGAGAGCTTTCCTGAGTACTGGAAGCCATTCCTTGAGGGGACCTGGTTCAAATATGTCGGCGATCCGGCGGATCCCGAACAGCGGGCTGACATGCTCGCCCGGTCGGCGATCACTCGGGTGGACGACATCAAGGTTCCGCTTCTGATCGGGCAGGGAGAGAATGACCCGCGTGTGACCAAGCTCGAGTCGGATCAATTGGTGGACGTCATGGCGTCCAAGGACCTGCCGGTGACTTATGTGAACTTCCCCGATGAAGGCCATGGCTTTGCCCGGCCCGAAAACAGGCTGGCCTTCTATTCGGTCATGGAGGGCTTCCTGGCCGAATGCCTGGGCGGAGAGGCCGAGCCTATTGGTGACGCGTTCAAAGGCTCGTCGGTACAGGTCCTCCATGGCGCGGAATACGTGCCTGGACTGGAGACCGCCTATGCGGCGCATACCGCCTCTATGGCGGCCGATGACGCGATGGAAGCGGTCAGCGAGGCTTTGGACGCTGCCGAAGGTGCGGTAGGAGCGGCCGAGGATGCGGTGGACGCGGCGACTTCGGAGTAGCGCGGCGTGCCGGCCTGACGTGTTTGGGTCAGGCCGGATTCGGCACTCCGTTTCCGGTCTTGCGTATCGTCTAGACGTGGGAAGGGCCAAGTCGCCTCAGCAGCGCTGTTTCGGTGCGAGTTGACCGCTACGCTGCCTCGCGGACCGGGGCGGGCTTCGTAGGTGTAGGCTCGCCTTTGGCCAGTGCGTCGGCGAAGCGATGATTGGTGTCGCGGTGGTGCGCCTCGTCCTGGCGGACTTTCTCGACGACATCGCGGAGCTGGGCGTCGGCGGGAAGCTGCCAATAGTCGATCGCGATCTGCGGCGCCGGGGTGTTTTCGAGCCGGCCCGCATCGATTTCGACCAGGTAGCTGGAATAACTCACCACGGCTTCTTCCTCGAGATAGGCCACAAAGCGATGGGCGGTGCGCGGGGCGAACAAATACATCCAGAAGTACAGATTGAAGAAGATCGCCTGCGCAATCATGATCAGCCCGCGCTCGAACAGGGAAGGTTTTGCGACCTCGATGAACGTCATCAGGTGCATGCGTTCATTGTCGGCTTCTTCAAGCAATTCCTTGATCCAACCCTGATCGTCGCGAATGTGGCGAAGGGCCTTGAGATGCTGGAGCATACCGCCGACCATGCCGGGCACGGCGGCAACGGTTTCCAGCACAACGGCGCGGTGGCCATAGCGGGTGCGGAAAAACAGGTCAGCGAAGACACGCATGAACTTGACGAGGCCGAATGCGAACCGTCCGCTGATGCCCGTGGGGGCGCGGCGAACGTAGATGGAGGGTTCCAATGTGTCGATGCTCATGGGGAGGTCTCCCGACAGACATGCTTGTTAAGATGGATAGGTAGGACCGGCGCGTCTTGCGGCCATGCGGCAGGCTGACCCTGCGTCAGGGTGTGCCAATTCCGGAGGCGGTCAGTCCTCTATCTTGTTGAAAACCAGCGTGACCTGCCCGATTTCCACACCGAAGCGGGTGACATAGGCGCGATTGAGCAGGACATCGTCCTCAAGCAGGTACATCCAGTCATCGAAGCCGACATTCCAGGTGTTGTCGCCAACCTTCAGGTCGACCTTGTAGGTCCAGTTGAAAGCATTGCCGTTGATCTGGCCCTCGGCGATCCCGGGGACGTCGCCTGCTGTGCCGCGATATTTTCCGCCGCCGAGGATGTCGATGACCCAGACGCGGGTGTCGCGCTCGCCGTCATCATAGATGAAGCGCTCGTCGAGGGTGAGTTGGTCATTCGCGACCGTGCCGGTGATATCGACCTTGAATTGACGGCGGACGGTGCCGAACCGGTCTTCGAAGATGCCGTGGGCAGTCGTCTCGCCTTCGAAGTAGGATTCAAGCGTGAAGGTGCGGGGGGCGTTGTCGAACCGGGCGAGGTCCTGGGAGACGCATCCGGCCGACAAGGTTGCGGCGAGCGCGGGGGCGAAGAGGCGGGACAGGCGCATGAACAAGGCTCCGAAGCTTTGTCCTTGATACGCATGACGAGCGGAGATGGATGTGTGAGGGACGCCGTTGGCACTGAGTTGTGTCGGTGATGGAGCGAGCAGAATCGAGGTGGGCAAGGGCAGGGGCGTGATTTAAGACCTAGGCTGGTCAGACAGCAGCGGTAGGGAGAGCGCCATGCGCCAGGTTCATCACTTCATCAATGGTCAGGCGGTTGAAGGTGGTTCTGGCCGGTTTGCTGACATCTACAACCCCAACACGGGCGAAGTGCAGGCCCAGGTCCAGCTTGCGACGGAAGCGGAAGTGGCCGATGCGATTGCGGCGGCCCAGGCGGCGTTCCCGGCCTGGTCGCAAACCAATCCCCAGCGCCGGGCCCGCGTGATGTTCGAGTTCAAGCGTTTGCTGGAAGACAATATCGGCGAGCTGGCCGAGATGCTGTCATCGGAGCATGGCAAGGTGATCGCCGACAGCCGGGGCGACGTCCAGCGCGGTATCGATGTGGTGGAGTTTGCCTGCGGGATCCCGCACCTGCAGAAGGGCGAGTACACCGAAGGCGCTGGCCCTGGCATCGATGTCTATTCCATGCGCCAGCCCCTGGGCGTTTGTGCGGGCATCACGCCGTTCAACTTTCCTGCCATGATCCCGTGCTGGATGGCGGCGGTGGCGATTGCGTGCGGCAATACGTTCATCCTCAAGCCCAGCGAGAAGGACCCGTCCGTGCCGGTGCGGCTAACCGAACTGGTGATGGAGGCCGGTGCGCCGGCCGGCGTGCTCAATTGCGTCCACGGCGACAAGGTGTCGGTTGATGCGCTGCTGACCCATCCGGACGTGAAGGCGATCAGTTTTGTCGGCTCGTCCGATATCGCCCAATATGTCTACTCCACCGGCACCGCGAATGGGAAAAGAGTCCAGGCCATGGGCGGGGCCAAGAACCATGGAATCATCATGCCCGATTGCAACATGGACCAGGCGGTGAAGGATATCGTTGGGGCAGCCTACGGGTCAGCGGGGGAGCGCTGCATGGCGCTGCCGGTGGCAGTCACGGTGGGCAAGGCGACGGGGGACCGTTTCGTTGAGCAGATGCTGGAGGCAGCCCAGGGACTGACCGTGGGTGTCTCTACCGATCCTGATGCTCATTATGGACCTGTGGTCAGCCAAGCTCATAAGGAGAAGGTCGAAAGCTACATTCAGATGGGGGTCGATGAAGGCGCGGACTTGAAGCTCGACGGGCGCGGGCATTCGCTCCAGGGCCATGAGGACGGGTTCTTCATTGGCCCGTCCCTCTTCGACAATGTGAAGCCGGGTATGCGGAGCTATGAAGAAGAGATCTTCGGGCCCGTCCTGCAGGTGGTTCGGGCCGAAACGCTGGAGGAGGCCGCAGCGCTGCCGTCTAACCACCAGTATGGCAACGGGGTCGCGATCTTTACCTCGAACGGGCGCGCCGCGCGTGAGTTCGCCGCGCAGGTCAATGTCGGCATGGTGGGGGTGAATGTGCCGATTCCGGTGCCGGTCAGCTACCACACTTTTGGCGGCTGGAAGCGGTCGGCGTTTGGCGACACCAACCAGCATGGCCCCGAGGGGGTGAAGTTCTGGACGAAGATCAAGACCGTCACCCAGCGCTGGCCTGATGGCGATATCGGCGACCAGGCTTTTGTCATTCCCACCATGCAATAGGCAGAGCGCAACAACGGTGGTGAACCGGTTCGGCTACAGCGGATCGGCGGCGACACGGAAACCGAGCATGTTGTAGCGCACGACCGGTCCATCGCCGCTGCGTTTGGCGGCGCGCAACTGGTCCGGACTGGAGGCCCACGACCCGCCGCGAATGACCCGGCTGGCGCAGCCGGCGGTGGTGTTGGGGGTGCCGTCGCTCGGTGTGGCCGAGAGGTTGGGCGCGAAACAGTCTTCCACCCACTCCCAGACACTGCCGACCATGTCCTGAAGGCCGAACCCGTTCGCACCGAAGGCTCCGCCGGGTGCGGTGAACAGGTGTCCATCATCGCAGGCGACGGTCACCCATTTCTCCCGCGCTGCCTTTGCGGTCCGATCTGCGCCGTTCGCCCAACCGCAGACGCCATCTTCACCGCCAGGCCAGAAGCGGGCCCGCTTGGTGCCGCCGCGCGCAGCGTATTCCCATTCTGCTTCGGTCAAGAGCCTGTGGGGGCGGCCGGTCTTCTCGGTGAGCCACTGGGTGTAGGATTTGGCATCCTGCCAGGAGACGCAGACGGCGGGGTGGTCGCCGGATTGGGGGAAGCCGGGATTGGCGAAGCTGGCCGCAGCATCGAAGATCCAGCTTCCATTTCCGCTCTGGTCTTCGATGTAGCAGCCGGCGGGCAGGGTCTGGCCGGTGTCGTCGAGATAGGCGGCGAATTCGGAACGGCTGACTTCCTGGGTGCTGACCGCGAAAGGCGCGGAGAGCGTCACCGATTTCGCCGGGCCCTCATTATCGGCGCGGCCCCGTTCGCGTTTCGGCGAGCCCATGGTGAAGGAGCCGGCCTTCAGCACGCGCATCTGGGGGCATTCATCACAGTCGCTGAAGGTTTCACCGACCGCGCGTGCCGGCGGCGTGGCGGGATCGGGTGGTGGAGTTGAGTCCGGTTCGGTGGAGGTGACGGTTGCGAGTTCTGAGGTCCGTGGTGCGGGTATGGTGGATGCGGCGATCGGGCCGTCGGTTTCAGTCCCATCGCCGATAGCGCCGAAGATAGGATCATCAATGATGGGTGCGTCGTTGGTTTCGGGCGGAGGTGCTTGGGCGGGAGTGGGGGTAGCCGGCGGGGTGAGCGCGATGGCGCGTGCGGCGAGGCTCTCTTCCAGCGCGTTGATCAGTTCGGGGGTGACGCGTCCGGTCACCTCGAGGCCGACAAGATCCTGGAAGGTGGTAACGGCGTCCTGGAACTGTCCTGGCGTGATGGACGTATCCGGTTCGAAGGCGCCGAGGGCTGTCATCAGGCGTCGCGCCTCGGCGTTGATCAGGGCGGTCTCGTTCTGGATCTGGATGATCCGGGTTTCAGCGCTGTTGGCGCGCTTCCCTGGTGGGGTGCGAGCGGTGCCGTAGTCTTCGAGATAGAGCCGATAGGCGGGCTCTGTGTCGCTCGCGAGGGCGGCGAGCCAGGCCTGGTCGTCCAGCGCCTCCAGCTGTTTGAGCGCGATGGGCCTGTCGCGGGTGCCAGGATGCTCAGCGATCCATGCGCGGATCGCGGCGGGGTCTTGTTGATCGAGCGCGGCCCAGGCGCGGGTTGCGGCGGCGTCTGCCGGGTCGGCTGCGTCCGCGGGGATGGGCTCGTCCAACCCGCCCACACCGTCAATGGCGGTTGGAGGGGTTTCTGTGTCAAGTGCAGGCACTGATGGGGATGGGTTTGGGGGAGCCGGGGAGCCGGTTTCAGTGGTGGAGCGGTCGGGTTCGTTGGAGGGTTGGGGCATGGGTTCCATCTGGGGTGCGGGTAGGGCTTGGGAGGCGGTTTCACGCTCGTCGAGGGCGCGTTGGCGGGCCGCTTCGAGCAGGGCGGAGCTTTCGCTGCCGGCC
>JBCCBN010000043.1:0-19182 GCA_039034035.1 Pseudomonadota bacterium
ATCACCGGCGGCGCATCCGGCGTCGGCGAAGCCCTGGTGCGCGCCTTCAGCGCCCAGGGCGCTGAGGTCTACTTCCTCGACTTCGACCAGCCGCTCGGCGAAAAACTCGCCAGTGAGCTCGGCGCCGGGGTCCATTTCCGCCCCGTCGACGTGACCGACCCTGCCGCACTGAAAGCCGAAGTTGATCGCGCCGCTGACACCCTCGCCGACCTTTCCATCATCCTCAACAATGTCGGCAACGATGCCCGCCACAGTTTCGAGGACATGACCCCGGAATACGTCAAGACAACCTTCTCGGTGAACCTCGACCCGGTGATCTACACCAGTCAGGCCGCCATACCCCGCCTGCAGGCCCGCGGCGGCGGCACCATCGTCAATATCGGCTCGCTGAACTGGATCCTCGGCCCCGCCGACCTGCCGGCCTACGCCGCCGCCAAGGGCGCCATCACCGCACTCACAAAGTCCATCGCGCGCCAGTACGGCCCCGAATACATCCGCGCAAACACGATCGTCCCGGGCTGGGTGGTCACCGAGAAGCAGCGCAGGCTCTGGCTGACACCGGAAGCCGAGGCAGACTGGAAATCCCTGTGCTGCCTCAAGGACGACCTCCTGCCCGCCGATGTGGCCAATCTGGCCCTGTTCCTGGCCAGTAGCGCCTCACGGATGATCACCGGCCAGGCCTACGTCATCGATGCCGGCCGCACCTGAGAGCGAAGCCCCATGCAAGCCGAGCTGATCGCGACCGTCCCCTGCCAGTGCACCCTCGGCGAAGGCATCCTCTGGGACGCGCGGCTGGGTGCGTTCCTGTGGACCGACATCCACGCCTGCGCCCTCCACACCTACCACCTCGAAAGCGGTGAGCACACGGTCCTGCCCCTGCCCCGCCGCCTCGCCAGCTTCGCGCTGACACCCGATAGCGACACCCTGCTCGCAGCCTTTGACGACCGGATCGCAACCCTTCACCGCGTCTCCGGCACCGTGGCAGACCTCATCGTCCCGCCCCTCTTGTCCGGGGTCCGCTTCAATGACGGCCGAACAGACCCCGAGGGCCGCTTCTGGGTCGGCACCATGGTCGAAGACGCCGCGGCCGCTGGCGCCGAAAACCGCGGCGAACTGTTCTCCCTCGACCCATCCGGCGCCCTCTCGGTCCATCGCGGCGGCATTGCCATCTCCAACGGCATCGCCTTTTCGCCCGATGGCACCCGCATGTATTTCGCCGACAGCCCCACACGGCGGGTCATTCACCGTCCCACCAGCGCCCATTACGGAGCCGGGCAAGCAGACACCAGCTTCCTCACGACGGACCCCGGCGCCTTTCCCGATGGCGCCGTCACCAGTGCTGATGGCCGCTACTGGTCCGCCAATTGGGGCGCTGGGCTCATCCGGGTCACCCATGCGGACGGCACCGATGCTGGCCGCCTCCCCGTCCCGGCCAGCCAGCCAAGCTGCTGCGCCTTTGGCGGGAGGGACCTCTCCATCCTGGCCGTCACGTCTGCCCGCGAAGACCTCACGCCCGCCGCCCTCGCCGCCGAGCCCGACGCCGGAAACGTCTTCCTCTACCAGACCGACGCCGCCGGCCTCCCATCCGTGCCCTATGCCGGCCCCCTGAACTGACACCGCCATGAGCCGGCACCGCAACAGGCTGAAACCAAACGTCACTTTCCCGGCACGCCGTTGAGCGCCATGACCCGGTCCTGACCCCCGACCCATCGGAGCCGATTGCCATGTCCATCGCCTTTATCGACCTCCAGGCCCAGCGCCAGCGCATCGAGACAGAGATCGACGCCGCCATCCAGACCGTCCTCCGCCACGGCGCCTATGTGATGGGTCCGGAAGTTCGCGACTTCGAGGCGAAGCTCGCCGATTTCGGCCAGGCCAAACACGCCCTCGGCTGCGCCAATGGCACCGATGCGCTCGCTCTCGTCCTCATGGCCTGGGGCTTGCGCACCGGCGACGCGGTGTTCTGTCCCTCCTTCACCTTCGTCGCCACGGGCGAGGTAATCCCCTGGCTCGGTGCCAGCCCTGTCTTCGTCGATATCGACCCCATCACCTACAATATCGACCTTGCCCACCTTGAGGCCAGCATCGAAGCCACCCTCGCCGCCGGCACCCTGCGCCCCCGCGCCATCATCGCCGTAGACCTGTTTGGCCAGCCCGCAGACTATCCCGCCCTAGCCGCTATCGCGAAGAAATACGACCTGAAGCTCATCTCGGACAGCGCCCAGGGCTTCGGTTGTACCCTCAATGGCGCCCACCCCATCCACTGGGCTGACGTCACCACCACCAGCTTCTTCCCCGCCAAGCCGCTCGGCTGCTACGGCGATGGCGGCGCCATCCTCACAGATGACGATGCCCTAGCCGAACTCATCGACAGCCTCCGCATCCACGGCAAGGCCACCGAAGCCGACAAGGCCGGCGCCAATTTCGACCATGACCCGAAATACTGGAACATGCGCATCGGCATGAATTCCCGGCTCGACACGCTCCAGGCCGCGATCCTGCTCGAAAAGCTCGCCATCTTCCCCAGCGAGATTGAAAGCCGAAACACGATCGCCCGCCGCTACAATGACGGCCTCGCCCCCCATGTCGCCAAGGTCCCCGCCTTCATCGATGGCCATGTCAGCAACTGGGCCCAGTACACGATCGAGCATGATGACCGTGATGGTCTCATCGCCCATCTGCGGGCCCATGACGTGCCCAGCGCGGTCTACTACCCCATGCCCATCCACACCCAGGCCGCCTATGGCCGGTTCCCGCAAGGCCCCGGCGGTTTGCCCCACACCGAGGCTGCGGCAGCCCGCGTCCTCTCGCTACCGATGCACCCCTATCTCGATGAGGAAACCCAGGACCGGATCATCGCCGCAGCCGCGTCTTTCGCGCCATAAAAAAAGAAGGGCGACCAAAAAAGGCCGCCCTTCCACACTCTACTCAGCTACTCTACTGATCTTCTCTTAGCGCGTTTTTGCTAACAGATCACGAATTTCTTCCAGCAAAACCTGTTCTTTTGGCGGTTCTGCCGGTTCTTCAGGCGCTTCCTCTTGCTCTTTCATCATGTTGTTCATGCCCTTCACGATGAAGAACATAGCCAGCGCCACAATGATGAATGCGATGATTTCGTTGATGAAATTGCCGTAGCGGATCACCACTTCCTCAGCGATCACCGTGCCGTCTGCGGCCACTTCCGCCGCTTTCAACGGGAACTGCAATTGGGCAAAATCCACCCCGCCCAGCGCCAGGCCAATCGGCGGCATCAGGATATCGCCCACCAGCGACTTCACCACCGTCGCAAATGCCCCGCCGAGGATGAACCCCACGGCCAGGTCCACGAGATTGCCCTTCATGGCAAACTCTTTGAATTCGTTGAACATACTCGCCCTCCTCCAAACCAGTTGGCAAAGCACGTCTTCCGTGATTTCCCAATGGGATCAAGACAACCGCTGTTTTTCCGGAGAATTCAACCCCAGGGAGAACGGCCGAGCCGGTAGGGGCAAGTTTACAGGCTACCGCGCCTCGGGATCGTCCCCGCCATTGACCCGGGCCCGCAAATCCTTGCCCGCCTTGAAGAAGGGCACAGACTTCTCCGGCACATGGACCGACTCGCCAGTCCGTGGATTGCGGCCGACCCTCGATTGCCGCTGGCGGACCGAGAACGCCCCGAACCCGCGCAGCTCGACCCGCTCGCCACGGGCCAGCGCATCGGCGATTTCATCGAGGATGACGCCGACCACCCGCTCCAGATCTTCCGCTGGGAGATGGTCGTATTTGTGGGCCAATTTGGCAACAAGTTCAGAGCGCAACATGCCGTTGATAATAAACGCATTTGCGGCGGAGACGATAGTCCCCGCCGCCAAGGCTTACTCGTTTTTTAGAATTGAGTGCCCCGCACGGCCGCGGCCTGGCCGCAGAGGCACCCATCCTATCCTTTCAGAAGCGCCTGAGCCTGGTTCACCCAATCGCCCTTCTCGAACTTGCCCGAGAGGCTCAGCTCTTCTTCCAGCTTGGCCACGTCTTCATCAGACATATTCGCGATCTGCGACAGGGTCGTGATGCCAGCCCCGTGGAACTTCTTCTCCAGCGCCGGACCCACACCGGTCAGCGCCTTCAGGTCGCCATCATCGGCACCGCTACCGCCAGCCTCTGCCGGTTCCGCCGCCTTGGCCTTTGCCGGCGCGGGCGCTTCGGCCCCGTCACCGTCTCCGGATCCGGCCAGCGCCGCACCGAGAATATCACCCAGCGATGCCCCGCTATCGGCAGAGCCATACTGGGCCACCGCTTCCTGCTCCTCGGCAATCTCCAGCGCCTTGATCGACAGCGAGACCCGGCGCGACGCCTTGTCAAGCTGGTTGATCTTCGCGTCGACCTTGTCGCCAACCGCGAAACGCTCGGGACGCTTCTCGGACCGGTCCCGCGACAGATCCGACCGGCGAATGAAGCTCTTCATCGGCGGATCGCCAAATTCCACTTCGATTCCGCCAGACGCCACTTCCGTCACCACACAGGTCACGATCGTTCCGCGCCGCACTTCGCCGCCGCCAATCGGGTCACCCGAAAGCTGCTTGATGCCGAGCGAGATGCGCTCCTTGTCAATGTCCACGTCCAGCACCTGGGCGCGAACCATGTCGCCCTTGGTGAAGGCCTGGATCGCTTCCTCGCCGGACTTGTCCCAGGCGATATCGTTGATATGCACCATGCCGTCGAGTTCCGGGCCGAGGCCCACAAACAGGCCGAATTCGGTAATCCCGCGCACTTCGCCTTCGACTTCGGTGCCCGATGGGTGCTCTGCCATGAAGGCCGACCAGGGATTGTCCTGGGTCTGTTTGAGGCCCAGCGAGATCCGGCGCTTGTCCGCATCCACATCCAGCACTTCGACTTCCACTTCCTGGGACGTGGAAACGATCTTGCCGGGGTGGAGGTTCTTCTTGGTCCAGCTCATTTCCGAGACGTGGATCAGGCCTTCAACGCCATCTTCCAACTCAACAAACGCACCATAATCGGTGATATTCGTGATCTGGCCCTGCATCCGCATGCCGATGGGATATTTCGCATCGACGCCTTCCCACGGATCGCTGTCGAGCTGTTTCATGCCCAGGGAGATGCGCTGGGTGTCGGGATTGATCTTGACGATCTGTACCTTCACCGTGTCGCCCACATTCACCACCTGGCTCGGATGGTTGATCCGCTTCCAACTCATGTCGGTCACATGCAGCAGGCCGTCGATCCCGCCCAGATCCACGAACGCACCATAATCGGTGATGTTCTTGACCACGCCTTCGCGCACATCGCCTTCCTGCATGTTGCCGACGATTTCGGCGCGCTGTTCGGCCCGGCTCTCTTCCAGGATCGCCCGGCGGGAAACCACCACATTGCCCCGCGGCCGATCCATCTTGAGGATCGCAAAGGGCTGCACTTCCCCCATCAGCGGCCCCACGTCCCGCACCGGACGAATATCCACCTGGCTGCCCGGCAGGAACGCATTCACCCCGCCAAGATCGACGGTGAACCCGCCCTTTACGCGGCCAACAATCGCGCCCTTCACCGGTTCGGACTGGTTGAACGCGTCTTCCAGCTTGATCCAGCTTTCCTCGCGCCGGGCCTTGTCGCGTGACAGGATGGCGTCACCCAGGGCGTTTTCGATCCGCTCCAGGAAAACTTCCACCAATTGGCCGGTCTCGGGCTTGTCCGTGTCCTGGCCAAACTCCTTCAGCGGGATCCGGCCCTCGGTCTTCAGGCCGACATCGAGGATCACGAAATCGTTCTCGATGCCGACAACGGTGGCGGGCACCACTTTGCCTTCGGTCATCGCAGACGCGGCCGCGCTGCCTTCAAACATCGCTGCGAAATCGTCAGACGATGGGTTCATACTATCAATGGCTTCCATAGGGACTTCCAAACAGGGGGTTATGCCAATGGCTGGCCCGGCGCCCAAATACAGAGGGGCACCGCACGGCCAGTCCCGGCGGGTGGATGGGGATCTCTCAGGTCGATGCAGTCCTTGGGATTTAGCGTTGGCGCGCCATCAACAAGGCGCACCGGCTAGGGACTACGGTGTCTCTTTCCGGGCCATTGCCGCATCAATGATACCGCATGCCCGTTCAACAGCCTCGTCTATAGTCAGCGGACCGGTATCGATCAAGACCGCATCGCCGGCTTTCGCCATCGGCGCATCGGCCCGGCCCCGATCCCGCGCGTCCCGCTCCTCAAGCTGGGCGACCACCGCTTCCAGCGTCGCCGCTTCGCCGGCGGCCACATGCTCCTTCAGCCGCCGCCCGGCCCGCACCCTCACATCGGCATCGATCCACAGCTTCACATCCGCATCGGGACAGATCACCGTGCCGATATCGCGCCCGTCCAGCACGGCCCCGCCCGGCTGGGCTGCAAACGCCCGCTGCAACGCCAACAGCGCCGCCCGCACCTCCGGGATCGCCGCCGCCCGGCTCGCCGCCTGGCCCGCTTCCGCCGTCCGCAGCTCCGCCTCGTCAAAGTCCGCCAGGTCCAGGCGCTCGGCCACTTCGGCCATCGCCGCTGCATCGGCGAAATCCACACCCAGCCGCAACGCCGCCACGGCCGTTGCCCGGTACAGCCGCCCGGTATCCATGTGCGCCAGCCCGAACCAGGCCGCCACCCGGCGGGCAATCGTCCCCTTGCCGGACGCCAGCGTTCCATCGATTGCAATGATCATGGGCCTGCCGGTGCTCGACCCCTCGTCCAAAGTCAAGCCGCTGCCAGCCTGTGCAACCTGTAATGTGCTGGCAACTCCCATGCATCTTGCTTGGTGCTAGTCTCGCCGTTGCGATGGGAGAGGACACCCCGATGCTGAAAGCCCGCATACAATCTGTCACCCGCCCCCGCCGGGCACAGGTCCTGAAATGGGTCATGCGGGCGGCCAGCGCGGTGCTTGTGTCGGCTGGTGCGGTCGCCGCCGCCTATGGCGCAGGCCGCCCAGGCCTGCTGGGCTGGACCAGCTTGCCCCTCTTCATCGGCCTGCTCCTCGCCGGCCTCATCGCCGGACAATTCTTCCATTTTGCCGCCCGAAAGTTCGACCAGCACGCCCGCGACCTTGGCGCCGCCGAACGCTTCGCCGCCCTCAGAACCGGCACCGCCACCGGCCCCTACATCCTCTATCTCCGCCCCTTCGCCTCGACAGACGCCATCGCCGACCAGCGCGTCACCGCCGTCCGCGTCGGCCGGTCCGGCATAATCGTGAACACCGACCGGCTCGAAATCGAGACCGAGATCGAAGCCGCCCTCCGCTCCACCGCGCCGCTCCTCGCCCTCGGCCAACCGCTCGAGCATGAAGGTGCCGGTCGCATCGCCGTGCCCGAAGATCTCTGGCAGGACGCCATCGACCTGCTCATGGACCAGGCCAGCCTCATCATCCTGCTTCCGTCTCCGCGCGACGGCACCCTGTGGGAAGTCGACCACCTCATCGCGCGCGGCCATCTCGACAAGACGCTGATCCTCGATCCGCCCAATCACGGCTCATCGCGCCCCGATTACGACCCCGAAGCCGAATGGCGCGCCGTCCAGACCGCCTTCGCCCAGCGCGGTCTCGCCCTCCCAGACGACCACCGCGACGGCCTGGTCATGCACTTTCCACCCGGCGCCAGACAGCCCGACTGTTTCCCCGTCAGGCTTGACGCCGCCCGAACCCTCAGCGCAATCGTTCGCCGAAAGCTCGCAGAAGCGGGCGCATAGAAGAGGGATCGCACCATGCGGGGATTGTCGAGCACCGTTCTGTCCATGTCGGCCATGGCCCTATCGAGCCTCACCACCTATCTCACTTTCTTCGACGCTCGCTACGCCCTCACCGTCGCCACCGCCGACGTCGCCGTGCGGATGCAGACCAGCGGCGGACGCAATGGCGACGGCGAACGCACCGCCACCTACCAGTACTCCCCCACCTTCAACATGGTGCTGTCCAATCGCGGCACGCGCGCCCTGGTGATCACCGAGATCGAACTCCTCAAGAGCCAATCAGCCGACCGCTGCGACGTCGATGATGAAAACCTCATGTTTCGCTATTCCAGCGACGGCC
Organism: Pseudomonadota bacterium; assembly: GCA_039034035.1. Classification (GTDB taxonomy): domain Bacteria; phylum Pseudomonadota; class Alphaproteobacteria; order Caulobacterales; family Hyphomonadaceae; genus UBA5336. The sequence goes on from JBCCBN010000043.1 coordinate 8,036, forward strand.
TGTTTGACACCACCATTGTCGAGCCCGGCACCGTGCTCCCCAAAGTGCTGGAGTTCGGACTCGACCGTATCGAGGCCGAGGCCGGCCCCGGCCAATTGCTGACCCCCCAGCCCGAAACCGCCCTCTACTGCGCCCGCTACACCGTGTTTGACCCTAATGGCCGCCGCCACGAGCCCGTCGCCCCGGCACTCACCGTCATTCGCGGCTTCGAACAGGACCCCGAACCCCTCGATGAACTCCCCGACGGCACCCTCGAAGTCGACTACCCAAAAGGCGCCACCACCCTGGTCAATCGCGGCTTCTTCTAACCCGCGCCTCACCAGCGCCACCCTGCCGACAAACCGCAGGGAACCGGTACTGGCGGGACACCCTACCCACCCCACCAGCGCCGCCCTGCGGCTAGACCGCAGGGCCCATCTCCCGCCCCCACCCCGACAAAAACGGCAGCGTTCAACTACAACCAGCCCAACCCATCTCACCAGCACCCAAAACATAGCGAGCCCCCAAGGCCGGAGCCCCGGCGACACCCATCCCGTTCGCGCGCTCGCTGATAACCACTACATAATACGGCCGGGCGCCGCCCCGCGCGCTCGGGGGCGCCGTCACACTCGGCTGGACGCTAGGTTACTTCTCTTGGTGCGGATGGGAAATGCACTCACCCGCACGCCGCGCCACATCAAGCCGGCCAACGTCCCCTCAATGCAGGCTCGTCGGCTCCAGGCTGTTGGCCCGCGCAGCCGCAAATGCCGCATCCCGGCCCTCAACAATCGCAATCCGGTCGCCCTGGGCATTGTGCACCGCAAATAGTGGTTCGCTGGCATCCAGCTCCTCCAGCACATTCGGCGGAAGGATGGTCTCAATCTCGTCATCCTCGAGCGGGCGGATATACACCATGTTGCCTTGCTCAAACGGATCGGCGGGGCTGTGGGTCTGGATCGTCATGGTCAGTTCTCCTTCTGGTTCAGACAGGATCTGAAAGCGCCAGGACTGGAGCCCCGACTGGCGGCAGTTCCGAAATCGCTCCAACGCTTCCAACGGAAATGTGGGGCCCGAACCCGGCCCCTTCAAGGTGCCCGAGCTTGCCCACCGCACACCGCCACGATCTGGCACACCCCCCGATTGTCCGAAAAAGCGCCTGTAAATCAGGCGCCCGCACACCCGAATGCACAACAATCGGCCGCTCCCCACCGTCAGGCCCGCACCAAACAAATCAGTGCGGGCCTGGAGAGCGGCGCCCGGGTCCGCTCAACACACCATCGGTCTAGCCAAACGTGTATCGCAGCCCAACGGCGAACACGTTCGCCTCATTCTCGATATCCAGCGTGCCGGGGAACAGCGCATTTGACACTTCGATATCCTCGCTCGCCCGGTAGGCATATTCGCCATAGGCCTCGATCGCCTCGGTCAGCGCATAGCTCGCACCGACCTTCACCTGGTACGCAAACGCCGTCTCGCCATCATCAATGATGCCCACGCCGGAAGGGGCATACTCCACATCCACATCCGCAAAACCGATCCCGGCGCCGAGATACGGGCTGAGCGGGCCGTCCCGGTTGAAATCATAATAGACGTTCGCGAACACCGCCGTGCTGCTGATTTCGCCACGGCCATCGGATACGAGTTCACCAACCGTCACGCCCAGCGGGTCCGCTGACCCGGCCAGCGCCGCCGCGTCCACGCCATCTATACTGCCACCGCCCAGCGTGACACCGACATGGGTGTCCACATCGGACTGCAGGTAAGCGATCTCGATGCCAGACCGCAGGCCATTGGCATACTTCAGCCCAGCTTCCGCAGCCAGGGCCAGGCCGCCATCAAACTCGGTCGTCCAGCCATAGTCCGTCCCTTCGGCCACATCCAAAGTGCTACCATCTCCGAGATTTCCCGTCGTGAAAGCGCCGGTCTGGCCGGAATTGTCACTGTCATTCTGCTGGCTGAAGCCGACCGACCCGCCGACATACCATTGCTGGGCGCTCGCAGCGCCAACGACCGAAACGGCCAGTCCGAGCGCCGCTATGGATTTCCAGATCATCAGTGTCTTCCTCTCTTGTCTGTCTGGGCGAACGGACAGCCTGCGAGGCCCCATGCCTCACCAGCTCCGTGTCACCCGAATTTCGATATACTTTTTTCTATTTGGAATACAATATTAAATGAAGTTCACCCTCTCGCGGGAAACCAACACCGTCTGCGTGGCCCGCGGGGTGCCAGGGGTTGACGAAGGATGAGGCCAGCGCGAAGTCTCGCCCCGATCCACGCTGGGTGAGTCGGCAATACGCGCGGGCCCGGACGTGCAGTTTCCAAAGGAGGTGACCCATGCGTGTCACGATGATTGGTACCGGTTATGTCGGCCTCGTGTCCGGCGCCTGTTTCGCAGATTTCGGCCATGTGGTGACCTGCGTCGACAAGGACGCCTCCAAGATCGAGCGGCTGAACAAGGGCGAAATCCCGATCTTCGAACCCGGCCTCGACACGCTGGTCGAACAGAACGTCAAGGAAGAACGCCTGTTCTTCACCACCGACGCCGCCGAAGCGGTGCGCAATTCCGACGCGGTGTTCATCGCCGTCGGAACCCCCTCCCGCCGCGGCGACGGCCATGCCGATCTCACCTATGTCTATGCCGCAGCCGAAGAGATCGCCGGCCTCATCGACGGGTTCACCGTCATAGTCACCAAGTCCACCGTCCCGGTCGGCACCGGCGACGAGGTCGAGGCGATCATCCGCAAGACCCGCCCCGACGCAGACTTCGCCGTTGTGTCAAATCCCGAATTCCTCCGCGAAGGCGCCGCCATCAAGGATTTCCAGATCCCTGACCGCGTCGTCGTCGGCACCGATGATGAGCGCGCCCGCGAGCAGATGCGCGAGCTTTACCGCCCGCTCTTCCTCAACGAAACGCCGATCCTGTTCACCTCGCGGCGCACCTCGGAACTGATCAAATACGCCGCGAACGCCTTCCTCGCCGTGAAGATCACCTTCATCAACGAAATGGCCGACCTGTGCGAAAAGGTCGGCGCTAATGTGCAGGAAGTTTCTCGCGGCATTGGCCTTGATGGCCGCATTGGCCGGAAATTCCTCAATGCCGGCCCGGGCTATGGCGGCTCCTGCTTTCCGAAAGACACCCTGGCCCTGACCAAGACCGCCCATGATTATGGCAGCCCTGTCCGGATCGTCGACACCGTGATCGACGTCAACAATCGCCGCAAGAAGGCCATGGCCGACAAGGTGATCGACGCCATGGGCGGCGACGTGTCGGGCAAGACCATCGCTGTTCTCGGCCTCGCCTTCAAACCCAATACCGATGATATGTGCGACGCCCCCAGCCTCGACATCGTGCCCGCCCTGATCGCTGCCGGCGCCCAGGTGAAGGCCTATGATCCCGAAGCCATGGAAGAATCCGCAAAGCTGATGGACGGCCCGAAATACTGCGACGGGCCCTGGCATGCCATCGAAGGGGCCGACGCCGTGGTCCTGATCACCGAATGGCACCAGTTCCGCGCCCTCGACATGCGCCGGGTGAAGGAAGAGATGAGCGGCAATGTCGTGGTCGACCTCCGCAACATCTACGATCCGGCAGACATGGAAAAGCGTGGCCTCGCCTATACCAGTATCGGCCGGCCCTGAGCAGGTGGTCGCCGGCCCGGCCCCCGGGCGCCTCGGACCGCAAAGCCCCTCACTCCCAAATCGGCAAAGAAAACCAGGGATCCGAAACGGTCGGACCCCTGGTGGGAGTGTATGGAGGGAGGTACTGAAACGGTGCCCGGCGAGCCAAAAAACACCCAAAGCGAGAATTCATCCCGCAACCGGGATGTTCTTGCTCCGTTATTCTCCTAATTAGAGAAAAAGAGTTACCAAGAGGTGAATCCGCCTCAGCTTTGTCCCGTCTCACCGGATGCGAGGGATCCCGCACCGTCCCACCCCAAACGGCCGACCGCGCCACCCAGGCCACCTGCCCCAAAAGGCGCGCCCCTCGACGGGCCGGCTTTCTCAAATAGGATGGGAGCGACACGCCCATCACACGGACCCTGACCCCCATGTATGACTACACCGCCCTCAGCCGCTCGATCGCTGGACGCACCGCCATCATCACAGGTGCCGCGAGCGGCATGGGCCGCGCCACCGCCCACCTCTTCGCCCGTGAAGGCGCCAATGTCGCGGTCACCGACCGCAACAAGCCCGGCTGTGACGCCGTGGTGGACGATCTCAAGGCCGCCGGCATCACCCATGCCCGCGCCTGGGCCCTTGATGTTGACGACCCCGATGCCTTCGGCGCCGTCATCCCCGACATCGCCTCCCATTTTGGCGGCATCGATATCATCGTGAACAATGCCGGCTTTGCGAAATTCGCCCCCATCGATGACGAGCCCGCCTATGAGGAAAGCTGGACGAAAAGCCTCTCGGTCATGCTGTCCTCCCACCAGCGGATCGTCCGCGCCGCCCTGCCCTGGCTGCGCCAGTCCGACGCCGCCCGCATCGTCAACGTCGCCTCCACCGAAGGGCTCGGCGCCACCCCCGGTAACAGCCCCTATGTCGCGGCCAAGCATGGCGTCATCGGCATCACCCGCGGCCTCGCCGTTGACCTCGGCAAGGAAGGCATCACCGTCAATTGCATCTGCCCCGGCCCGATCCGCACCTCGATCAATGCCGAAATCCCCGAAGACCAGAAAACCATCTTCGCCAAGCGCCGCACCGCCCTCAAACGCTATGGCGACCCCGAAGAGGTCGCCCACATCACCCTCGCCTGCGTGCTCCCATCGGCCAGCTACCTCACCGGCGCCGTCATCCCCGTCGATGGCGGCCTCACCATCCGCAACGCATGATCGGTCAACGATCGCGCCCCCAGCCCGCCTCGATCCTTGACGCCTCAATCACCGATCGGCCGTCCCCCTCACGCCCGCTCAGATATCCTCGAAATTGCCCACGCGCTTCTGCATCCCGGCCATGATCGCCTCGATCTGGTTCGGCGAGCCGATCAGCCCGTCCTGGTGCTCGGACTCCGCCAGCATCGCTTCGGCCTCGCTCCGGTCCGGCAGGCTGTTGTAGAGCGCCTTGGCGCCCTGTACCGCATCGGGGCTCTTGGTCGCGATCTCCCGCGCGAGCGCCAGCGCATCCTCCAGCGGCGTCTCGCTTACATGGGTGGCAAAACCATACGCCCCCGCTTCCGTCCCCGAAAAGATCCGCCCCGTATACGTAAGCTCTCGGATGATATCGTCGCGCACGAAATGACGCATGAACACCGTCGACGACATGTCCGGTACCAACCCCCATTTCACTTCCAGAATCGAGAGCTTGGTCTCGGGATGCACAATCCGGATGTCAGAGCCCAGCAGCACCTGCAGCCCCCCGCCTAGCGCCACGCCATGGGCCGCAGAGATCACCGGCACCCGCAACTGCCGCCAGCCCCACACCGCCTGCTGGGCGCGATTGGCGATACCATGGGTCCGCTCCGCCAGCCGGCTCCGCCCGCCCGGGCGCCCGCCATCGCCGGACCCGCCTTCCGCCATCTTGCCGAAATTGCCCATGTCGAGGCCTGCACAAAAGGCTCGCCCCTCGCCCGACATCACGACACACCGTACCCGCCGGTCCGCCTCAAGCTGCTTCGGCGTCTCCACTAGCGCTTCGAACATCGCCTCATCCAGCGCGTTCATCTTGTCCGGCCGGTTGAGGCGCACATCGGCCACCCCATCCGTAACATCCACCGTGATCCGCTCGCCCATGGCCGTTCCTCCACTACCGTTTGCGCAGCAGACTATCCCATTCCCCAACGGCAAGCCCAGCGAATTCAGGTCGGCGCTTCATGGTTCAGCGCCAGCACATCGCCCGCCAGATACAGCGATCCACAGATCAGGATCCGGTCGGGCCGCCGCGCCGCCGCTGCCGCCATCGCCGCCTCGAACCCGTCATGGGCCACCGCCACCGGGATCGCGGCTCGTGCCGCCGCAGCCAGCACGTCCGGCGCCGCCCCGGCATGGCCTTCGGTATTGGGCATGGTGTGCACCGCTTCGGCCACGCCCTCGAACGGGAAGAAAAAGCCGGCATGGTCCTTGGACCCCATCATCGCCGATACCAGCACCGTCCGCCCACCCATCTCCCGCAACACCTGGGCAATTGCCGTTGCCGCATGCGGGTTGTGCCCACCATCCAGCCACACCGCCGCCCCGCCCGCCAGCGCCGTCACCGGCCCCAGCTTCAGCCGCTGCATCCGCGCCGGCCATTCGGCCTCAGCCACCCCCCGGGCCACCGCCCGATGCGTCACCCGCCCCGGATCGAGGATCTGCAACGCCTTCGCCGCCAGCGCCGCATTGTGCCTCTGGTGCTGGCCCTTCAGGCTCACCTCCCCGGGCAGCGCAGCCACATCGGCTGCGGTCGGCACGGTCAACGGCGCCTCCAGCTTCGCCGCCTCCCCCGCGATCACATCCGCGCACACCCGCGATTGCACCGCCGACACCACCGGCACGCCGCGCTTGATGATCCCCGCCTTCTCCCACGCGATCCGCGCCAGGTCGGTTCCCAGAAACTGCTTGTGGTCGTAATCCACCGGCGTGATCACACAGAGGTCAGCCGTCTCGATCACATTCGTGGCGTCAAACCGGCCGCCCAGCCCCACTTCCAGCACCAACACATCCGCGGGGACTTCGGAAAACGCCAGGAACGCCGCCGCTGTCGTCGCCTCGAAATGGGTGATCTCGCCATCGCCCAGCGCCGCCCGCGTCCGCGCCAACACATCGACCAGCCGGCGATCATCGATCAGCTTGCCCGCCAGCCGTATCCGCTCATTGAACCGCACCAGATGCGGCGAGCTGAACACATGTACCGCCAGCCCCGCCGCCTCGGCAATCGCACGCAGATAGGCACAGGTCGATCCCTTGCCATTGGTACCCGCTACATGGACCGTCGGCGGCAGCCGCAGATGCGGATCACCCAGCGCCGACAACAGCGCTTCGATCCGGCCAAGGGAGAGTTCGATCGTCGCGGGATAGCGGCCCTCAAAGGCTGCAAGCGCCGCTTCTACGGCCGGGGCGTCCTGGCTCACCGGGCGGCGTCTTCCGCCACATCCGCCACGCCATCGGCCGGCGGCGGTTGCACAGATGGCGTCCCGTCACGCTTTTCCACCTTCACCTGGTGCATCAGGTGCCCCAGGATCGTGCTCAACGTCGCCTTCAGCTCGCGCCGGTCAACCACAGCATCCACCTGCCCCTTTTCCCGAAGGAATTCAGACCGCTGGAACCCATCGGGCAGCTTCTCCCGGATCGTCTGCTCGATCACGCGCGGCCCGGAAAACGCGATCATCGCGCCCGGCTCGGCCAGGTGCACATCGCCCAGCATCGCATAAGACGCCGACACCCCGCCCGATGTCGGATCGGTCAGTACCACCACATAGGGCAGCCCCGCTTCGCGCACTTCGGTAATCGCCAGCGTCGTGCGCGGCATCTGCATCAGCGACAGCGTGCCCTCCTGCATCCGCGCGCCGCCCGATGCGGTGCACACCACGAAGGCCGCCTTCCGCGCCACCGCCATCTGCGCGGCGGCAATAAACGCCTCGCCCGCCGCCATGCCCAGCGAGCCGCCCATGAACGCAAAATCCTGCACCAGCACCACCACCGGCAAGCCGCCCACCTTGCCGAACGCGGCCGCCATGCAGTCATCCTGCTGGATCGGGGCGCCGCCCGCCTGGGTCTCTTCCTTCTCGCGGCTCGCAATCTTCGATTTCGCCGCCTTCAGGCGCGAGGGGTAGGCCTTGTCATCCTTGAACTTCAGCGGATCGACCGGCACCTCCGGCAGCGCGATCGGCTCCCAGCGCTCATCATCGAAGAACAACCGGAACCGCACGCGCGGGCTGATCCTCAGATGCGCGCCCGCCGGCGTCACATGCCAGCTTTCCTCAAGGTCGCTCTTGTAAACCAGCTCCCCACTGGCGGGGCATTTGATCCACAGATTGTCCGGCGTGTCCTTCTTGGTCAGCCAGGTCTTCAGCCCGAGTGGGCGGAAATTTGTCAGCCAGTTCATCGCAGAATGTCTCCAATCGCGCGCTTTTCCGGCGTGCCGCCTATTCGGTCAGCACCGCTTTCATTGCGCCGCTCAATTCCTTTGCCAGCGCGCCCATCGCCTGTGGGGCGCCTGCTGGCGTGTTCGCCTCGACGGCCCTTTCAACATGGTCCACGAAGGCCGAGCCCACAACAACGCCATCGGCAATTTTCGCCATTTCAGCCGCTTGTGCACCGGTTTTGACCCCGAACCCCACACACACAGGCAGTCCCGAAATCCGGCGCGCCATGGCCACATTCCCGGCAATCGCTGCCGGGTCCGCCGCCCCGGCCCCGGTCACCCCGTTGACCGCCACGAAGTACAAAAACCCCGACGCCCCCTCGGCCACCGTCGCCATCCGCTCGGCATGGGTCGTCGGCGTCGCCAGCCGGATCACAGACAGGTCATGGGCCGCCATCGCATCGCGCAGGGGCCCGTCTTCCTCCGGCGGCAGATCAACAAGGATCGTCCCATCGATCCCCGCGCCCGCCGCAGCCGCCGCAAACGCCTCATAGCCCCGGCTGTGTATCGGATTGGCATAGCCCATCAGGATCAGCGGCGTCTCGCTATCGCCTTCCCGAAACTGCCGCGCCAGCGCCAGCACATCGTCCAGCGTCGTCCCCGCTGCCAGGCTGCGCAGCCCCGCCCGCTGGATCGAGGGGCCATCGGCCATGGGGTCGGTGAACGGCGCCCCCAATTCGATGATGTCGGCCCCATTATCCCGCAAGGCGCAGAGATTGGCATAGCTGGTCTCGATGTCCGGATCGCCGGCCATGACATAGGCCACAAGCGCGGTCCGGCCCTCGGCCCTGGCGCGGTCAAAACGAGCGGAAATTCGTTGCGTCGGCATGGAGGCGGATATGGCGCGAGCGGGCCCTGCTTGTCCACCATCCATCGCGGACCGCCAGCAGGAAGGGCCGGCTATGGCATCGGGCTCGGCCAGATCGCCGTCGAAACCAGCGCGAAGAGAACCGCCAGGGCCAGGTTCGCCAGCGTACCCAACAGATAGTAGGACGGCCGCTCCTTGATCTTCTCATTGCGGACGAATTGCTTCGCGCCAATGATGATCGCCAGCGCACTGAACGCGCCAGCATACACCAGGACGAAGATCAGCAACGTCTCACAGAAGCCGATCCAGAAACCCGTCGACCTGAGGTCGAACACCGCCGTCGACGAGCTTTCCGGCAAGGGTACGCCGATGAACCCGCTGTCCCGCCGCGCAGCGGAAGTCCCCTCCGAGCCATCATCCAGCAACGGGATCAGCAGGCGAATAACCAGCGTGGAGAAGACAAAACTCGCCACGAACAAGCCGCTGACGCCCAACAGAGGCAAGAGTGTACCGATTTCAATCGATTCCAATTGAACCTCCGGTATCAATCGAATTCCATTGAACGAAGATGGGCATCGATGGCCTGGTCGATCTGCAGGGCAAGGTCCGCGTGGCCGCGCTTTGCCGCGTCCGAGACAGACTGCTCGAACTTGCCCAGCTGCGCGGCGATCTCCCGTTGGCTGGTACCGTCCCGCAAGTGTTGGAAGACTCTGTACTGGTAATCGGTCATGTCCTCGCGCAGCGTGTTGCCGGCCTCGGTCAACACACTCAGCGTCTCATCGATCAGCGGATTGCCCAAGACCCACTGGGCAAATTGACCCCGCGATTTCAGCGATGACAGCGCGTCATTCGCCAATTTGAAGACCGGCCCGCCCATCTGGCTGGTGTCTTCCGAGACAGCCCCGATCCGCCCGCGGGCGATCGCGACCCGAAAGCGGCCATATCCCCGCAAGGCATCGCGCACGCCATCCACGACCTCGTAGATCCGGTTCGGACGAACAAAAAGGCCGGCGAACTCATCGCCATAATTGAGGTCCAACCCTGCCAACAGGTCACCGGAGCACGCATCGGACCAGTCCGTCAGCGCCTGATTGAGCCGGCCAAACAGGCGCGCCGACCCCGCCGCATCGAGATCGGTCGATCTCTTCAGGTCAGCGAGCAGCAGGAAATAGTCGGCCCGATTGTCCATGTTCAACGATATTCGATTGAATCAAAGAAATCAATCAATTATCATTGAGTACGCTCAGGCAGGCGGCCCTGCTCAAATCTCCACGCCCAGCGCCTCGGCCACCGAGAACACATCCTTGTCGCCCCGTCCGCACAGATTCAGGATCAACAGCCCCTCCGGCCCCAGCTCCTGCGCGACCTCCCCGACCCGGGCGAGGGCGTGCGCCGGCTCCAGCGCCGGGATGATCCCCTCCAGCCGCGTGCACAGCTGGAACGCCTCCAGCGCTTCGCTATCGGTACAGGAGAGGTAACTTGCCCGTCCACTATCGCGCAGGAAGGCATGCTCGGGCCCGATGCCGGGATAATCCAGCCCCGCCGAGATCGAGTGCGCGTCCACGATCTGCCCATCGCCGGTCTGCAACAGATAGGTCTTGTTGCCATGCAGGATGCCCGGCGCGCCGCCATTGAGCGCCGCCGCATGTTCGCCTGTCTCGATACCGTGGCCCGCCGCCTCCACACCGATCAGCCGCACCCCTTCATCCTCCAGGAACGGATGAAACAGCCCGATCGCGTTCGACCCGCCACCGATGCACGCCATCACCGCATCAGGCAGCCGCCCTTCCCGCTCCAGCACCTGCGCCCGCGCCTCCCGCCCGATCACCGACTGGAAGTCCCGCACCAATTCGGGATAGGGGTGGGGCCCTGCCGCCGTACCGATGCAGTAGAATGTGTCGTCGACATTCGTCACCCAGTCGCGCAACGCCTCATTCATCGCATCCTTCAGCGTGCCCGTGCCGGAGGAGACCGGCACAATCTCCGCGCCCAGCAGCTTCATGCGGAACACGTTGGGCTTCTGCCGTTCCACATCCGTCGCGCCCATGAACACCACGCATTTCAGCCCGAACCGCGCACACACGGTCGCCGTCGCCACTCCGTGCTGGCCCGCTCCGGTCTCGGCAATGATCCGCGTCTTGCCCATCCGCATCGCCAGCAGAACCTGGCCCAGGCAGTTGTTGATCTTGTGCGCGCCGGTATGGTTCAGCTCATCCCGCTTGAAGTAGATTTTCGCCCCGCCATGGTGCTCGCTCAGCCGCTCAGCGAAATAGAGCGGGCTCGGCCTGACCACATATTG
>JBCCBN010000044.1:0-18869 GCA_039034035.1 Pseudomonadota bacterium
CCAGCGCGCTTTCCACTTCTGCCGTTCCCATGCGGTGACCGGAGACGTTGATCACATCATCCACACGGCCGGTGATCCAGTAGAAGCCGTCCTCGTCGCGCCGGCAACCATCGCCGGTGAAGTAAAGCCCCGCATAGGCGGAAAAATACGTGTCGATGAAGCGCTGATGGTCGCCATAGACCGTGCGCATCTGGCCGGGCCAGCTCTCTGTGATGACGAGATTGCCTTCGGTGGCTCCGGTCAGCTCGCGGCCTTCCGCATCGAGCAGTTTCGGGACAATGCCGAAGAAGGGATGGGACGCTGCGCCGGGCTTCATGTCGCTCGCGCCCGGCAGTGGCACCATCATGCAGGCCCCGGTCTCGGTCTGCCAATAGGTGTCCACGATGGGGCAGCGCCCTTCGCCGACCGTGTGGTAGTACCACTCCCACGCCTCCGGATTGATCGGCTCGCCCACCGAGCCAAGCAGGCGGAGGGAGGACCGGTCGGTGGCTTTCACCGGGTCATCGCCCTCGCGCATCAAGGCGCGGATGGCGGTTGGAGCCGTGTAGAAGATCGAGACTCTGTGCTTGTCGCACACCTGCCAGAAGCGCGAGGAATCCGGATACGTCGGCACGCCCTCAAACATCACCGTCGTGGCCCCGTTCGCAAGGGGGCCATAGACGATGTAGGAGTGGCCGGTGACCCAGCCGACATCGGCGGTGCACCAGTACACATCATCTTCTTTCAGATCGAAGACATACTCATGGGTCATGGAGGCCCAGACCATGTAGCCGCCGGTGGTGTGCAGGACACCCTTGGGCTGTCCGGTGGAGCCTGAGGTATAGAGGATGAAGAGCGGGTCTTCGGCGTTCATCGGCTCTGGCGGGCAATCGGCGGAGACATCCGCGCTGGCCTGGTGGAGCCAGTGATCACGGCCCTGCACCATGGCCACATCGGCTCCGGTGCGCCGCACAACCAGCATGGCTTTCACCATGTCCCCGGCAAGCGCTGCGGCCTTGTCGGCATTGGCTTTGAGCGGGACTGTGCGCCCGCCGCGAAGGCCTTCATCGGCCGTGATGACGTACTCGGATGCGCAATCGGTGATGCGCCCCGCCAAAGCTTCCGGAGAGAAGCCGCCGAAGACAACCGAATGGACCGCGCCGATGCGCGCACAGGCAAGCATGGCATAAGCCGCCTCCACGATCATGGGCATGTAGATCGTGACCCGATCGCCTTTCTTCACGCCGAGGCCTTTGAGTACATTGGCGAACTTGCAGACCGCCGCATGCGCCTGTTTGTAGGTGAGCGTGTGACTGTCTCCGGGGTCATCGCCTTCCCAGATAATGGCCGGTTTGTCGCCGCGGCTCTCAAGATGACGGTCCAGGCAGTTGGCGCAGGCGTTCAGCACCCCGTCGCCATACCAGCGCACGTGCAGGTCATCCTTCGCCCAAGAAACATCCTTCACCTGGCGATAGGGCGACATCCAATCCAGCCGTTTGCCGTGCTCGCCCCAAAAGGCTTCTGGATCGGCGATAGAGGCGGCGTACATGTCGGCATAGGCCGATGGGGACAGGTTGGCGTTCGCGGCAAATTCCGCCGGGACGGCGTAGGTGTTGTCGGACTCGGTCATGGTCAAAGCTCCATCTGCCATCTGCGTGTATCGGTTACTCACCCTAGAAGGCGTATTTGGATGAGAAGGTGAACCGCGTGATGCTGCCATCGTCGCCATTTTCCAACTCGCGAAGGCCCGCCATGAGCTCGGTTCCGAGCGTGACCTTGGGAGCGATATCCCAGAGAATTGCACCGTACACAGATTGCACGGATTTCGACGCCGTACCGCCGACAGAGTCCGGATTGTCCGCGAACAGACCAGAATAGCCGACATTCAATCGCGCGGTCTCGCCGAAGGGGTGACGCCACGCGATCAGCCCGCCATAGCTGGCGATCGCTTCCAGGGAGCCATCGATCGGATCGATCGCTGCGCCATTGAATGCGTTTAGGCCTATATACCGCCCCATGCCTTCGCCGCCGGCAAGATTGAAGCGGATATCATCCTTCTTGCCGACCTTGAGGCGTCCCGACGCCGACAGGCCCCACCCGAACGTTTCCTCTTCCACAGTGCCCGTCTCCAGCCGGAGCTGGCGGGCAATGGCGGCGAAGGAGACATTTCCAAAATCGCCGGTGTGATTGTATCGCGCGACGACGTCCGGGATGACGTTGCCATCGGCTTCGAGCCGTCCACCGGTGAGCGGCGTGACCGTGGCATTACCATTCTCCAGCGCGAATTGCCAAGGACCGTTCGTGTAGCGCAGGAGCGCCTGGCGTTCGAAGATCATCCCATCGGACAGGATGAGGAAGCTGGCGCTTTCGGGAATGGCGGACGTGTTCTGGAAGGTGGACCATTCCTGCCCGATCCGCCATTTGCCATCGATGTCGAGATAGGCCCGGCGCAGGCGCGGCGCATAGGAGTTTGACACGCGCTGGTTCCCCTGGGCCGACAGGAGGAAGTCCAGCTCAATGTGGCCGGTGACTTTCCGGCCATCGATACTCTGTGTGCCATCAAGGTAGAACCGCGTGGCTTCAGCGGTGAAATCCGTGGTTGTTGTTCCCTCTCCACCGGTGGGCGTGGCTCCGGGAATGTAGAAATCGCGGACGACGGAATTGGCCGAGAAGGCCCCGTCCGAAAGCGATGTGACATGGGCATCGAAGTCAACAAATCCGCCAAAGGAGAGCGTGGCGTCTCCGACATTGAAGCCCGTGCGCTCGCGCAGGCCCGTGACGGTCTGGATGGCTTCTTCTGAGCGGGTCTCAAGTCGGACAATGTCTTCGCGCTCGGCGGCGAGTTCAGCCTTGAGGTCGGCGACCATGGCTTCAAGGGTGGAGATGCGGTCTTCAATGCTGGCCGATTGCGCGGATGCGCCAGCAGCCACGATGGCACTGGTCGCGCTCATCAGTAGTGTCTTGAATCGGGGCATCATCGCCGTTCCTTCCCTGCTATCTTTTGTGCAGCGAGTATCGGGAACACGGGAGGCGCTCGCCATTCGACATTGGCCGTAAGACAAAAGTCTAAGCCCTCTCGACAGGCGCGCGGTGACACGTAAGCTGCACGGACTGAAGACCCGCAAGACCGGAAATTCGGCGAGACGGTGTCACCGGAGGAAAGCATGGACGCCACACCAAGAGTGTTGATTGTGGATGATCATCCACTGTTTCGGGATGCCCTGGAGACGGCGTTGGACCGGGCGTTCTCGGGCCAGGCGACCACACGGCATGCCGCCAGTTTGTCCGATGCAAAAGCGGCACTGGCGGACGGGTGGTGCGATCTTGTCCTGCTGGACCTTACCTTGCCGGACGCATCGGGATTTTCGGGCCTGTCCGACCTGAAGGGACGAGGTGTGGATTGTCCAATTGTGGTCGTGTCAGCGACAGAGAGCGACACCGCTTACGCAAAGGCCAGAACGCTTGGTGCGGCCGGATACCTGCCGAAGAGTATGGCGCTGGACGATTTGTCAGCCGCATTGGTCACCTGTCTTGATGGTGGCCATTGGTTTCCGCAGACCGATGATGTGCCCACCAACGACATGGCCGAGCGCGTGTCCAGCCTGACGCCGGCACAGCGCAAGGTCCTCGCCGGTCTGTCCGATGGCTTGCTCAACAAGCAGATCGCCTTCGACATGGGCATATCGGTCGCCACAGTGAAGGCGCACATGACAGCGATATTCAGAAAGCTGGGTGCCAACAACCGGACGCAGGCCCTGTTATTGTACCGGGGCGCGCTCTCGGCAGACGATCACTCCGCCGCCTGATCCTGAGACCGGGCCATGCAGTCGATCAGGAACGTGCGAAGCCCCTCGGGGTCGGCCGGTTTTGTCATCAGCGTTACGTCCAGTGCCTTGGCATCCCGCTCGGCCGCTGGCCCGCGTCTAGCGGTGAGAAGCATCACGTTGCGCGGATCGGCGAGTGAGGGGCGCAGTTCCGCCAGGAGCGCAAGGCCGTTGATCGGCTCGCGGAGGTCGAGGTCTGCGATAACCACGTCGACAGCGTTCCTTTGACGAACGGTTCGTGCGTCATGGCTGCTCCGCGCGACAAGCGGGTGGCAGCCCCAACGCGTCAGCAGCGTGTCCATGGCTTCGAGAATAGAGGGCTCATCATCGATGCACAGGACAGACAGCCCTTCGAGCCGGGGCTCGGCGGCGACTGTCTTGTTGCTGGCCGCACCGAGAGTCTCCGACAGCGTTTCGCCCATCGGGACCGAAACCGAAAAGACGCTCCCCTTTCCCGGCACGGAGCGCACCTCGATGGCTGCGTCCATGAGTTCTGCAAGACGCCGGGCGACCGACAGGCCAAGGCCTGCACCCCGCACACCCATATTGTCGGCGTCAGACCCGCGCTGGAATTCTTCGAACAAGCCGTCGATCCTGTCGGCCGGAATGCCGGGACCAGTATCCCAAACTTCGATCCGTACGGAGGTGCCGCGCCGGCGCGCCCCCAGCAAGATCCCGCCGGAATGAGTGTAACGCCGGGCATTGGAAATGAAGTTTCGCAGAATGCTGGTCAGAAAATCCGGATCAGTAACCACCGAAAGGCTGGTTGGGGCGACACGAAGATCAAGCCTGGCGCGCGCGGCCATGGGCTCGGCTTCGTCGGCCAAGTCTTCCAGCAGCGGGCCAATCGGCAGCTTTACCGGCTGGGCCTCGATCTTCCCATGGTCGAGGCGCGAGATATCCAGAAGGCCTTTCAGGAGATCATCGGCCGATTGTATGGCCCTGTCCGTCTTGGCAACAAGATCGCGGTTGACGGTCGATCCGGGCGCGTCCGCCGGGTCAATCGAGCCGAGGAAGAGACGCGCGGCGTTAAGCGGTTGCAGCAGGTCATGGCTCGCAGCCGCCAGAAAGCGGGTCTTGGATGCGTTCGCCCCTTCCGCATCCTGGCGCGCGGCGTCGAGTTTGGTTGCCATGGCTTCCAGTTCGGTCGTGCGAGCGGCGACGCGGGCCTCCAGCGTCTCGTTGGCTTCAATGAGGGCCTGCTCGCGCTGCTTGTCGACGGTAATGTCGGCGAAACTGGTGACGTATCCGCCGCCCGGCATGGGGCTGCCAGTGATTCTGAGCCATCGGCCATCGGGCATCTGGCGTTCATAGACGTGGGGGCGGCCCGCTTTCATATAGCTTATCCGCCGCTTGGCTTCGACGGCCGGATCACCTTCGATCCATCCGCTTGCGGTATTGTGCGCGATGAGGCTGGCGATCGGTTCGCCGATGGAGAGCAGCGCCGGGGGGTAATCGAAGAGGTCGATATATGCCGCGTTCCAGGCGACGAGGCGTTGTTTGTGGTCGACGACGCTGATCCCCTGGGAGATGTTTTCCAACATGGACTGAAGCATATTGCGGTCAAAGCGCTCGGCCTGGGTCTGGTGGTCGAGGATCGACAGGACGTCGCCGAAGGCAACATCGCCGCCGCCAATGGCTGACGACATCACCACACGCGCCGAGGGTGCCCCAAGCGCACTGGCAAGCAGACGCTCGGTTCGCTGGATGAGTGGCCAGTCTGCGGGGGCTCCGCCGCTGGTCGTTACGCCCGTGTCCGCCTCGAATTGGTCGAAGGCATAGCGAACGGCGTCTTCGTTGAGGAAACGGGCGGCCAGCGCTTTCAGCCCGTCGGGCGTTACGCTATCTGTGGCGGCGAAGGCAGGTGCAGGCGGGGCGATCCGGTCGTTTCGATCACTTGCAAACGCTTCGGCCTGAATCCGATCCCGCAGGCGCTCGCGTGACCAGGCGGATATGCCGATGAAAGCGGCGACATTGACGCCGAGGCTCCACACGACCCCATGGGTGAGACTGTCGCCCAGCGGCATGCCCAGCAAGCCGTGGGGATCAAGCATATTGGGCACCCACGCGGCGATACGGTCCACGCCCACCAGGTTCGGCAGGAACAGGGTGTAGGCCCATACCCCCATGCCAGCGATGAGACCGACAAGCGCCCCGGACCGGCGTCCGCCTCGCCAGTACACCGCCCCAATCAGCGCCGGTGAAAACTGGATCGCTGCCGCAAAGGACAAAAGCCCGATCTGCGCTAGCGCCTCACCGCCGCCCGCTGCGCGGTAGTACGCGTAGGCAAGCAGCATCAGGGCAAGAATGACAAACCGGCGGACGCTCAGAATACGAGACCCGGAATCGCCGCTGAGACGTCCAAAACGCCCCGTTCGCATCAAGGCCGGCACGATGAGGTCGTTCGTCACCATGGTTGATAGCGCAATGGTGGAGACGATCACCATGCCGGATGCCGCCGAAAATCCGCCGAGGAACACCGCAAACGCCAGCAATCCATCGCCACGACTAAGCGGCAGGGACAGGACAAATAGGTCAGCGTTCACATCGCCTGGCAGCGCGCTGAGGCCCGCTACGGTGATCGGGATAACGACCAGGCTCGTTACGGCAAGGTAGAGCGGGAAAACCCATCGCGCGACCAACACGTCGCGGGCGGAGCGCCGCTCGATCATGGCGACATGGAATTGGCGCGGCAGGCAAATGATCGCAGCCATCGACAACAGCGTGATGGTGATGAACCGGCCCGACAGTCCGGTATCAGCGAAGACCGGTTCGCGCACGGCATCTGTTTCTGGTGTGCCCGATAAAATTGAAATGGACAGCGCACAAACCGCCAACAGCGCCACCAGCTTTACAACCGATTCGAAAGCCAGAACGCGCATCAACCCGGCATTGCGTTCTGTGGAGTCGGACCGCCGCGCGCCGAAGACAATCGCGAAGAGGGCAAGGATCAACGCCGTGAGCAGGACGGTTTCATCGGCCGGGCCTGCGGACGACCCGGAGACACCGCCGGACAGTTCCTGAAAACTCATCCCGACCGATTGCAGTTGAAGGGCGATATAAGGCAGCCCGCCCATGACCGCTGCAAGGCTTGCGGCAGCAGCAACAGCGCGGCTCTTGCCGTATCGCGCTGACAGAAAATCCGAAAGCGACGTAATGCTCTCGCGCTCAACAATGTCGCCGATTCGGCGGATGAGGCCGGGCAGAGCGAGAAACACAAGCGCCGGGCCCAGATAGATAGGCAGATAGTCCCAGCCGCTGGACGCCGCCGTGCCGACAGCTCCGAAATAGGTCCAGGACGTGCAGTAAACCGCCAACGCCAAAGCGTAGATCAGCGGGCTCTGTTCAAAGCCCGGCTTGGCGGCTTCCTGGTCGCGCCGCCATGCCATGGCGAAGAGACCCGCCATGTATAGGGCGGTGCCCAGAATGATCAGCCAGACTGGCATTATTGCTCCTCATACGCTCCCAAACATGGAGCAAGTGCCGGACCGAACGCAAGTGCGGCCAAAGTCTGGGATGCAAATGAAAACTCCAACAAAAAGAGGGGGCGGACCAGGCCGCCCCTCTCAAGTTGTCCCCTGGGAGGATGCCCCGGCTACTCCGCCGGTGCGGGGGCCATGCCGGCGTCGGCGATGCCGTGGGCCGTTCGGCTTCCGGGCACGCGGATGTCCTCCACGAGATCCTGGATGTCCTGCGGCGGTGCCTTGGTGACGAGCGCGACACCAATCCCGATCAGGGCCGAGACCCACATGAACACAAAGCCGATGCCCTCAGGCGACACGCCGAGGAACCAGTTGGCCGGGTCGGTGTCCACGAACTTGAACCAGTAGATGTAGGAGAACGTGGACACGAGACCGAACAGCATGCTGGCGATCGCGCCTTCCTTGTTCATCCGCTTCCAGAAAATGCCGAGGAAGATGATGGGAAAGAGCGACGCCGCCGCCAGTCCAAAGGCGAACGCAACCACCTGAGCCACGAAGCCGAGCTGGCTGGAATAAATTCCCAGCAATCCGGCTGCGGCAACTGCACCCGCAGCGGCGCCGCGCGCCACCCTGAGTTCGGTCTTGTCGTCCATGCTCTTGAACAAGGTCCGCCGGCAGAGGTCATGGCTGACAGCAGAACTGATCACCATCAGCAAGCCAGCCGCGGTGGAGAGGGCAGCAGCAAGACCGCCCGCCACGACCAGGCCAATGACCCAGCCCGGAAGCTGCGCAATCTGCGGATTGGCGAGCACGAAGATATCGCGGTTCGGATTGACTTCGTTCTCGATGCCGTCCGGGGCGTTCGGCCCGCGATACTGCATGATGCCGTCGCCATTCTTGTCTTCGAAGCTCAACAGGCCGGTGCGCTCCCAGTCCTTGTACCAGGTCGGCACGGGCTTACCGCCAGCGTCAGTGATAGCAGCAGCGGTGGACGCGTAGTCCTGATCGTCGGTGATGTAGGTGGCTTCATTAACCGTATCGACGAAATTGAGCCGGGCGAACGCGCCGACCGCCGGAGCCGTCGTGTACAGGATCGCGATGAAGACCAACGCCCAACCTGCGGAGATGCGTGCATTCTTCGCCGAGGAGACCGTGAAAAACCGGATGATCACGTGCGGCAAACCCGCAGTGCCGAACATCAACGCGCCAGTGATGGCAAAGATGTCCAGCATGGATTTGTCCGTCTGGGTGTATTCTAGGAAGCCGAGATCGGTCACCACCTGGTTCAGCTTGTCCAGCATCGCCACGTCCGTTCCCGCCGCATTACCGATGAAGCCAAGCTGCGGGATCGGGTTTCCCGTGATGATGATCGACATGAAAATCGCTGGAACCGTGTAGGCGAAGATCAGGACCACATACTGCGCGACCTGTGTATACGTGACGCCCTTCATGCCGCCGAGCACCGCATAGAAGAACACGATGACCATGCCGATGATAATGCCGACATTGAAGTCCACGCCGAGGAAGCCGGAAAAGGCCACGCCGACGCCCTTCATCTGACCGGCAATGTAGGTGAAGGACACAAAGAGCGCGCAGATGACCGCCACGACGCGGGCGAACGTGGAATAGTACCGGTCGCCGACAAAGTCCGGCACGGTGAACTTGCCGAACTCACGCAGGAACGGCGCAAGCAACAAGGCAAGCAACACATAACCGCCCGTCCAGCCCATGAGATAGACCGAGCCGCCATAGCCGAGAAACGCGATCAGCCCGGCCATGGACAGGAACGATGCGGCAGACATCCAGTCCGCGGCTGTTGCCATGCCGTTGACCGTTGGGTGGACATCATGCCCAGCGACGTAGAAGTCATCCGTTGAACCGGCACGGGCCCAAATGGCGATGCCGATATACATACCAAAGGTGAGGATAACGAAGAAATAGGTCCAGAATGACTGATCCATTGTCTTAAGCCTCCACGCCGTATTTGCGCTCAAGGCGGGCCATGGCGCGGCAATAGTAGAAGATCAGGCCGACAAAAACGTAGATCGAACCGTTCTGCGCAAACCAGAAGCCTAGCGGTGCGCCGCCAATCGAGACCTGGTCCAGAACATCCCGAAGGAGAATGCCGGCCCCATAGGAGACCGCGAACCAGATGGCCAGCAGCATGACGGTGAGGCGGAGGGTTTCCCGCCAGTAGCCCTTTCCGTCAATTGGACTCTTCGGTTGAGACATTTTCGTTTCCTCCCTGACTTTTATCCGAGCGGACGAGCCGCAGCCTGAGGATCGACCGAAATAACAGACCTTAACAGGTGGACTTTGGTCTAAATCTTCCCGGCAGATGCAGGATCGCGGTCATTCGCCTGCAGATTTGTGTGCGCGCCATTCGGCAAGGCCCGCCCTGATCAGCCAACCGGCGAGGACAAGCCCTCCGGCAATGTAGGCCTCAGGCAGTCCCCAACCCGGTGTGGCGAGTGCGATGGCACCACGATACGCGAATATCAGGCCCAGCAACAATCCAAGCGCGATCATGATGTGATGTTTCATGGCAGCCGGCTCACCTCGAACAACGAGAGCTCAGCTTAGGAGTTTGCGGCAATCGCCGAAAGCTGAACTTTGGTCTTCTACGTCGGCGAAAAGAGCAGAAGTCCTGAGGTCGGCGCGTCCGCCTCCATCGATCGAACTCGGACCGCCATGAACACATGGCTCAGACAATACAATCGGATAGGGCCATATCAGGCCCTGGGCATGGGCCCGCCAACCCCAGGAACGCGGCCGTAACGGGACCCATCAACTGGGCGCTGGACAGCAGCAGAACCGTCGCGATCCAACGCCTTACCCGCTGTGGTCAGCGCGTTCGACCCCGCAACCCCTCACCGCTTCAACCGAGCCATCAGGCTCGACGTGTCCCAGCGGCTCCCACCCATCGCCTGCACTTCGGCGTAGAACTGATCAACCAATGCCGTCACCGGGGCGCTTGATCCGCTTGCCCGCGCCGCATCCAGCGCGATCCGGAGATCCTTGCGCATCCAGTCTACCGCAAAGCCGAAATCATACTCACCGGCAGCCATGGTCTTCCACCGGTTCTCCATCTGCCAGCTCTGGGCGGCACCGCCCGAAATTGCCTCGATCACCCGGGCCGGATCGAGCCCATTGGCGTCGGCGAAGGCCAGCCCCTCGGCAAGGCCCTGCACGATCCCGGCAATGCAGATCTGGTTGACCGATTTGGCGAGTTGCCCAGCTCCGCTGTCCCCGATCAGCGTGATCCGCTTGGAAAAGGCGTCCATGACCGGTACGGCCTTGTCATAGGCCGGCTGGTCCCCCCCGCACATCACCGTCAACTGCCCCTTCTGGGCGCCAGCCTCCCCGCCGGAGATCGGTGCGTCAAGGAAGGCTGCACCCTTGGCTTTTGCCCGGCCACAAAGGTTACGGGCGAGGCCCGCGCTCGCCGTGGTGTGATCAACGATCACCATGCCGCCGCCGATTGACGGCTCAACCTGCTCATAGACCGCGATCACGTCCGGATCATCGCCCAGGCACATCAAGACGAATTCCGCGCCGAACACGGCCGCTGCCGGGTCCTCGGCGGTGGCGCCCTTGTGGCGCTCACACCAGGCGAGGGATTTGTCATGGGTCCGGTTCCAAACCGTCACCTTGTGACCAGCCTTTGCCAGGTGGCCCGCCATGGGCGCGCCCATCACGCCCAGGCCAAGAAAAGCGATACGGGCCATAGGTAATCTCCTGCTCGTTCTGGCAACGCGCGGCGGGCGCCTGGCGCGCCTCAACCGGTGCCGACCGGGCACGCCCTCCACATAGGTCAAATTTGATCGAAATCCCAAGCCCCTGGCAGACAGGATCTCAACCCTGTTGGCCTATACCCATCTCCATTGATCAGAAAGATCGGTATCCCATGGCGTACAAACGTGCCCATCGGCGCATACAGGGCAGAATGCCCGCCGCGCCCGGCGTCCCGACAAGGACGTTAGCCCAGGCCGCCACCCGGCCAATGGGCACATGGAAGCTCGCCTATGCCGACTTCCTGACCGCGCTTGCGGCCTTTTTCCTCGTCATGTGGCTGGTCAAGGGCATGCCCGAAAGCGGCCGCGCCGAGATCGCAGACTATTTCGCCGATGGCACGGCACCGATCGCGTTGCAGGACGAGACGGCCGAGCGACCTGATCCGGCCGGGCTCGTTGCCAGGGCGCTTGCTGCCAGCCCTGCCCTGCTTGCCCATGCTGACCATATCGATGTCGCCCGCACCCCCGAGGGGCTCCGCATCGACCTGATGGACACCTCCGCCGCGCCCCTCTTCGCCTCCGCCAGCACTGCGCCCACCGCCCATGGCGAAGCGCTGATGACCGATGTGTTCACCAGCCTTGCGGCCCTCGCCTGGCCCCTCAGCCTGGAAGGCCACACCGACGCTTTTGCGTTCCAGAACGGTACGGCCAGCAACTGGTCCCTGTCGGCCAATCGCGCAGATCAGGCGCGCCAGATCGCCGAAACGGCGGGCATCGCACCGGCTCGGTTCGCAGCCATTACCGGCTATGGCGACCGCCGCCCGCGGCTGCCCCGTGAACCCCACCATCCCACCAATCGGCGTGTGACAGTTATCTTGCATGTCCCGGCGCACTACAGCATTCCTGTAAGCTCGTAGGGCGCGGAGGACGATTTGCTCGCAGAGGCTCTGGCGGCCTGGCCCATGTGGGCCAGCCTGCTCATCGTGCTGGTCACGATCGTCTTGTATGTGATGGACCGCTTTTCCATGGAGATCATCTCCGTGGGCGTCCTTGCGGGGCTTCTGCTCGTCTTCTCGATGCCCGGCGCGGTGGCTGCTGATGGCAGCCCCATCCGCTCGGCCAGCATCCTGGCCGGGTTTGGCAATCCGGCCCTCATCACGATCATGGCGCTTCTGGTGGTCGGCCAGGGTCTCTTCCAGACCGGGGCGGTGGAAGGGCCGACGCGCGCGTTGACGCAATCGTACAAGCAGGCCCCACTCGCCACACTGCTGGCCGCCTTCCTGTTCGTGTTCGTCATCAGCGCGTTCATTAACAATACGCCCGTGGTGATCATGTTCCTGCCGGTGATGAGCGCCATTGCCGCCAGCATGTCCGCCTCTCCGTCCCGGCTTATGATGCCGCTCAGTTTCGTGTCGATCTTCGCCGGGATGACCACGCTGATCGGCACCTCGACCAACCTGCTGGCCGCCGAAGTCTATGCCCGGATCGAGGGGGTGTCGCTGGGCTTTTTCGAACAGAGTCCCATCGGCCTCGTCCTCGCTGGCGTCGGGGCCATCTATGTCGCCGTCGCCAGCCGGATCCCGTTCCTGCTACCCGACCGCAGCGACATGGAATCAGACATCCTCACCGGGTCAGGCAAGCAATTCGTGGCCCAGATCGAGGTCAGCCATGACCATTTCCTGGTCGGCAAGCGTCCGGTCGCGGGGATGTTCACCGAACTGCCCAACTTTACCGTGCGGCTGATCCAGCGCGGGGAGAGGGCGATCCTCCCCCCGTTCGACGATGTCACCCTCCGGCCCGGTGATCTCGTGATCATCGCCGCCACCCGACAGGCGCTGATGGATGTGCTCTCTTCCCAGCCCGACATGCTCGAACAGATCTGGCGGTCCGGCGCTGGCGGCAGTTCCGATGAAGGCCCCTCCCCTCGCTCGCTGATCTTGACCGAAGCCGTCGTCGCGCCCGGCTCACGCATGGCCGGCCGCACGGTCGAGATGCTCGGTTTCCGCCGGCTCACCCGCGCGGTCGTCATGGGCATCCAGCGCCGCTCGCACATGATCCGCACCAAGCTCGACGAAATCCGCCTCGAAGCCGGCGACACGCTGCTCCTGTGCGGCCCGGTCGAGGCGCTCCGCGATCTCCGCTCCAGCCGGGACGTCATCCTGCTGGAGTGGTCGCAGACCGAGATCCCGCTCACGGGCAACATCGTCGCTGCCCGCCTGATCGGGCTGGGTATGGTGATTGCGGCAGCGACGGGCCTGCTGTCGATCCTCAACGCCTCGGTCCTGGCCGCCGTTGCGATGATCCTCACCGGCTGCCTCAACACCCGCCAGGCCAGCCGCGCGCTTGACCTGCGGATCTTCCTCGTTATCGGCGCCGCCCTCGCCATGGGCGCAGCGCTGGAGCAAACCGGCGCGGCAAACCTGATCGCCACGGCCATTGTGAACCTGGCCCAGCCCTTCGGCCCGCTTGCGGTCCTTTCTGCAATCTTCCTGACGGTGGCAATCCTGACCAACCTGCTCAGCAATGCCGCCACCGCCGTCCTGTTCTCACCGATAGCCCTGTCTGCCGCCGAGCAGGCCGGCGCCGACGCCCTGCCCTTCATCCTGGCGGTCATCTATGGCGCCAATTGCTGCTTTGCGACGCCAATCGCGTATCAGACGAATTTGCTGGTCATGGGTCCCGGTCACTATAGGTTCAGCGACTTCCTGCGGTTCGGAGGCCCCCTGGTGCTGCTGTTATGGATCACCTTCACGCTTGTCGCCCCTTGGCGCTTTGACCTGGGGATGCATTAATTGCCGCGATGAAGCTGAACGATTCTCATACGTTCCCATTGGGACTGAAGCGGAACGTTCGCTTCTATATGACCAATCCGGCGCCGTGCCCCTACCTGTCGGGCAAGCGCGAGCGCAAGGCGTTCACCTCGCTCGTCGTCTCCGATTCCGATGCGCTGCACGACACGCTCAGCAAATCCGGCTTCCGCCGCTCCCAGGGCATCGCCTACCGCCCCGCCTGCCCCAGCTGCAATGCCTGCCGCTCGGTCCGGGTCGATGTCCAGCAGTTCCGCTTCAGCCGCAATCAGCGCCGCGTCCTCCGGGCCAATCACGACCTCACCCGCTACCCCACCCCGGCCCAGGCCACCCGCCAGCAATACCGGCTCCTCAAGCGCTATCTTCGCGGCCGGCATGATGGCGGTGGCATGTCCGACATGTCCTTCCGCGACTATGTCGCCATGGTCGGCGACAGCCCGGTCCAGAGTCTGATCTTCGAATACCGCCAGGGCGACGCCCCCAACGCCCCCCTCATCGCCGCCGCCATCACCGATGTGCTGCGCGACGGATTGTCCATGGTCTACACCTTCTTCGACCCCGACCGCGCCGACCGCAGCCTCGGTCGCTACATGATCCTCGACCATATCCGCGAAGTCGCCGCCCTCGGCCTGCCCCATCTCTATCTCGGCTACTGGATCAAGGGCAGCGGCAAGATGGACTACAAGCGCCAGTATACCCCGCTCGAAGTCCTCGATGGCGACCGCTGGCGCCCGCTGCTGGACAGCGAATAGCGCGTCCCCTTACAAGCACGATAGAAAAAAGGCGGGAGGAATCGGCATGGTCAATCGGCGCAAGGTCCTTGGGGCAGCGGCCATCGGCGCGGCCGGCGTGGCGGCAGCGGCCTGCGGACAATCCGCACCCGAAACCGGCGGCGTCTCCGCCCCCGCCATCGCCGTCCGCAAGCGCCGGCTGAACATGGTCACCACCTGGCCGAAGAACCTGCCCGGCCTGGGCAAGGCCGCTGAACGCGTCGCCGAATATGTCGCCGAGCTTTCGGGTGGCCAGATCGAAGTGAAAGTGTTTGCCGCCGGCGAATTGGTCCCAGCCCTCGAAGCCTTCGACGCGGTCGCCGATGGCTCTGCCGACATGTATCACGGGGCGGAATACTACTGGAAAGCCAAGTCCGAGGGCTTCCCCTTCTTCACGGCCGTCCCCATGGGCATGACCGCCCAGGAAATCATGGGCTGGATCGACTTTGGCGGCGGCCAGGCCCTGTGGGACGAACTGTCCGGCCAATTCGGCGTCAAGGCCATCCAGGGCGCCAATACCGGCCACCAGATGGGCGGCTGGTTCAAGACCGAGATCAACAGTCTCGACGACTTCACCGGCCTGAAGATGCGCATTCCCGGCCAGGGCGGCGACATGGTCCGCGCTCTTGGCGGCGCTGCGGTCACCTTGTCGGGCGGAGAGATCTATCAGGGCCTCCAGACTGGCCAGATCGACGCCACGGAATGGGTCGGCCCGTGGAATGATTTCTATCTCGGCTTCCACCGCGAGGCGCCGTATTATTACGGTCCCGGCTTCCATGAGCCCGGCGCCTCGCTCGCCGTTGGGATCAATCGCGGCGTGTGGGACGATCTCAGCGCCACCGAGCAAGCGATCATTACCCAGGCCTGCCAGAGCGTAAACCATCTCAGCGTCGGTGAGTTCACCTATGAGAATGCCCGCCATCTCGACATATTGGTCAATGAACACGGCACCCAACTCCGCAGCTTCCCCGAAGACGTTACCCGCGCCATGGGCGAGGCTGCCCTCGACATCCGCAGTGATGCCGGTAATTCCGGTGCCTTGGAAAAGCGCATCTATGAGAGTTTCGAGACCGCGCTGAAATCCATGCGCGGCTGGGCAAAAGTCTCCGATGGCACCTATTACGGCGCCCGCGAACAGGCGACGCCCTAGGCGCCCCATCCTATTGGCGGACCTGTTTCTCACCCTCGGCACCGGACTCAAATGGCTGGGAATGCTCTCAACGCCCTTGTTCCTGTTGCCGCTTGCGGTGCTGGCAAGCCCCAGACGGCTCGCCGCGCCTGCCGCCGCCCTCTCCGCCCTGATCGACCGGGTCAGCGGCGCCGCCCTCTGGGCTGCCATGGGCGCAGCCCTCATCATGCTGTTCGCTCAGGCCGCCGTCGTCGTCGCGCGCTATGTATTCGGCCTCTCCTTCTCCTGGCTCAGCGAACTGGTGGTCTATGGCTTTGCCAGCCTGTTCCTGCTCGCCGCCGCCGCGACCCTGCGCGATGACGGCCATGTGCGGGTCGACATTCTCCGCCCCCGATTTGGCGCCGTTGGGCGTGCCGGCATCGACCTGGCCGGCGCCTATCTCTTCATCTTCCCGGTCTGCCTGCTCATCTTCTGGTCTGCGATTTCGCCATCCTTTGTACGCGCCTGGGTGAATTTCGAGGGCTCGCGGGAAAGCGACGGTCTGCCGCTCCTCTTTGCGTTCCGCACCCTCGTGCCGGCCTTTGCAGCCCTGCTGATGGCCCAGGGCCTCTCCCAGGCGCTCAAGGCCGCGCTGGTCATTCGGGGCGCCCGCAGCGAAGACAGTCTCCACTCCCAGGGTGGGGGCGCCTGATGGAGTTGGAGATCCTCCTCGCGGTGGCCATGTTCCTGGTCGCCATCGGCGCGCTCATCGCCGGCTATCCCGTGGCGCTGACCCTGGGCGGTGTTGCGCTCGTTTTCGCGCTCATCGGCATCGGCCTGGGTGTCTTTCCCGAACCGTTGCTCCGCGCCTTTCCCAACCGTATCCAGGGCGCGATGGAGAACCAGGTCCTGATCGCGGTCCCGCTCTTTGTCATGATGGGGGTGATCCTCGAACGCTCCCGGGTCGCCGAAGACTTGCTGCACATTGCCGGCCGCCTACTGGGCCAGCTTCGCGGGGGGCTCGGCTATGCCGTCATCGGGGTCGGCGCCCTCCTGGCCGCCTCGACCGGTATCGTCGGCGCCACCGTCATTACCATGACCCTGATCGCACTGCCCACCATGCTGCGGGAGGGCTATGACCCGCGTCTCGCCTCGGGCACGATTGCCGCCTCCGGTACGCTCGGTCAGATCATCCCGCCCTCGATCGTCCTGATCCTGCTGGCCGACGCGATTTCCAATGCCAACCAGGCCGCCAGCATGACCGCGGGGCTCGGCCCCAGCGTCGTCTCGGTAGGCGACCTGTTTGCCGGCGCCCTGATCCCGGGCCTGATGCTCGTGGGGCTCTACCTGCTCTATGTCCTCTACCATGCCCTCTTCCGGCCCGAGACCTGCCCCCCGACCCGGCCGACCGATGAGCCGCCACTCCGGGCAAGCGAGATCGCCTTCGGCCTCGGTGCCCCGCTTGGCCTGATCATTACGGTGCTCGGCTCGATCCTGGGTGGCATCGCGTCACCCACCGAAGCGGCCGCCGTCGGCGCCGTGGGCGCGCTGCTGCTCGCGGGCCTGCGCCTCTCCGGCGAGGCGCCCCGCTGGATCCGCAACGCGCTAGCAGCCGGCCTGGTGTCCCTGATCACGGTGTTCGTGATGGCCGGCGCGCTCGACTTACGGGTCAACCGACCAGACCTCACCGGCTTCGACACAGCCGCCATGACCCTCGCCGCCACGCTCTGCGCAGTCTTCTTCGCCAGCCTCGTTGTGGGCCTTTACGCCCTCCAGCGCGCCGGCCAGCTCAAGCCGGCCCTCACCGGCACCGCCTCGATCACATCCATGGTGTTCCTGATCCTGATCGGCGCATCGCTTTTCTCGCTCGTGTTTCGCGGGTTTGGCGGTGATGACATCGTCGCCGACATATTGGCCGCTACACCCGGGGGCGCCTGGGGCGCGCTGGTGATCACCATGCTGGTCATGTTCGTGCTGGGCTTCTTTCTCGACTTCATCGAGATCGTCTTTGTCGTGGTGCCGTTGGTCGCGCCCCCATTGATCATCATGGGGTTCGACCCGGTCTGGCTGGCCATCTTGATGGCGCTCAACCTGCAGACCAGCTTCCTTACCCCGCCCTTCGGGTTTGCGCTGTTCTACCTGCGCGGCGCTGCACCGGACGCGCTTGCCACCATCGATATCTGGCGCGGGGCCCTGCCCTTCATAGCCCTGCAGATCGCCATGATCGTGACCGTCGCCGCGTTCCCGGCCCTCGCCACAACGCTCCCCGCCCTCGCGGGACGGTGATCGCCGGTCAGCGCGGCGTGCGGACGGTGAATTCGACCCGGCGGTTCAGGGCGTGGGCCTCGGGCGTGTTGCCCGACACCAGCGGGCTAACCTCACCGAAGCCAATGGCCCGGAGCCCCGCTCTGGGCACACCCAGTTCGACCAGATAGTCCCGCACCGCCTCGGCCCGTTCCTCAGACAATTGCTGGTTCGCAAGCGCGCTGCCGGTCGTGTCCGTGTGCCCGGCAATATCGACCCGGTAATCCTTGCACAGGATCGCCACCCCAGTCAGCGCATCAAGCAGCCGCGCGCTCTCATCATTGATCGCCGCGCCGCCTGCCGCAAAGCTCACGAACCGGCCATCCATCGTCTCATCAAAGGCGGTCTGGCAAGCCTCCAGGCTCGGGCGGTCATCAAGCTGCGCCAACGCATCGCCCACCGCCGCTTCGCCACCTTCAACCGACACCCCGTCAACGACCAACAGGTCCGTCCCCTCGCCGGTGGCCTTGATCGCCTCTTCACCAGCAGCCAGCGCCCGGTTCTTCGCATCCTCTGTCGGGGCCAGCCCAGTCAGCGTCACCACGCCGGCCTCCAGGTTCCGCGCGTCCAGCTTCAGCCACGGAAAACCCAGCTCCGGGAAGGACGCTTCCATCCGGTCAGACCAACTCCGCGGCGCCTCGACAATCCGCTCAATGATCTCCGGCTCCGGCGCGTCGACCTGGGTCAGCACGCCGTCGATCACCTGGTAATAGGCGCCATCATCGCCGCCGAGCTGGATGAATCTCCCATCGCTTTGCTGGAACACCGCCCCCTCGGCAACCGGCACACAGGCCGCATCATTAGCCGCCAGCGTCTCGGTCCCACCGGGGCTCACCGCGGTCCCGCCGTCCGCCGGCGTGCAGGCTGAAAGGCCTGCAGATGCACACAAGGCAGCGAGGGATATCGCGGTTTTCATTCGGG
>JBCCBN010000045.1:0-18629 GCA_039034035.1 Pseudomonadota bacterium
CCGAACCTGTGGAGCTGACCGTCCGCAATGCCGAGAACCCGGCCCAGACCCGGACCACCCCCAATCCCTATGGCGCGCCCAAACCCATCGACCCCCTGCCGCCCGAACGCCATTTCGGTTACGCGCTGACCTGGTGGGGGCTCGCCGCGGCGCTGGTTGGGGTATATCTCGCCTTCCACATGGCCCAGGGACGTTTGCGGATCGGGAGCGCAGCATGAGATACATCTCGACGCGGGGGCAGGCCGAGCCGGTCGGCTTCCTCGACGCATGCCTGTCCGGCCTCGCCCCCGATGGCGGGCTCTACGTTCCTGAAACCTTTCCCCAACTCGCCCCCGCTGCGCCGAACGAAACCTATATCGACCTCGCCACCCGGGTGCTCAAAGCCTTCGCCGGCGACGATCTTCCCGAAGTCGACGTGCGCGGCTTGTGCTCACGGGCCTATGGCCGCTTCGCTCATTCGGACGTCGCCCCCCTCGTCGCCTATGGGCCCAATCATTGGCTGATGGAGCTCCATCACGGCCCCACCCTCGCGTTCAAGGACGTGGCCATGCAGGTCATCGGCGAGCTTTACGGCCAGGCGCTCGAGCGGCGCGGGCAGACCATGTCCATTGTCTGCGCCACCAGCGGTGATACCGGGGGCGCCGCGGCCGCCGCCTTTGCCGGCCAATCCCGGGTCAACCTCACCATCCTCCACCCGCATGGCCGGATTTCCCCGGTCCAGCGCCTGTTCATGACCACAACCGGCGCAGAAAATGTCCAGAACCTCGCCCTCAACAGCGATTTCGACACCTGCCAGGCCTTCGTCAAATCCATGTTCGCGGACACCGCCTTTGCCGGGTCTGTGGGGCTTTCGGGTGTGAATTCGATCAATTGGGCCCGGATCGCGGCGCAATCGGTCTATTACGCATCGGCACAGCGCCAGCTCGGCCCCGCCCGTCCGATCCGGTTCGTCGTGCCCACCGGCAATATGGGCGATGCGCTGGCGGGTTATGTGGCCGCCCGATGCGGCCTGCTGGCGGGCCTCGACGTGGTCTGCGCGGTCAATGACAACCGCGCCCTGGCCGATGTGTTCGAGATCGGCCGCATGGTGCGCACCGAGACGACGCCAACACCCAGCCCAGCCATGGATATCACCGTGCCCAGCAATCTCGAGCGCCTCTTGTTCGAAGTATCGGGACGCGATGGCGATGCCGTGACCGGCCTCTATCAACGCTTCGCCCAGGCTGGAGAGGTCGACCTGCCCGAGACCATCCGTGGCCCGCTTGGCTGCACTGGCCTTGCCGCACGCTCGGTCACCGCGACGCAGACGGGCGATGAACTCACCCGGTTCCACGCCGATACAGGCTGGCTGATCTGTCCGCACACAGCCGTCGGCACGGCGGTGGCACGCACACTGCCGGAAACCGATGCCGCCACCGTGGTCCTGGCCACCGCCCACCCCGCCAAGTTCCCCGAAACCGTCGAAGCGGTGACCGGCCACCAGGCTCCCTTGCCAGAGCGGTGCGACGGCCTCCGCGCCCGTTGCGAGGTCTATTCGGAGATGGACGCCGATCTCGGTGCGGTCAAAGCGGCCATATCGGGCCGGACCACTGCCCAGGCGGGTGCCGGTTGACCGATGGGCCAGGCGCGCAGGGACACTGTCATTCGAACCGAACGATGCGTCATTCGCGCTCCCCGGCAGGGCGACTACACAGGCTGGGCCAGGCTGCGCGCCGAAAGCCGCAGCTTCCTTGAACCCTGGGAGCCGAAATGGCCCGATGACGCCCTGTCGATCGATGATTGGCGGATGCGCCTGCGTGCCTGGCGCGAGGGCTGGGATGCGGACCGGTCCTATGTCTTCCTCATCTTTGAAAAGGGCACAGCCGCACTGGTGGGCGGGCTATCGCTTACCCATGTACGCCGCGGACCCGCCATGTCAGCGTCGCTCGGCTACTGGCTCGGCGCCCGCCATGAAGGGCATGGGTTCATGCGCGAAGCGGTGGAAGCGGTCTGTCAGTGGGCCGGCACCATTATCGGCCTGATGCGGATCGAGGCGGCGACCGTGCCCGAAAACAACCGCTCCCAGACAGTCCTTCGCGCCTGCCGGTTCGAACGGGAAGGGTATGCCTTGGCCTATCTGGAAATCGCCGGGGTCCGCCGCGACCACGTCCTGTTCGCGCGCCGGCTCAGCGGTGCTGAAGACGGCGGGCCCGGATGATGGCGACAACAGCGATCCAGGCCAGGTTCCAGCCGATTGTCGGCCTCCAGACAGGCCGCGTCGTCGGCTTCGAAGCGCTGGCCCGTCCGGCACCCGACCGGCGAGGGCAGGGCACCACCCCGCCCGATGGCTGGCTCACCGATGGCGGCCTTGCCGCAGAAATGCTCGAACAAGCCGCCGCAGCCATCCCGCGCTGGCGCCAGCTACCGGGCCATGGCGATCTTTTCGTGCATGTGAACGTGACCAGCGATGACCTCGAACAACCCGACCTCCCGGACCGGATCACCGAACTGCGGGCCCGCCACAGACTGCCCCGCGGCGTGATCCAGATCGAGATCACCGAACAACTGCCCATCGCGAACATGGCCGAAACGGTCAAACGCCTGCTGGCGCTCAAGGGCGCCGGCGTAGGCCTGGTGCTCGATGATTTCGGGTCAGGCTATTCATCCCTCGCCTGGCTCCACGACCTACCAGCGGATGGCCTCAAGATCGATGGCGACCTGACCGCCAAGCTGGGGTCGGAGCGGGGCAATGTGATCCTGGCTGCAACGGTGCAGCTGGGCCATGCGCTGGGGCTGTGCGTGACCGCCGAGGGGGTCGAGGACGTGGGCAAGACTGCCCAGCTCCGCGCGATCGGCGTCGATCAGGTGCAGGGCTTCGGCTTCGGCCGGCCCATGCGCGCCGAAGACGTCGCCCCCTTCCTTGAGCGCGGCGGGGCCGAGACCGGCGAACCGCCGGCCAGCCAGCCGCCATCCGCAGGTGACCGCCCATGACCGACTATGGCTCCGTCCGCGTCCAGGCCCAACGTGCCGCCCTGTTCGAAACCCCCATTGTGACGGCGCACCTGGCCGGCGGTGAAGCCCTCATCGCCGACCTCGAAGTCGCCATCCATAAAGCCCGGGCAGATGACCCCAAGGGCGTGCAGCGCTCGAATATGGGCGGCTGGCATTCTGATACCGATATGCTGCAATGGGGCGGCGCGCCGGCCCGCGCACTGTCAGACCGGGCCATCGCCATGGCCAAGCGCATGTCCCATTTCAGCGGGGCCAGCCATGACGACTTTCACTGGCTGGTCCAGATGTGGGCGAACGTCTCCCCACCCGGGGCGGCCAACCACATGCACGCCCATCCCGGAAACCTGTGGGCGGCGGTGCTGTATGTGGACATGGGCGGTCGCGGCGAGCGCGGTGACGATACGGACGGGCTCGGCGGTGCGTTCTATTTCGAGGATCCGCGCTTTCCTCTCGCCGCCATGCACAACACCCAGTTCAAATTCCTTGGCGGCGACAACCAGCCCCAGGCCTGGCAGCCCGAATACCGGCCCAAGCGCGGCGATTTCCTCATGTTCCCCGCCTGGCTGCGCCATGGGGTGCGGCCCTATCGCGGCGAGCGGGAGCGTATCTCCATCGCCCTGAACGTGGATGCGGTGCGCAAGTGACCGGCGGCAGCCATCATGCTTGACCACGTGCCCGAGGTCCTGCGGCCGCGCACGCCCTGGGCCCCGGTCGGCATTGGCGCGCTGGCAACCCTGTTTGTCGCCCTCTCGCTCTGGTGTGCGGTAGACGCCGCCGTCTGGGTCATCGTCGCCGCCGGAGTTCTGATCGCCTGGGCGGTCTGGATCGACCTCGAATCCTTTCGCCTGCCCGACGCGCTCACCTTTCCGCTGTTCGGCGTGGCGATGGCGTCCGCGGCACTTGAAGGACAAGGCGCTTTTGTCGCAGCCGTCTTCGGTGCGGTGCTCGGCTACTGCGCCATGCGGCTGGCCGGGCTCTACATGGACTGGCGGCTGAAGACCTCTTTCATGATGTTTGGAGACGCCAAGTTCATGGCCGGGCTGGGCGGACTGGCCGGTTGGGAGAACCTGGCGCCACTCTTACTGATCGCGTCGGTTTCAGGCCTGGCAGAGGGCGCCATCCGGTTGGCCCTTGGTCGGGCGCGGACCGAATCGGCGATTGTGCCTTTTGGGCCGCACCTCGCCATCGGTTTCACATGTGTCTGGTTGCTCGGACCGGATGTCTTGCTGAGCGTCTGGCCAATCACCGCCCGATGAGCGCCTGGTTGGCAGGGCTATGAATCTTTTAAGTATCTGAAAAACAACAAGAAACAGTCAGGCTACGGAGGTGTCCAGGCGCGCCGTACACTGATCGTTTTGCGGGTGTGACGGGGGCATAGCAGCCCGTCGGGTTTGTAATATTCGTGTCACACAGCTGTGCCATAGCGCCGTGGTGCTCGTGGCGTGGGGAGGGGGAATTCCACCATTGCCGGGGGCCGACGTATCGCTTCACACCTCACGAAGGGCCCTGTCATGAAATCGGGTAAGACTTTTCGCCACATGATGCTCATGGGCGCTGCCAGCCTTGCGCTGGTTGCGTGTTCGGACACGGACATCAGCTCCCCAGGTACGGCAGCACCAACGCCAACGCCGACACCAACTCCCACACCAACGCCGACCCCAACACCGACGCCGAGTTCGGACTTCGACCTGGTGCCCGACGATGCCGTTGCTGACGCCAGCCCTGCACTCACCCTGGCAGAAGTCATGCTCGAAGGCTCCACCGTCGAGATCGTCGAGATCTCCGGTACGATCACCGAAGATCTTACCTTGGACGCAAACACTGCCTATGCGCTGAGCGGAACCGTGTTCGTTGGCTACGACACCGGCGTTGATGGCGGCCAGGCAGCCGTCCTCACCATCCCCGCCGGAACCACTTTCTATAGCGCTGGTGATACTTCAGGCCTCGTCGTTTCGCGCGGCTCGCAGATCGAAGCCAACGGCACCGCAGCCAACCCCATCGTCTTCACCTCGCTTGCCGAGTTTGGCCGTCAAGAAGGCCTCACCATGGCCACCGGCGAAGAGCGCGGCGAATGGGGCGGCCTTATCATCAATGGTTTCGCGCCCATCAATGACTGCGACGACGACACTGCCGCCACCGGTAGCGCCGACTGCGTCAAGGACGGTGAAGCCGGCTCCGGTATCTTCGGCGGCGACAATCCCAATGATGACAGCGGCACGCTGCAATATGTCCGCATCGAGTTTGGTGGCATCGTCTTCAATGGCGACAATGAAGCCAACGGCCTCGCGCTTCAGGGTGTCGGCGATGCGACCGACATCGACTTCATCCACGTGCACAACAATCTCGATGATGCGTTCGAATTTTTCGGCGGCACTGTTTCGGCCAACTACCTGGTCGCCACCGGCACGTCCGATGACGCCATCGACTGGACCGATGGCTGGACCGGTTCCATCCAGTTCGCCGCCGTTGATGCCGGCACGGGCCTCCGCGACGACGCCTACGGGATCGAGGGCGACAACCAGCGTCCGAACAATCTGACCCCACGTTCGGCGCCGGTCATTACCAACTTCACCTTTGTCGGCAATGACGAGATGGTGGCTGGCATTCGTCTCCGCCGCGGCACCGCCGGCCTCTACTCAAACGGTATCGTTTCGGGCTACCCGATCGGTCTCGACATCGATGACGAAGCCACCTTCCTCGGCTTCGGCCGGACCGGCGACGGCCGACTGGCGATCAATGGCCACCTCTTCAACAACACGGTCGAAATTGCCGATGATGGCGATGAAGGCTTTGATGTGGCAGCGATTGCCACCAATCTGGTCAGCGTTCAGACCGGGTCGGCCCTGGCCACCGGCACCTTCGTTCCCGGACCATCCAACACGCCCGCCGTGCCGGTTGATCCGCTGACCGATCAGCGCCTTGTGGAAACCCCGTCCTACATCGGCGCATTTGCTCCCTCCGATACGGTGGACAGCAACTGGGCCGCGGGCTGGATCAAGGAAGGCACGCTCTTCCCGGTCGACCAGACCACCGCGTCTTGCCCAATGTCGGGCAACATCACCCAGACCGGAACCATCGGCAGCCAGATCGTCTGCTCGATCTCCGGCGTGGTGACCGAAGACGTCACGCTCGGCAATGGCGACGATATCCTCTACCGCCTCGACGGCACGGTCTTTGTCGGCACCGATGGCGGCGGTTCGGCGACCAATGCGCCGGGCTCCATCCAGGCAACGCTTACCATCGAACCCGGTGTCACCGTGTTTGGCGACGGCGACGAGGATGGCCTGGTCATCACCCGCGGCTCGCAGATCAACGCGACCGGCACCGCGGCCGCACCGATTGTCTTCACGGCCGGCTCCGCCCTGCGGGGCGAAGTCACCGGGTCAGCCCTCCTGTCGCTTCGCGGCGAATGGGGCGGCCTGATCGTGAACGGCAAGGCGCCGATCAATGATTGCGACGACGACACCGCCACCGGCGGCACCGTCGATTGCGTCAAGGATGGCGAGGCCAATTCCGGCCTGTTCGGCGGCGACGTCCCCGCCGATGACAGCGGCGTGATCCGCTATGTCCGGCTCGAATATGGCGGCATCGTCTTCAATGGCGACAATGAAGCCAATGGCATCGCCTTCCAGGGCGTCGGCTCCGAGACAGATGTCAACTTCGTGCAAGTGCACAATAACCTCGATGATGGTCTCGAATTCTTCGGCGGCACCGTTGACGCCAAGAATGTGGTTGTCACCGGCCAGGCCGATGATGCCATTGACTGGACCGATGGCTGGCAGGGCCGCATCCAGTTCGCCATCGTCGAAGGATCGGCCCCGGGCCGCGACGACGCCTACGGGTTCGAAGGTGACAACCAGCGTCCCAACGATCTGACCCCACGGTCGGCTCCGAAGCTCGCCAACTTCACCATTCTCGGCGTCACCGGCACGTCCGATACCGACCAGTGGATCGCCGGTGGCCGTCTGCGCCGGGGCACCGCGGGTGAGTATTACAACGGCATCTTCGTTGGCTCGCCCTTCGGCCTCGACATCGATGACCAGGCGACCTTTGACGGCTTTGCTGCCACCGGTGACGACCAGCTGGTCATCGCCTCGCATTTCTTCGACAATGGCGAGGAAATCCGGGACGACGCCGATGACTTCTCGGTCGCCGACATCGTCGCCAACATCGACAATGTCTCCACCGACACGGCGAACACGATGAGCGGCTTCTCCTTCTTCGGAAACGCCGCCGGCGTGGTGCCAGGCACCGCTGAAGCCGGTGTCACGGCCACCGATGTGGCCGCTGTCGACGACTTCTTCGACACCGCGACTTATCTCGGCGCCGTCGAGAACGCCGATGACACCTGGTATCTCGGCTGGACCATCGATGCCTCCGGGCAGGTGACGTCCGCCAACTAGGCGCCACCCCTCGAACGGGGCCGCCCGATTCTTCGGGCGGCCCCTTTTCGCCTTTTCTCAAGACCCAGGCGGGCAACGCCCCGCACTTCAAGTTCATCGGGGAATACCATGTCAGGTCGGCACTATTTCGGAGTTATGGCGCTGCTCGCATCCACAGCGCTGTCGCAGGTTCCGCTCGCAAATGCGCAGGAAGCCCAGCCGGTCGAGGAGACCGAAGAGTCCCTCGTCCAGCAAACCATCGTGGTGCGCGGCGAGTTCATCCCGGATGAGAAACGCAGCACATCGGAAGTCTCCAGCGTGCTGGATGCGGAGGATTTCGCGCTCCAGGGCGATAGCGACATCGCCGCTGCCCTTCGCCGCGTGACCGGCGTTTCCATCGCCGACGACAAATTCGTGATCGTTCGCGGCCTCAATGAGCGGTATTCCAGCTCCACCCTGAACGGCTCGCCCTTGCCAAGCCCCGAGCCGCTGCGCCGGGTCGCCCCGCTTGATCTCTTTCCCACCTCGGTCCTGCAATCGACCTTGGTCCAGAAGACTTTCTCGCCTGAGCAATCGGCCGAGTTCGGTGGCGGCTCCATCGATATCCGCACCAAGGCCGTTCCGGAGGAAGCCTTCTTCGAGATCGGCGGCTCGCTCGGTGCCAATTCCGAAACCTCGCTGCAGGACGGGCTCCTTTATGATGGCAGCGACACCGATGTCATCGGTTGGGATGACGGCGTGCGCGACCTGCCAGCCGGCCTCGGCACCGTGTTCGGCAACGGCTCGTTCGACGATCTGGACGATACCCAGAACCGCGCCTTCGCCTCCCAGCTCCTGTCCGACCCGCGCCTGCTCGTCCTCCAGGAGGGCACGGTTGGCCCCGACTACGGAATCGAAGTGTCCGGCGGCAACCGGTACGACATCAGCCCGGACCTCTCCATCGGCCTGCTGGCAACCGCCGCTTACAATAATGACTGGTCGACCCGCGAAGCCCGCCGCGGATTTGCGTTCCTGGGATCGGGCGATACCCCGTCGCTCGACCCCAACAATCGCGACTTCATCGCGCGCTCGACCACCAATGAAGTCGGCGTCAATGCCCTCGGTTCGGTGGGGCTCGACCTGTTCTCAGACCATGAGGTCCAGTTCACCGGCTTCATCACGCGCGGCTCGGAGAAGGAAGCCCGGATCGAAGAGGGTAATCTCGACGCCGAGCTTGAACGCACCCAGCTCCAGCGCCGGGACGTGACCGAGTGGATCGAGCGTGAGTTGTGGACCACCCAGGCCCGCGGCGAACACGTCTTCCCATCCCTGCTGGACCTGTCGGTTGACTGGCGCGCCTCCTATTCGGAAGCCACCCGGGAGAGCCCCTACCAGACATCCGTCGGCTTCGATATCGGTTCGGGAACCCCCACACTGTCGGGCGAAACCGAGCTCACCAATATCGAGTTCAACACGATCGAGGATGACTCCACCGATCTTGGCATCGATCTCCTGCTGCCGCTCCTCCTGGGCGACCTCGAGGTCGATCTGAAGGGCGGCTATGCCTATGTGGAGAAAGACCGGCTGGCCCAGAACAACCAGCTTGTCATCGCCGGCAGCGCCATCCCGGCCGAGCTCAGAACCGTCCGCCCCGATGCCGCTTTTGCCGCGCTGTTCGATGCCAACAACGGGTCGGGCACGCTGGTCGAACAGGGCTCGGGCAACTTCCCCGGCTTCTACATCGCCACCCTCGAAGTGGACGCGTTCTATGCCGGCATCGACGCGCAGCTGACCCCGTTCCTGCGCGCCGCAATCGGTGCCCGGTATGAAGATGCGATCCAGGTCGTCCAGACCCGGACCTTCGCAACCGGTACCTTCGAGGACGGCGACCGGGTAAACGGTCCCCCAATCGTCGAGGATGAGTTCTACCCAGCCGCAACGCTGACCTGGAACTTCGCCGACAACCTCCAGCTCCGTTTCGGTTACTCCGAGACGATCACCCGGCCGCAGTTCCGGGAATTTGCGCCCTCGCGCTTCGTCAATTCCGACACCGACCAGGCCTTCTTCGGTAATCCCTTCCTCGTGAACAGCGAACTTCAGAACTTCGACGCGCGTGTCGAATACTACTATTCACGAGACCAGTTCGTCACCTTTGGCCTGTTCTACAAGGACATCGAGAACCCGATCGAGGAAATCAACTCCGGCGACGAATCCGGCACGGTGACCTTCATCAATGTTCCCACCGCCGAACTGCAGGGCCTCGAATTCGAGTACCAGCAAGTCCTGCCGCTCCAGAACTGGGGCCTCGATTCAGGCTGGTTCGATTCAAAGGACTTCACCCTCAAGACCAATTACACCTACACCGACTCCTCCATCGGCACCGATGGCGACGTCCTGCTGTTCGTCCGCTCCAGCACCGGCAGTGACCTGCTGTCTCGCTCCGTGGCGGCTGCAGGCTTCATCGAAGACGGTCGCCAGTTGCAGGGCCAGTCCGAGCACTTGCTCAATTTCCAGTTCGGCTATGCCGATTTCGACGCCCGGTCCGAAGCCAATCTCCTCGTCAATTTCGCCAGCGAGCGGATCCGGACCGGCGAAGCGCTGAACAATCCAGACGCGCCCGCCGTCCTGGAAGAACCGCCCGTATCGGTGGACTTCGTGTATAATCGCGAATTCACGCTCTATGGCGGGGAATACAGTTTCGGTTTCAAGCTCCAGAACATCTTTGGCGACGAATACAGTGCGTTCCAGGAGGCAGGCCCCGACCGGCTCGATGTCGATACCTATGATATCGGCACGTCCGCATCGGTGTCGCTGAAGCGCACCTTCTGAGCGAGCAGCGGCGTAGCTGTCAGAACAGGGGGTGGCAGGCATCGGCTTGCCAGCCCCGGTTTTGTTAAGAAACTGGCGGTAAACCCTCCGAACCGTTAACTTGCGAGGCGGGCAGGGGAGCGGCTAAGGCCGGGAACGGCTTGTTTGGAAACAGTGGGCAACGGAAAGCGCGTGACGATGCTGACAGCTCTCGCGGGACAGACACGGGCAAAGCTCGCAGGCGCGCGCCTCACCGGGGCAAGCCTGGCCCAGGCCGCGATCAGCCTCGCAACCCTGATTGCTGTCGCGTTCCTCTCTATTGCTGCCGCCCGCCTGGTCTGGACCCTTATCGCCGGCCCCGGCGCCCATGTGCGGATCGCGCCCGCCATGGCCCAGACCGGGAGCGCCCCGACCAATCTCGACTATTCGATCCTGTCGCGGATCACCCCCTTCCGGTCCGGTCAGGCAGCCAGTCCCGGCGCCATCGACACAGCAGCACCAGCGGGCGATTTCGGCTTTGCCGATGTCGAGGAAACGACCCTCGACCTAAAGCTCCACGGGCTCATCTCCGAGAACGATGATGGCGGCCACGCCTTCATCTCGACCAATAGCGGGGTGCAGACCGCCTATGCCATTGGCGACGAAATCGATGGGGCGCAGGGCGTCACGCTTGAGCGCATCCTCACCGATTCGGTCCTCCTGCGCCGCAATGGCAATCTCGAAAGCCTCGCCTACGCCACCGGCGATGCGGCCATCACGACCCTCTCGGCGGTCGACACCCTCGACCCAGAAGCGGTGGAGGATGCGGGCGAGCCAGACACCGCCCCCACCCGCGCCATCGCTCCGGTCGGCGAAGACGGCGCGCCAATTGCACCAGACACGGCACCCCCCTCTGCCGGGTCAGCGCCCGGGCAGGAAGAGACCCCACAAGCGCAAGGAAACGACACCGACCGGCCCACCCTGCCAACCATCATCCGCCGGCTGACCCGGGCCGACCTCGAAACCCTCGCTTTGTCCATTCGGCTCGAGGAGAACCGGTCGACCGATGCGGGCGGACTCTTTGTCTTCCCCACCGGAAACATCTCTGTTTTCGCCAAATCGGGGCTCGAGGCCGGTGACATTATTACTGACGTTGCAGGATTGAAACTGGACAGCCGGGCCGATTTCGACCGGCTACTGCAAGAGGTTGAAGAGCAGCGGCAAATCAATCTCGTAATCGTTCGAGGACAGGACACGCGAGACCTTCGCGTGACAATCATAGACTAGGCGCCGCCCAAGGGCGCGACGGAGTAGAGACCATGGCTTCCCCACTAAAATCATCGGTGTCGAAAGGTGTCGCCGCCGTGCTGATGGGCGGCTTCCTCGGCACGTCCCTCGCCATGGCCGATACCTACAGCTCCGGCGGTGCTGCCAGCCGGACCGCCAATTGGGACAGCCAGCACGTTATCAACCTCCAGGATGTGGAGATGTCGGTGCTGATCGACGATGTCTCCCGCATCACCGGCTACACCTTCATTGTCCACCCCACCGTCCGCGGCCAGGTCACGGTCTCCTCGCAAACCCCACTCAGCACCGCCGAAGTCTTCCAGGTCTTCCTCTCCACCCTGCGCGTGCATGGCTTTACCGCCGTTCCCGGGCGCAACGGCATCTACAAGATCGTGCCCGAACAGGCCGCCACCGCCGAAGCCGCCCTCGCCAGCCAAGCGGTGATCGGCGACCAGGTCGAAACCGCCGTCTTCAAGCTCCGCAGCATCAATGCCGTCGAAGCCGCCAAGATGATCAAGCCGGTCACAAATCCCCAGGGCCAGGTCTCCACCAGCGCCGCCTCCAATTCCGTGATCGTTGTCGATTATGCCTCGAATATCGGCCGGGTGCGCGAACTGGTCGGCCAGATCGATGAAGACCGGTCCGATATCGTCAACGTCGCGCTGGAAAATATGTCCGCCGCCGAAATGGCGAAGACCCTCAACGGGCTCATGTCCGGCACCAGCGCCGCCTTCAACTATGATGTCGGCGCCATCGCGGTGGACAGTTCCAACAGCGTTGTCCTGCGCGGAGACCGTCAGGACGTGGCCCGCATGGTCGAAGTCGTCCGCCAGCTCGACCAGGAAAGCCGGATCGTCGATGAGACGATCAAGGTCTTGCCCCTGAAATTCGCCACCGCGATCGATCTCGACCCGATCCTCAAGGGCATCGGCGCGCGCATGGCGGAAGCAGCCAGCCGGGGCGGGTCCACCATCGCCGCGCCAACCGTGGTCGCCCATGAGCCCACCAACTCGCTGGTCATCAATGCCGAGCCCCAGATCCTGCGCCAGCTTGAACGCGTCGTCGAAGACCTCGATGTCCGCCGCGCCCAGGTCCTTGTGGAAGCCATCGTCGTCGAACTGTCAGACCAGGCAACGCGCGAGCTCGGCCTGCAATTCGTTGTGGGCGGCGGCGAAGACAACACCGTGCCCTTCGCCACCACCAATTTCACCCGCAACGCGCCCACCATCCTCAGCCTCGCGGGCGCGTTCGTGCCCGACGATGTTGCCGGCGCCACCGGTTCGGCAGACCTCGCCAATGCCGCCCTCAACTCGCTGCTGAACACCAATGGGGCGCTGCTCGGCGTCGGTGGCCAGAACGATGACGGCCTGATCTTCGGCGCCATCGTCAATGCGGTGCAGGGCGATGTGGACAGCAACATCCTCTCAACCCCCTCGGTCATGGCGCTCGATAATGAGAATGCCTTCGTGACCTCCGGCCAGGAAATCCCCATCGTCACCGGCGAAGCCCTCGGCGCCAACAACCAGAACCCCTTCCGCACGGTCGAACGCCAGGACGTGGGCGTCACCCTCGAAATCAAGCCCCAGATCAGCGAAGGCGACACGATCCGCCTCAACCTCCGCCAGGAAGTCTCCTCCATCGCGCCGGTATCGGGCGCTTCCGACATCATCACCAACAAGCGCGAACTCTCCACCACGGTGCTCGCCGATGATGGTGAGGTGATCGTGCTCGGCGGCCTGATCCAGGATGACCAGCAGGACTCGGTCGAGAAAGTGCCCCTGCTCGGGGATGTTCCCTTGTTGGGCCGGCTCTTCCGCAGCGAGCGTACGTCCCGCAACCGCACCAATCTTATGGTGTTCCTGCGGCCCACAATCATTCGTGACACCGAGACGGTTCGCGATGTCACCGCGATCAAATATGATTATGTCCGCGAC
This sequence comes from Pseudomonadota bacterium, assembly GCA_039034035.1. Classification (GTDB taxonomy): domain Bacteria; phylum Pseudomonadota; class Alphaproteobacteria; order Caulobacterales; family Hyphomonadaceae; genus UBA5336. The sequence continues at coordinate 13,361 of JBCCBN010000045.1, forward strand.
GCCCAGATCGACGCCAATCCCGCCGGCACCTCCAGCCTCGACGAGATCGTCCGGGAGTTGATCGAGGGGCAGGAGCGTGAGGGTCAGGAGTAAGGCGCCGCTTCACCATAGGCGGCGGCGCATAGCGAGCAAGGCCCGCAAACCGGTCCGCTCGCCCGCGTGGAGGCGTTTGGCGTTAGCCAACCCGCCGAGAGCGGCGTAAGAAAGTAGTCGCTTCCGGCGTCAGCGAAAGCGATCCAGAGTATACGAAGGCAAGAATTCCAGTGTCAGGACCCGACCCCATCCGCCTCGCTTATTCCTTCGCCAAGGAAAAGGGCGTCGTGCTCCTGCCCGGCGATGATGGCTGCCGCCTCGGCGTCCGCAGCGGTGCCGATCCCATGGCCGTGATTGAAGCGCGCCGGGCGGCCGGCCAGCCGATCAAGGTCGAAGCCCTCGACGCTGCTGCCTTCGACCGAAAGCTCAACGAGATCTATGCCACAGAAGGCATCGACGCCGCCGAATTGGACGATGCGCTGCAAGGCGAAGGCGACCTCGACAGCCTCGCCGCCGGGCTCACCGAAACCGCTGACCTGCTCGACACGTCGGACGACGCCCCGATTGTCCGCCTGATCAATGGCCTGATCGCTGAAGCGGTCCGCACCAAGGCCTCAGACATCCATGTCGAACCCTTCGAGGACAGGCTCTCGGTCCGGTTGCGAATTGATGGCGTCATGCGCGAAGTGCTCACCCCGCCACGCCGCGTTGCGCCTCTGCTGGTCTCCCGCATCAAGGTCATGGCCCGGCTCGATATTGCCGAAAAGCGTGTCCCCCAGGATGGCCGGGTTTCGTTGTCGCTGGGTGGCCGGGCCATTGATGTGCGGATCTCCACCCTGCCATCGCGCTATGGCGAACGGGTTGTGATGCGCCTGCTCGACAAGGAGCAAGCCCGCCTCGACCTCGAAGACCTCGGCATGCCCGTCCAGACGCTGGACCGGCTCCGTGCGCTCCTGAAGTCGCCTAATGGCATCATCCTCGTCACCGGCCCTACCGGCTCGGGCAAGACCACCACCCTTTATGCCGCGCTGACCTTGCTGAACGACCAGTCTCGCAACATCCTCACCGTGGAAGACCCCATCGAGTACGGCCTCGACGGCGTCGGCCAGACCCAGGTCAACACCAAGGTCGGCATGACCTTCGCCGCTGGCCTCCGCGCCATCCTGCGCCAGGACCCCGACATCGTCATGGTCGGAGAGATCCGTGACGCCGAAACCGTCCAGATCGCCGTCCAGGCCTCGCTAACCGGCCACCTCGTGCTGTCGACCGTGCACACCAATTCCGCAGCCGCAGCCGTCACCCGCCTGCGCGACATGGGCGTCGAACCTTTCCTGCTGGCCTCCACATTGACCGCCGTCTTCGCCCAGCGGCTCGTCCGCCGGCTCTGCAATCATTGCAAGGTGCCCTACACCCCAGATGAGCGGGAAACCGCACTGATGGGCATCGAGCATAAGCCCGGCCTCACCTTCTACCGGCCCGGCGGCTGCGAAATGTGCGGCGATCTCGGCTATTCCGGCCGGCTCGGCATTTATGAGCTGATCACGATCGACGACCAGATCCGCGAGATGATCCACGAGGATGCCCGCGAACAGGCCATCGAGGCCGTCGCCTTTGCCGAGGCTGACACGCTCCGGCTGTCAGGCGCCCGCCATGTAGCCGCCGGATTGACCTCTTCCGAAGAAGTCCTGCGCGTCGTGCGGGCAGGGGGAGACCTCAATGGCAGCGTTTGAGTATCAGGCCCTCGACACCGCCGGCCGCACCAGGCGCGGTGTCGTCTCTGCCGACAGTCCTCGCGCGGCCCGCAAGGAGCTTCGCCGGCAATCCCTCACCCCGCTTAAACTCGCCCCAACCCGTGAGAAGTCCAGCGACACCCAATCCAGCCGGCGCCGCCTGCCATCCGGCGAGGTCGTGCTGGTCACCCGCCAGCTCGCCATGCTGATCGAGTCCGGCACGCCGGTGGAAGAAGCCATCGCCGCAGTCGGATCTGCGGCCACAGACGCCAAGACCCGCACCGTCCTCGCCTCCATCCGCTCCAATGTGGTCGAAGGCCGGTCCCTGTCCGACGCCCTGCGCACCGAGCACCGCTCCTTCAACCCCCTCTACCGCTCCATCGTATCGGCCGGTGAAGAGGCCGGCGCCCTTGGCGGGGTCATGGACCGGCTGGCCGATTATCTCGAACGCAGCCAGGCCATGCGGCGCAAGGTGCTCGCCGCCATGATCTACCCCCTCGTCCTGGCGCTCGTCGCCCTGTCGGTGGTGATCGCCCTCATGGTGTTCGTGGTCCCCCGCGTTGTCGAGCAATTCGACACGCTCGGCGCAGACCTTCCAGCCCTCACCGACGCCCTGATCGCGGTGTCAGCGTTCCTGCGAACCTATGGCGCCATCCTGCTCGGCGGGCTCGCGCTGGCCGCCTTGTCCTTCCACCGCGCCATGAAGTCAGACACGGTGAAACGGGCAGTAGACCACCGCATCCTGTCGCTCCCCATTCTTGGCCGGGTCGCGCGCAGTGTCGCCGCCGCCCGCTTTTCGCGCACCTTCGCCACGCTGGCGATCTCCGGCGCGCCCGTGCTCGACTGCCTCGCCGCCGCCCGCGAGACCACGCCCAATCTCGTCCTGCGTGATGCCGTCGATGAAACCATGGCTGCAGTGCGCGAAGGCGGATCGCTCAGCAAGGCCATGGCCCGCACCGGCCAGTTTCCTCCGCTCATGGTCCACATGGCCGCCAGCGGAGAAGCCAGCGGAGACCTGGGGGGCATGTTCGCCAAGGGCGCGGAATACCTCGAAAGCGACTTCGAAACCGCCTCCAGCGTCGCCCTCGGCCTGCTTGAGCCGATTATCACAGTTGTCATGGGCGGCATGGTCCTGGTCATCATTCTGGCCATCATGCTGCCCATTCTCCAGCTTAACTCCTCAGCCCTATTCTAGAGGTAGCCCCCATGCCCAACGATCCGATCGAAACCGAAGACACCCGCCACAAGCCCCATACCGCGCCCAAGGATGCCGGCTTCACCCTCACCGAAGTGATGGTCACCGTGTTCATCATCGGCCTGCTGGCAACGGTGGTGCTGGTGAACGTGCTCGGCAATGTGGACGAGAGCCGCGTGCAGAAAGCCAAGACCGATATCCGCCTGTTGGAGAGCAGCCTTGAGCGCTATCGCCTCGACAATTTCGACTATCCAACCGTGGAGCAGGGGCTCTCCGCCCTCGTCACCGCCCCCGATGGCCTCAATGATGCCGGTCGCTATCCCGCCGAGGGCTACATCAAGCGCTTGCCCGATGATCCTTGGGGCAATCCCTACCAGTATGAGTATCCCGGCCAGGATGGCCGCATCCTCGACATCTACTCCCTGGGCGCCGATGGCCAGCCCGGTGGAGAGGACCTCGCTGCCGACATCGGGAACTGGAGCTAGAGCCCGGAATGCCGGCGCTGTCCCGTCACAATCCTGAGCGTGACGCCTCCCACGATGCCGGTTTCACACTGGTCGAGGTGATGATCGTGGTCTTCATCATCGCGCTCATGTCGGCTGTGGTGATGGTCAACCTGCCATCGACGAAACCCGGCGCCGTCCGCCACGCCGACGCGCTGCAACGCGACCTCACCCGCGCCGCCCGCGAAGCTATTGTCAGCGGCGAGCCGGTCGCCCTCGCCACCCGCGGCGGCAGCTACCGGTTCGAACGCTACCGCGCCGGTTACTGGTCACCCGCCGGCGAAGTCGTCCGCGCTCGCGGCACCGCCGGCCCCTCAATCGTCCTGGATGTCCTCCGTGACGGCGAAACCCGGCGCCGCGCCGCCCCCACCGCCGAATCCGCGCGCGAAGCCGCTGCCCAGTTCCAGCGCCAGATCGTCTTCGATCCCGTCGGCGGTGCCACCCCCGCCCGCATCATCATCACCGGCGACCGCTACCGCCAGGCCATCACCGTCTCGGCCAATGGCACGATCACCCAGCGCAACGCCGACCAGACCGAGCGCTTCCAATGATCCCGCGCCCCACGCCCTCCGCCCCCAACGACGCCGGCTTCACTCTCGTCGAAGTCCTCGCCGCCCTGGCCGTGTTCTCGGTCGCCGCCCTCGGCCTCGTCCAGGTCTCGCTGGAAAACACCCGCACGGCCCGAACCGTGGAGATGCGCGCCCTGGCATCGCTAGTCGCCGACAATCGCCTCGCCGAAGCGCTGACCCGCCCCGAACCGCTCGAACTCGGCGTGCAGACCGATGGGTTGAACATGGGCGGGCGATCCTGGCAGGTCCGCGAAACCGTCCAGCGAACCCCCAACCCCGTCATCCATGAAGTCGTCGTGGATGTCAGCCTGGTGGAAACCGCCCGAGATCCCCGCCCCATCCTCACGGTGCGGGCCTTCAGCCGGGCGCAAAACCGATGACCGGGCCCCAGCCCCAAATCCCAGCGCCGGCCTCGCGCCGAGACGCCGGCTTCACCCTCGTGGAAGTCATGATCGCCACCTTCATCATGGCCATCCTCACAGCCATGGGCTCGATGCTGCTCCGCGACGCCATCGGCGCCCGGGACGGGGTCGAAACCGTGGTCGAGGAAATCCAGGGCCTGACCCTCGCCCGCTCCATCCTCAAGACCGATTTGGCCCAGATCATGCGCCGGGACGTGCGCGGCGAGTATGGCGAGCCCTCAGAACAGGTCTTCTCCGGCGGCGACCTCCTCTCCGGCAATTCCATCATGGCCTTCGTCCGCAATGGCCGCCACACAGTTGGCCGCACCAGCGAAGGCTCCACCCTCGAATACGTCGCCTACACCATGGATGACGGTAATCTCGTCCGCCGCAGCCGCGCCATCATCGACGCCGTACCCGGCACACCCTGGGTCGAACGCATCCTGCTCACCGATGTGCCCGATCTCGAAGCCCGCTTCCTGTCCGAGACCGGTTGGGTCGAGACCTGGGACGCGCGCGGGCAGGGCGCCGGCAATCGTCTTCCAGGCGCCGTGGAACTCACCTTCACCCATCCCCGCTTCGGCGACCTCCGCGCCGTCATGCTCACGGTCGAGGGCTACTGACCCCATGACCCGCCCCCTCCCATCTCCGCCGCAAACACCCGACGCACCCCTTCCCACTGATCGCGGCGCCGCCCTCATCACCGCCATGCTGATCGTCAGCCTGATGTCCGTCGTCGCCCTGTCGCTGGTCGACACGGTCCGGTTCGCCGCGCGCCTCTCGATCAACCTCGAATCCCGCGAACAGGCCCAGCTCTACGCCATTGGCGCTGAGGAGC
>JBCCBN010000046.1:0-18626 GCA_039034035.1 Pseudomonadota bacterium
GCGCCTCGACCTCGGTCAGGCCCAGCCCAATACCGGTGCCGCCACTCCCCCCGCCAACCCCGGAGCCAACGGCAATATCCACGCTGTCGATCCGCGCCGCTTCCCCGTCAGACCGAACGCCTTCCAAGGAAATCGTATCGCCATCGTTCAGATCGACATTGATCTCGCGCGTCGCCGCCGTTCCCGTCGCACTGCCACCGCCGAGCCCCTGCCAGGTATCCAGCACCGCTCCGTTCACCAGCAATCGGAACGTGGATACCCCGTCATTCTCGTCCAGATAATTGACGGTGAGATCGTAGTTTCCGGTGGCACCGGAGAAACTGCCGGTCCCGCTCCCGCTTGTCAGCGTGCCGATCACCTGGCCGCCCGAGGTGCCGGCGATCGTCTGAACCTCATAGCCGCCCGAAAGATCAAGATCCTCCGCCTGGGTCCGCCCGACCCCAAAGGTCGCGCCGCCACCGCCAGTACTGCCACCGGTCCCGCCGTCGCCGGTTACGACAATGCTGTCCAGCCGCGCGCGCTCGCCGCCGCCAGCGACACCGGAGACTTCAATGACGTCCCCATCATCAAGCGCTACCGAAAACGTTTCAGACGCTGGCGATCCGGTTCCGGACGTTCCGCCCGTGCCCTGCCATCCGCCAACGAGATTGCCATTAATCGAGAGTTGGTACGATCCAACCCCGTCGCTCTCATCGAGATAATTGACCGTAATGTCATAGGTGCCCGAAGCCCCCGAAAACAGGCCCCCCACCGAGCCGGCACTGCCGGTGCCAACCACCTGCCCATTCGCCGCCGCAGCATTACTCTCAATGCCATAGTCACCGCTGATCGACAGGAACTCCGCTTCCGTCAGGCCCGTCCCGATGATCGCCGAAACCCCGCTACCCGATCCACCGCCGCCCCCCCCGCCCGATCCTTCGGCCGGCAAGACCTCAATGAAATCGATACGTCCGAACTCGCCATCAATCTTGGTGCTACGAAGCCCGATCACGTCATCGGTCTGCAAGTTCAACGTAAACGTCTCGGTCTCAGGTGTGCCAAAACCGTTCCCGCCGCCGTCGCCGATCCAGGTGTGCACAATCGCCTGGTTCAGCAGCAGCGCATATTGCCCGTCGCCATCGCTCTCATCGAGATAGTGGACCGTGATGTCGTAAAGCCCCGAAGGCCCCTCAAAATCCCCCCAGGCATTCCCGGTCAGGAAAACTTCGATCCCTCGCCCCCCGGAAAGGTCCTCTCGATTGAAAACTGCGAAGGCCTGCCGATTAAGACTTTCTGCCTCTGTACGCCCAACATTGATATCCATCACCTATCACCCACTGATTGTCCCGTCCGTGACTGGTCGAACTGGCGAACCGATACTCGGTTGCCTTGTTTTAGCCTTAACCCTTTCTTAACCGTAATGACCACAGCAGATTGCACAGCTTGTTCACATTTCTTCGCGCCAAACTCACAGCGCAAACCACAACCAATTCTCTGTTTTTGAAAGAGAAAGTGGGAATGTACCCTTGCTTGCAGGTACAAGCCCGATTCGTTCGTTTGCCCGGAAACTGATCACCCTTCCCGCGCTCAGACACAGACTCCCCAGACACGGGAACCACAATTCCGCCACAAGTTGATCGATCCCAAAACAACTCGCCCGACCGGACCAGGATCCACATCAAACTAAGCGCCACCGTGCCCCGCGCCGGAAAAATTGCAGTTGCGCAACGATCGCCCCGCCGTCCCTCGGCGGCCCCCCCTTGGGCCCGTTTTCTTCAACATCCACAATGCGCTGCATGATTGCCGACCCCTTCAACGCCCGCGCCGTCGCGCGCGACGCCCAAAGCCCCCAAAGGCCGGCCGCAGCTATGTAACTTGACCAGTTGGCCTGTTTGTTGCTCGTTCCGCGCTGTGAAAATGCTGTGGAGTGGTCATGCCTGATGGAATTTTTGAAATCGGCTCGACGGAGGCAGAAAGCCTCGATCTTGCTGGTGCGTACGAAGTCGAGACAAGAGGCGATGCCTCGGGTGGAGAGGTCATTCAGGTGCCCAGCGCCGTGGGCCAAACCGGCATAGCGTCCGGCACGTTCAGCGGCCCAGCTGGCAACTACTCCATCGCCGTCGACTACTTCAACGAAAATGATGGTGAGGCGACCTGGCAAGTCCTCGTGAACGGGGTCGTGATCGGCCAGTTCACCGGGAATGGCGGCACCGGCCCCACCGGGTCCCTCGAAACCGAGACCTTCACCGCAGACCTCGAAGACGGCGACACCGTGGCGATCAGCGTCGTCGCTGACGCAGGTGAACGGGGCCGCGTCGACCGCGTGGTCATCACCGACAATAGCGCAGCCCTGATCAGCGTTGGCGAAACTGAAGCCGAAGACATGGTGATCGGCGGCGGCTACGAAATCCAGAACCGCAACAATGTGTCTGGCGGCCAGGTCGTCGGCACTACCACTTCCGGCACCGTGTCCGGCGAGTTCACCGGGACCACCGGCGCCTACAATATCGACGTGACCTACCTCGACGAAAATGACGGCGTCGGCACCTATGAGCTGCTGGTCAACGGCCAGGTCATTGAATCCTGGCTCGGCGATGGCCCCGGCAGCGGCCTCGGCACGCCCACCGTCGAAACGGTCACCGCCGTTCTCAACCAGGGCGACATCGTGACCATCCGCGGCACCGCCGGCGATGGCGAAGCCGCCCGCCTCGACAAGATCAATATCGAAGCGGCCACCGCCTTCGATGTCGGCACGGTCGAAGCCGAAGACCTCATCCTCGATGGCTACACCGTCGAAAGCAACGAAAACGCTTCCGGCGATGCCGTCATCCGGACCGAAGGAACCGGCACCGCGTCGGGCTTCTTCGCCGGCCAGGATGGCACCTACAATCTGACCATCAACTATCTCGACGAGAATGATGGCCTCTCGACCTATTCGGTATTCGTGAACGGTGAAGAGGTGGCCTTCTTCACAGCTGATGAGGGCGGCAGCACCGGCGGTACACCGGACTCCGAAACCATCCAGATCGACCTGAATGGCGGAGACCTCATCACCATTCAGGGCACCCGGCAGGCCGCCGAGTTCGCCCGGATCGACTCCGTCAACATGGTGGTCATCAACACCTCGCCGACCACGGTCGCCGACACCGCCACCACCGATGAAGACACCTCGGTCAATGTCGACGTCCTCGCGAACGACTCCGATGCCGAAAACGACACGCTGACCATCGTCGCCATCGCAGGAACTGATGTGGTCGCGGGCGACACGGTCGATCTCGGCGACGCCACGGCAACCCTCGAAGCCAATGGCACGATCACCGTCACGCCAGACGCAGACTTCAGCGGTGACGTTACGTTCGCCTACTCGGTCTCCGACGGCGCCCGCACCTCAGACGGCACCGCCACGGTAACCGTGGAACCCGTCAACGACGCCCCGGTCGCCAGCAATGATGTCGGCTCCACCGAAGAAGACACCTCGGTCAACATCAATGTCCTCGACAATGACACCGACCCCGAAAACGACGCTCTCTCCGTGGTCGCCATCGCCGGAACGGCTGTTGTCGCCGGCGATTCCGTCGATGTCGGCGACGCCATGGTCACCCTCGAGGCCAACGGCACACTCACCGTCACGCCGGACGAGAATTTCGATGGCAACATCGTCTTCGGCTACAGCGTATCAGATGGCGAAGCGACCAGCGACGCTACTGTCGCCGTATCGGTCGGCGCGGTGAATGACGGCCTCCTCGCCGTCGATGACAGCGCAACCACCGACGAAGACTCGGCCACCAATCTCGACGTCCTCAGCAATGACATCGACCCTGACAGTGATCCCCTCACCGTCACCGCGATTGCCGGCACGGCGGTGTCCGCTGGCGACACGGTCGATGTCGGCAATGCCGCCGTCACGCTGGAAGCCAATGGCACCCTCACGGTCACTCCGGACCCGGACTTCAGCGGCGATCTCTCTTTCGTCTACACCGTCTCCGATGGCGAGGTGGTCGATGACGGCCTGGTGTCCGTCACGGTCAATCCCGTCAATGACAACCCCGTCGCAACCGATGACGCCGTCACCACAGCAGAAGACACCGCAGCCTCGCTCAACGTGCTGGCCAATGATACCGACGCCGATGGCGACACGCTGACGGTCACCGCGATTGCTGGCACCAGCGTCTCTGCCGGCGACAGCGTCGATATCGGCAACGCCACCGTCACGCTGGAAGGCAATGGCACGCTGACCATCACGCCTGATGCCGATTTCAGCGGCGCCGAATCCTTCACCTACGCGGTTTCAGATGGCACCACATCCGATGTCGGATCGGTGGCGGTCACCGTCAGCGATGTGAATGACAGCCCCGTCGCAACTGACGACACCGCCGAAACCGACGAAGACACCCCTGTTCGCATCGACGTGGTCGCCAACGATACCGATCCCGAGAACGCCAACCTGACCGTGACAGCGGTGGCCGGCACGGCCATCGCGACCGGCGGCTCGGTCAATGTCGGCGATGCCACCGTCACCCTGGGCTCCGATGGCGCACTGACGGTCACGCCAAATGGCGGGTTCCGCGGCAATGTCAGCTTCGATTACACCGTTTCCGATGGTGGCCAGACTGATACCGGTTCGGTCTCGCTTGCCGTCAACGGCGTCATCTCCGATCCTACCGATGGCGACGACACAATCGAAGGCACGCCCGGCGACAACAACTTCAATGGCGGCGACGGCGACGACCAATTGTTCGGTCTCGCGGGCGATGACACGCTCTTCGGCGATGCCGGTGATGACATCGTAGCCGGCGGCGGCGGTGATGACCTGCTCAACGGCGGCGACGGCGACGATGACGTCCGCGGCGGCAGCGGCGTCGACACCCTGCTTGGCGGTGACGGCAATGACCGGCTCCGCGTCGGCGGCGGATACGACTTCGGCTTCGGCGGCGACGGCGACGACTTCCTCCCGGGCGCCGCTGGCGACGACACCATGTTCGGTGAAGACGGCAATGACGTGCTCTATGGAGGCACGGGCATGGATGAGCTTTCCGGCGGTGACGGCGATGACGAACTCCGCGCCGGTGCCCAGGACGACATCCTCGATGGCGGCGCAGGTAATGACACCCTGCTTTCGCAGAGCGGTGACGACATCGCCGATGGCGGGGACGGCGACGACCTTGTCAATGGTGCGGCCGGCAATGACACCTTGCTCGGCGGCGCCGGAAACGACCGGCTGAACGGTGGTTCCGGCAATGACACGCTCCAGGGCGGCGCCGGCGACGACGATCTGCGCGGCCAGGCCGGGCTCGACACCTTTGTGTTCGATGCGGACGAGGGCGGCTCCGACACTGTGGTCGGCTATGAGGAAGGTGAAACCATCCGCCTCGTCGATTTTGGGTACGCGACCGCTGAGGAAGCGGCTGCCGATTTCAGCCAGAGCGGCAACAATGTGGTCTTCCAGAACGGCGACTCGACCGTCACCTTCCAGAACACCACACTGTTCACCTTGTTCGACGGCATCGAAGTCGCCGGCGATGGCGCGGCATCGGCGTCCACATCGGTCGCCCGCGTGGAGATTTCCGACATCTCCATCGAAGAGTCCTTCGACTTCGCCGCCCTCGACGACGTCGACTTCCTCTAATCCAACAAAAGCTCCGGACGGAACCCACCGTCCGGAGCTTTTCTCTCCTGCATGCGCATCAATCCGGCGGGAGCCGGACCGATGGCCTATTCAGCGCCACCACGATCTCCTCGACAATCTGCTCCACGGGCCGGTGCGCGGCGAACACCTTCGCGTCCGCCGGCGGATCCAGCGCGCCGAACTGGCTGTCCAGCAGGTCCACGGGCATGAAATGATCCCGCTTTGCCATCGCCGCACCGATCACGGTCGGCGAAGCCGTCAGCAGGCACCAGGTTACCGCCCGGCCACTCGTCCGCAGGCCCGACTGGACAAATTCGGTCAGCGCTGAGCAGGCCAGCACAACCGTCTCATCTTCACACGCGCGAACCGCAGCGACCATCGCATCAACCCACTCCGCACGGTCCGCATCGGTCAGCGCCACACCCGCCGCCATCCGCATTCGGTTCGCTTCGGAATGGTGGTCATCAGCCTCGATAAAGGGCCACGCCATCCGCGATGCCAATGCCCGCCCCACCGTGGTCTTCCCACAACCAGACACGCCCATGATCACGATCAACCGCTTCACGTCGCCACGTCCAGTCCATCCCTCCATGCCTTGGCGGCATCTGTTCGGGTGTAGCCTATCACATCTCAGAACACGTCCTGTAACCGGATCACCGCCGGCAGGATCAGCACGCCCAGCAGGACTGGAAACACAAACACGATCAGCGGCAGCGTCAGTTTCGCAGAAAGCGCCATCGCCTGCTCTTCGGCCTTCAGCATACGGCGCGCGCGCATATCCTTCGACAACACCCGCAAGGTCTCGCCCAGGCTCGTCCCCATCTCCTCGGCCTGGCGCAGCATGGTCGCCAGCGATTGCGCGTCCTCCAGGCCAACCCGATCCGCAAAGGTCTTCCACGCTGCCTTCCGCGCCTTACCAGCCCGCATCTCCAGCCCCACCGTCCGGATGTGGCGCGACAGGTGCGGATGACGCTGGGCCAACTCATCGGCCACCCGCAGCACCGCTGCATCAAGGCCCAGCCCCGCCTCAACACACGCCACCAGCAAATCCATCATGTCCGGCAGGCCCTTGAAACAAGCCTTCGACCGCGCCGCCACCCGCCGGTCGAGATAAAAACTCGGTGCCAGTACGCCGATGCCCACCGCGAACGGTACCCCCAACCACACCGATTCCGGATCCAGCCAACCGGGCCGCACCAGGCCGTACATCACGCCCGCAACGGCCAGCGGCACAATAAGGCACACCGTCCGCGCGGCATAGTAGAGCGGCACCGCATCGGGATGCATATACCCCGCGCGCACCAGCTTCTGCTGGATCGCTGAACGCTCTGCCGCATCCGCCGGTGTTGCCCGCCGACCGACACCCGCAAAGGCCGCCTTCACACCATCCACCAGCGCCGTCAATCCGCCGCCGGCGGCCGTATGAAACCCGGCTCCGCGCCCCGCGCCCAGTCGGCGCTCCAGCAACTGGCTTTCCCCAAGGCTCCGCAGCAGCACCAGCAAGCCAGGCAGCGCTATGATCAGCCCCAGCGCGAACAAGACCCGCGGCAAGCTGAAGGACCCTCCAAGATCAAACAGCGCGGTCATACGTCGAACTCGATCATCTTCTTCATGATCATGTTGCCAATGAACATCCACACGCAGAACCCAGCCATCGCGTATTGGAACATCGGATCGTCCAGAACATAGCCATAGAAATCCGGCTCCATCACATGGATGCCGCCAGCCACCACAAAGGGCGCCGCCGTCAGGATCGTGGCCGACATCCGCCCTTCCGCCGACGCCGCCTTGACGCGCAAGCGCAGGGTCTGCCGTTCACGGATGGTCGAAACATTGTTCTTCAATAGCTCACAGAGGTTCCCCCCCGTTCGCTCCTGCAACCGCACCGTCGCCGCAAACAGGTCGACATCATCATCCCCGATGCGCGCAGCCATCCGGTCAATGCCCTTCGTGAAGGACAGCCCATATGCGATCTCGTCGGCCGCCTCCAGGAACTCTTGGCCAAGCGGCGCCGGCATCTCCCGGGCAACAAGCTGCAATGACGCCGAAACGGGGTGGCCCGCCTCAATGCTGCGCACAATGATCTGCAACCCATCGATCAATTGCCGGCTGATCGTCTTACGCCGCCGCGACACGCACGCCTTCAACACCAGGACTGGCCCAGCCAGTGTTACCAGGATCACCGCCGGTACGGTGAGCCACACTAGCCCCAACTGCCAATGCACCACCCCGCCAATTCCTACGGCACAGGCCGCCGTCAACGCCGTCCACACGAACGGCCTGAACTTCAGCCCAGACTGGACGATCAGCCGGTTGATCCGCTCTGATAGCCGGCGGAACAGTCCGTCCTCCTCCAGCGCCCGCTGGCGCCGGGCGTCAACCGCACCAAGCCCCAACAGACCGTGCGCCAACCCATCCGTAAGGCGCCGGTCGATCTGTTGCCGCGTGTCCAGGCTTCGCTTGAGTTCGCCATAACTGCGCAGGGCCAGCAATGTCGCCAGCATGGCAAACGCCGTGGCCAGCACCAGGTGCGGATGAGCCGCCCAGTAGTGGAGCGATGGCCACATCACCTCAGACCAATTCCGTATCCGGATCAAACATGGAATTATCGATCGTAATTCCGCGCCGGCTCATCTCATCAAGAAATTTCGGCCGCACGCCCTTGGCCCGAAACCGTCCGATCACCGTGCCATCTTCTGCTGTGCCCGTCCGCTCGAACACGAAAACTTCCTGCATCTGGAGGATGTTGCCCTCCATCCCGGTGATTTCCGCCACGCTAGTGACCCGGCGTGACCCGTCAGACAGCCGGTTCGCCTGGACAATGAAGTTCACCGCCGCAGCAATCTGTCCACGGATTGCCAGTTCGGAAATCTTTAGCCCGCCCATTGCCACCATCTGCTCCAGCCGCGTGATCGCGTCGCGGGGATTGTTTGCATGGATCGTCGCCATCGAGCCTTCATGGCCCGTGTTCATCGCCTGAAGCATGTCAAACGCTTCTTCGGATCGGACTTCACCCAGGATCACGCGGTCCGGCCGCATCCGAAGGGCGTTCTTCACCAATTCGCGCTGGTTTATCGCGCCCTTGCCCTCAATGTTCGATGGTCGGGTTTCCATCCGCGCCACATGCGGCTGCATCAGTTGCAGCTCGGCGGCGTCCTCAATCGTGATCAGCCGTTCCTTGTCACTGATCGCCGCCGACAGGGCATTCAGCAGCGTCGTCTTGCCCGATCCCGTCCCGCCCGAAATGATGGTGCTGGCCCGGCATTTCACGGCGCCGGCCAGAAAGTCAGCCACACAATGGGGCATCGCACCGAACCCGACCAGTTTTTCCAGCGTCAGCGGATTCTTCTTGAACTTCCGTATGGAAACAAGCGGACCGTCAATGGCTACAGGCGCAATCGCGGCATTCACCCGGGACCCATCCGCCAACCGCGCATCCACCAGTGGCGAGCTTTCGTCCACCCGCCGGCCTACCGCCGCAACGATCCGGTTCACAATACGCAGCAAATGGTCATTGTCCGCAAACCGAACATCGGTTGGCGTCAATTCGCCATTGCGTTCCACATACACCTGATCGGCTCCATTGATCAGAATATCCGCAATAGAATCATCCTTAAGCAGCGGCTCGATCGGGCCCAGCCCCACCATCTCATCATACACCCCATCGGAAAACGCCGCCGCTTCCCGGGCCGTCAGCGGGATCTGCTCATCCCGGATAATCTCCATCACAATCGCGCCGACCTGGGTGCGCAGTTGGTCCTCGTCCAGCGTCTCGGTCACCGCCAGGTCAAGCTCGTCAACCAGTCTCGTATGTATACGAATCTTCGCATCCAGCAGGGTCCGGTCCGGCTTGGCGGACGCGGGAACGGGCACTTCGCGCCTGGCATGCTCAACCGCGTTGACGGGCGCCACATTTGTCGTCGCCGGGACCGGCGCCGCGACCTGTTCCGCCGCGCCGGAGCTTTCACGCCGGGGGCTGCGTTGACCGCTGAAGCGTCCCATCAAGCCGCCTCCTCATACCCCGCGCCAACCGTCTCCGTCTTGGCGAGGCGCTCAACCAGCACATCCACGTCGCGCACAATCGGGCTCCGCTGACGCACCGACACAACAGGCTCGCCCAGATCGCTCGCGACCCGCGCAGTTTCCCAATCGGACCGGACCAGGAAATCGATCCGCCGACCAATCGCATCTTCGGCCTTGGGCACCGAGAAATTGTGCCGATTGCTCCGCTTGGGGTACATTCGGTTCAGCAACAGCCGGGTAGGCGCCTGCCCTTCGCGCAGCCCGTCAATGTCGCGGCAGTACTCGGCCGCCAACTGAAGACTCGGGACCGTCAGTTCACTGACGACTATCAATTCGTCCAGCGCGCCGAACACGCTATCAGACCAGGGCAAACGGTGGCGCGGCAGGTCAAGGATCACATGGTCGAACTGGCTGCTCGCCAGATCCAGCAACGCCAGCACCGCGTCCTCCGTAGACGCCTCATCCAGCCGGAGATTGCGCGGCGCGGCGATCAGCTCGATCCCGGCCGGGTGGCTCCAGCTATAGGTCCGCAGCAGCGCCTCATCCAGACGCTGCGGGTCAGCGATCAGGGCGTCGATGTCGAGGCTCGCCACCCCATCCAGGCGCTGGGCCACCATACCTGCCTGCAGGCCGAGATCGATGATCGCCGTCCGTCCGGTCTGGTTTGCCCTGGCCACAGCGCAGGCTGTCTCGATTGCGAGGGTGGTCGTCCCCGCTCCGCCTACACAGCCCAGGAACCCCCAGAATTGCGCGCCTTCCTCGCGGTCCCTTGCGCGCTGGTCGTCTCGCGTGCCAAGCACGAACCGCGCAAGCCCCGCCGCTGCCTCCAGCAGTTCCGCCATCGCCACATCGGCCGGCGCCACGTCAAACGCCCAGAATTGCGCCAGCCGGCGGATCGACACCGCGTTCAGATCATCGCCAACCAGCAACATCCCGACTTCGGGCCGTTCCCGGAGATAGGCTTCCAGCAAATCGTCTGTACCCGGCACACCCTTTTCCAGGATGATGATGTCACCGACCAGGACGGCGCTATCCCCACCGCTTTTCGGATCGATGGGACGGATGGCGCCCGCGCTGATATCGGCCAGCGCAGCCATCCGTTCCGGGCTGGCATGGGCCGCGACTGTGAGGGGGCGCCTGCGCTCGCTCATCGCCCGCCCTCTCCGCTGTTCTTCGCCCCATCCCGCAGCGCCTTGACCGGCAGTCCCGCGCGCCCGCCCGTACCGCCTGCGAGCGGACCCCGGTCTTCCATCGAACCAGAAGGTGTCACCGCCTGGATTTCGGTATTGGCCGCGTGGGCCGCCCCCAGGGGCTTGGGCGGCAAGGTGCAGCCCGCTGTAGCCAGCAAACTGGCTGCGGACATACACAGGGGCATGGGTCTCAAACGGCTCATCGGATGCTCCCCGCATCTTCGAAATCATCTAGGAGGAAAAAGGCCGGCTCGCTGGGGGCGGCCACCTGGTCGGCCGGCGTCCGCAGGGCAGACGGCGAGACCGCTGGCTTCACCAGGCGCGGCGTAATGATGATCACCAATTCAGTCTCCCGGGTCTGGTAGCGCTTCGAAGAAAACAACGCGCCCAGGACCGGCACCTTCGAAAGCCACGGCGTGTTCACCGCGTCGTTCGCCATGTCGGTTTGCAGCAGGCCGGCAATGGCAAACGCTTCGCCATCGCGCAGCTCCACCGATGTCTCGGCCCGCCGCACCGATAGCGCCGGGACCGAAACGCCCGCGCTGCGCACCCCATTCCGGCTATCGAGATTGCTCACCTCAGGCCGGACGCGGAGATTGATCAGCCCCTCGCCCAGCACCGTCGGGATGAAATCGAGGCTGACCCCGAACGGCCGGTACGAAATCGAAACCTGCCCATCGGCGCCCGAAAGCGGCACCGGGATTTCTCCACCCGCCAGGAAGCTCGCCGTGTCCCCCGATAGCGCCACGAGGTTCGGCTTGGCCAGCGTCCGGATCGCCCCGCGAGACTCCAGCGCTGAGAGCCGTACATCCAGCCCATCTCCACCGATCCCGCTGAGTGTGCCCAGCGCTTTTTCCGCAAGGCCGGAGACCAGGCCCGGGCTAACGGCAAACGTCCCATCGCTGCCGGCATAGTCGAAGCCGAAGCCAATTTCGCGCACCATGTCGCGCCCCGCCTCGATGAAGCGCACTTCGAGCAAAACCTGCTGGCTCTCCTCGATGGTCAGCCCGTTTGCCACCCCGTTCGGCACGTGCCGCTCGGCCACTTTCAGCGCCATGTCCGCAGCCGCAGCTGTGGTCACCCGGCCATCGAGAAACACCCCGTCATGGACCGGATAAACGGCAATGTCTTCGCCCGGCAGTAACCGGTCGAGATCGTGGCGCAGACCGCCAAGCGCGATGTCGACGCGCATATCGATGATTTCGACCAGCCGTCCCGCTTCGCCATAGAGCAGGATCGTTGTCTCGCCCGGCTCAAGCCCACGGATGAAGAATGATCGGTCCGTCGTGACTTTAGTGTCGGCAATCAACGGATCGGCAACCACGAGCATGCTGAAGGCTGAGCCGGCCTGCACGACCGTCGAGCGGCCCTTTTCCAGCGTCAGGACCGGTGCGTCGTCCTCGGCCTCAAGCACCTTCCAAGCGCCCGCGCTAGGCGCCCCAAAGGCGGCGATCGCCGAGGCGCAAAGCGCCAGAATCAGTAAACGGATCATCGGGCCGGCTCCCGGCGCTCAACCGGCGCGGTGGTCGAAGTTTCACGGTCTCCCAGGATCACCGTGATTTCCCGCGTTTTTGGTGCGGCGGGCCGCGCGGGGGCTGCCGCGCGTCGAACCGCAGGCTTGCGCACCACCCGTGCCGGTTCGGCTGCGCGCCGGTCTAGCTCTTCCCGCCCGATCAGTGCCAGGCCCAGCTCGTGGCTGCGCGCCGCCGCCATCACCCGTGTCGCATTGGCCGGCGTCAGCGCCAGGGTGACCGTATTGGCCGGCAACGCGCCTTCGACCACCTGGCTGAAGGTCTGGTCAGCGGCCAGCACAAGCGCACCGCGAACAATCACCCGCCCGGAATAGGTATCGTCGCGCTTTTCATTCCGGGTCCGGACAAAGGCATTCACGTCCACATGATCGCCGGGCAAAACCAGTCCGGACACAGCGGTATCATCGTTCACCGGGATGGAGATGGCCCGCATGCCGTCAGGAACCACCTGGGAAAGGAGCCGGCGGGGCGGATGAACGACCAGCTTGGAGTGCAGCAACGGCTCGCCCTGCACGATCACACCATTTGTGTACGGCGTAAGCTCAGAGCCGAAGGCGATTTGAGCAACGTCGGTGATCGCCCCGGATGGCAAGCGGTCGGCTGGCCAGTCGGTCAGCGTCAGCATGTCCCGGCTCAGTTGGGTCGAGGCATCGATGTCCACCGCGGCAGTCACGATCTGCGCGAGGTCGGGTTCTATAATGACCGGCTCGGCAATGGGGCGCTCGATCCGGGCTTCGGCCGTGCCGTTCCCAGACAGCGCGATGGCAGTCGCGCACACGCACAGGACAATCGACAATCCAAAGCTGATGAGTGGTACGATTTTCATTCGAGCGCCCCGACTTCTTCGGAAAATACACCCCTAAGGCGTACCGCGTCCGCCATAAGTCTGCGCAAAGAATGGCCAGCGAATTGCGTCGATCGCCTTCAGCTTTCGGCAAACTGTCGCCAATTCCCGTGTGAAAGCCCCTCGGGCCTGGCGCATCGCCGGCCTATCGGATCTGCGCCCTGAAGCTGAACGCGAAGCTGGGATCGGGGTCGCCAGCCAGCATCGTCCCGCTGGGATTGACGCAGATATGGCTCACTAGCGTGTCGTAACCCGGATCGGGATCATAGCCGCAATCGCCGAATTCGGTCGGCACCGGATCGTTGATGCTCGCAAAGGCCACATCGGTGCCATAGTCGATGGTGAGGCCGGAGCCATTGTCAGCCCATGCCACCGGGTCATTCGTCAGGCCCCCGCCATCATCCATGTCGCCATTGTAGAAGACCACGTCGGACGGCAGCGGATCGATGATTTCCACCGCATCGGCATCGACCGGACCGCCGCCGGTATTGGTGAACGATATGGTGTAGATCACGTCATTGCCGGGAATGGCGTGGGCGCCTGGCACGTACATCGCCACCGACTTGTCGCCGGTGATCAAGGCGTTTTGCTGGCAAATCGCGCTGGACTCGACCCCGCCAACCCAGACCCGGCCCGCGGTCCGCTCAAGATGTACGAACCGCCCGCCGCCCGCCGGGACCGTGAAGCCCTGAATACCGTGCTCGTCCAGCGTTCCCCCGCTGAAAGTGCCCATGGCCGAAGGGGAGCTGCCATTCAGGGACATGCCCACTGTCATCGCGCCGCTGCCGGTGTCTCGCGCCCCGGTAATGGCGAGCGTCGTTCCGCCCGGAATGATCTCATCCAGCTCCAGGACAAGGTCGGTGTTGCCGTTCCGCACCCGCGCGGAATTTGTTGCATTGGCCGTCGTTCCGGCCGCTTCCGGCGCGCCGGCCGCGTTGGCAGGGTTCTGGGCGGTCGTGTCGGCAGCGACGAACGATCCCGCTGTTGTCGTGCCTGCGACGGGCTGAAACCCGCTGGGACAGGTCCCGGTAATTGTCGAGGGTGGCAGGATGGTCAGGCCATGGTCTTCCACTTCACCCGAAAGCGCCTGGCCGCCCGTGGTCAGCCCGGACGTGGTCGACCAGCGGAACCGCGCAATGGTCGGTGTGGTGACGGCGCCGGCTGGCACCGTTACGGAAACCGGGATCGTGCCATCGGCATCATTGTCTTGCAGGTCGGTGGCGATCTGCTCCCCGGCAGCAAAGCTGCCATCGCCATCGAAATCGATCCAGGCCTGGAGATAACCGCCGGTGCCAGTCGCCGCGACCGAGACGGACGCCGTTTCTCCCTGCCGAAGGGTCGGGAAGGTCACCCCGTCCTCATCGTCGCCCGCCGCGTCCGTGTCATCGCCATCAGCGGCGGCAGATGTCTGGTCAGCCCCTTCAGCGTCGGGCAGGCCGGCGCCGAGATAGAGGCCAGGGATCCGGGCATGGGATACCGACGGAAAGCCGGCTGGAGCGTCGCCAAAATCGAATTGGCGCGGGCAATAGGTGAAATCGCCAAACCCGATCCCCTGCTGGCTCGGATTGCTTTGCGCCCCCGGCCCGCTCCCCCAGCGAACCGTCAATGTGTCGAACGGTGTCTCGGACGAGACGTAAAGCGTTGCATCATCAACGCCGTCCACGGCGGAATTTGTGCCGTAGATGCTGTTGGCCGCGGTTACGTTCACTTCGCCCTGGGTGATCGTTACCGGCACCGACTGGCCACCCAGGCTGGCGGTGACCGTCAGGCGGTCAACGAAGCTTGTCTGATTGTTGCCCGTATCGACGTCGAAAGCCTTGAATTGAACCGCATCGACACCAAGTCCGCCCGTGGAAAATGCGAACTCAGTCGTGATCTCCTCCGCCGTGTTTTCGAAATCAGCGAGCATATAGAGCGCGTCCGGATTTGGGCTTTCGCCATAGGATGCGGAATTGCGGACATAGGGCGTATCTGTTCCGCCGGACGCGAAGAGATCATTGGTAGGATCGGTGATCGTGACCACGAGCGTGTCACCGTTCTGGGTATCGGTGTCGGTCAGCGCGCCGGGGGTCCAATTGAAACCGCTCCAGTTGAACGTCAGCAGCGGAACCGGGCAACTGAGCGTCGGCGGGGTTCCTGCGGTGCCGCCCGGTGGCGATTGCGGATTGAGGGTCTCGCTATCGGTGTCATCTTCACCCGGATTGGTGGAGGCGTTGCCCGGGGTCGAATCCACGTCGGTTTCCACCGCAGCGGAGATTTCCGCCTCTGCGGTGTAGCCGCCGGTGACCAGCACATCGGCGGTCAGGTCGAAACTGGTCGTTGCGCCCGCAGCGAGTGCGCCAATCGTCCAGTCGCCAGTTCCGGAGTTGTAATCGCCGCCGGATGTGTCGGAAGCGTAGATGACCCCGCTCGGCAGGTCGATGGTCGCGACCACGCCGCTGGCGGCGGCGGGGCCGTTATTCTCGACCTCCACGGTGTAGGTGACCTGGCCGCCATAATTGGGCGTCGTTGTGTCTGCATTCAGGGTCAGCGACAGGTCGATCGCGTTTGGATTGACTCCCGTAATGTAGAGCGTCGATCGTTCAAACGTCCCCACATCGACGGTCGGATCGACGTCGCAGATCGAGAGGGTCCAGGTGCCGAAAGATGTTTCGCCCTGGAAGTCGGACAGGGGGTCGCTCTCTGAGAGGACCACATTGTCGTAGAAGGGCGCGGCGATGTTGTCTGAACTGGCATGACTGCCTGTGTCGACCACTGGTCCGCCACCTTCATCGTCGAACAGGACGTCGTAATTTGTAAACCGCGAGCCGCCGAACCCTCCGGTGAGCAGGTCGACCCGTGTGCCCGCCGGTGAGAAGAGGGCAATATTGATATCGGTTCTATAGGTGTGGACCGCCTGGAAGCCGAGATTGACGTCGGCGATGACCACGGAATCATTGACCGTGAACGTTGTATCGAGCGTGGCGACACCGCACTCGATGCTGGCGTTGATCGCGCCACCTGTCGGGGAGGCGTCGTATTGCTGGGCCATGGCCGCCGGCGCCGGCCAGGCAGCCAGGAGGCAGAGACCCGCTGCCGCGCTGGTCCACAGGCGCCGAGGGATCGTCGATCGAATCGGGGGCAGTCGCCATCCAGCCATGCGGGTTGTGTCGCAAATCTCTTTCAATAAATCGTTTACCGTGTGCGCGGTGTCCGGGCTCCCCCTGCCTCGCCACCGAATTGCCCCTTACGGTCGTGGCCCGGTGGTGCCATATAGGCCGCCTGTTTGGCACACCGCCGGAAAGGGGCTTTCATGTTGAGCCTTCTGGTCTTCACACTCATCAACGGCCTTGCCGCGTCGAGCGGAGCGGTGAACCAGCCCGGCGACTGGTATGAGCGGCTGGAGAAGCCGGACTGGACCCCGCCGAACTGGGCGTTTCCGGTGGTCTGGTCCACGATCTTCATCCTGAACATCATCGCCGGCTGGCTGGTTTGGCGGACTTCGGGGAGCGCAGCCTGGCTGGCGATGGCATTCTATGGGTTCAACCTAGTGGTGAACGCGGTCTGGTCTTTCCTCTTCTTCGGGCGCCGCCGCATGGATTGGGCATTGATCGATGCCGGTATCCTGCTGGCGTCCGTGGTGGCCGTGATGATGGCCTTCGCCTCCCATTCGAGCCTGGCGGCGATCCTGTTGACCCCCTACCTCGCATGGGTGGCCATCGCGTTCGGGCTGAACTGGAAGATGGTCCAGCTCAATCCCGAATATGCCCGCTCCAGAGCCTAGATCAATTCCGCCTTTGGCGGAATCGATTGTCGGTTGTTTTTGCGCTCACGGCTGCCGGCTTCGCCTCCGCCTCCGCGGGGGCGGGGGCGGGTTGACCGCCCGGCGGGCGTTGCCCGCTAGAGCGTTTCCGCCAAAGTCGGAAGCGCTCTAGCTCGTCAGGGCCACGAACACGTCTTCGAGGTCGGGTTCCTCGGTCGCGAGATCGTCTATGCCGATGCCGGCTTCGCGGACCATTTCCAGCAACCGCCCGATACCGGTTTCCGCCTGGCGGTAGGTGATCGCGATGGCGCCATCCGGTCGGAGGACTGCGTTCAGGCCCGCGAGTGCCGGGGGCAGTGTGTCGAGCGGTTCGCGGGGGCGGACCGTGAGGGTCTTCTGGTCGAGCCGGGTGAGGAGCTGGCTGGTCGGTTCGCAGGCAATGATCTCACCATGATTGACGATGGCGATCTGGTCACAAAGCTCCTCGGCTTCTTCGAGATAGTGGGTCGTCAGAATGATCGTCGTTCCGGCGGCGTGGAGGTCGCGGACAGAGGCCCAGAGCGAGCGGCGGAGCTCCACATCGACCCCTGCGGTGGGTTCGTCGAGGATCAGTACCGGCGGATTGTGGACCAGCGCCTTGGCCACCATCAAGCGCCGCTTCATACCGCCTGACAGCTGTCGGACATAGGCGTCCTTCTTGTCGTCCAGGCCCACGGCGGTGAGGATTTCGAGGCTGCGCCGCTCCGCTTTCGGCACGCCGTAGAACCCCGCCATGAGTTCAAGCATTTCGAGCGGGGTGAAGAACGGGTCGGCCACGATCTCCTGGTTGACCACACCGATGGCAGCCCGGGAGGCCCGGGGGTGTTGGTCGGCATCCATGCCCCAGATCGTAACCTCGCCCGCAGTCTTCACCACCAGGCCCGCAAGAATGTTGATGAAGGTCGACTTGCCCGCGCCATTGGGCCCGAGCAGGCCGAAGATCGATCCGCGCGGAATATCAAGATCGATGCCTTTCAGGGCCCGCTTTTCTTCCATCTTGCCCGATGCCGCGTAGACTTTCTCCAGGCCTTTCACGTGGATGGCCATGTCTGGCAGGGATTGGGTCATGACGGTGTGTCCGGTTGCGGCGGTGGGACTGGCGCATAGAAGCTGGCGGGTGGCAAGCCCGCGCCTGGGGCCGGATGTGCAGGCGTCAATGCGCGCTATGGATTCGCGCCCCGGATCAGTCTAATTGGCTCGCTCATCCCAAATGACCCGTGCAGGATTTGCCGCTATGGACCCCGCTTCTTCTTCAACGCCGCCACCGGAGATCGTGATTGCCGAGAGCCGGCGCGTGTCCTGCAATGGCGGCGGTGGGGCGCTCGGCCATCCGCTCGTCTTCTACGAGATGGGCGATGAGAACTATGTCGATTGCCTGTATTGCGACCGCCGCTTCGTGCTGAAAGGCAGCCCCGCCGACCCGACGCGGAAGACCTGATCGGCTTTGGATCCCGCAAGGGGCGTAACGCGGCGCCCAGCAGGAGCGTCCCGGTTTCGCGGTAGGCGGAAACCGGGGGAGATCAGGGTGCGCTTTGGATGGGGGTGGACCGGGTTCACGGAATGCCGGAGGGCGGCGCCGTTGCGCCGGGCGGCGGCCGGCCTTGGCGCTGGTCGGGGGTATCGGGCCAATGCGCTGGCCAGCGCGCCGACC
>JBCCBN010000047.1:0-18595 GCA_039034035.1 Pseudomonadota bacterium
ATTGTAGGAGAGCCCCGCCGTTACGAGAAAGTTCGGAACCGGCAAGGCTTCGATATCCGCCTCAAATCCTTGTCCCTGGCCCTCATCGGCATTGAACAGCTGCACGGTATTGTTTGAGCCGCCGACAATCGTCAGCTGCTGGTCCTGCAGTTCGTAGAAGAAGACGTTGGCGTTCGCCCGGACCCGGTTGTCGAACAATTCCGATTTCACCCCGGCCTCATACGACAGCACGGTTTCGCTGTCGGCGATCGACACGGTGTCGCCAAACACCAGACGGCCCTGGATCGAGGGTCCGCGGAAACCCTTGGCGACACGCCCATACACATTGATGGCGTCGGTCGCAGCATAGGTCGCCGACACATCCCAGCTCACCTGGTCATCGCCGGCCGAGCCCGTAATCGGCCCCAGCGGTGGCGCGCCGAACGGTCCAAGGGTCCGTTCGACGACGAAATCCTTGCTGTCATCGGTCCAGCGCGCACCACCGCTAACCGTTAGCCGGTCCGAGAGGTCATAGGACAGCGACGCAAACAGGCCAAAACTTTCGGTGTCATTCTCACGGATCGCAATCCCGTTGATCGGCTGGCCTGGCGCCAAGGAATCATAGCTACGGGACGTGATCGTGATGTCTTCATTGAAGAAGAACATGCCGCCCTGGCCACGCAACGCGCCACCGCCATCATAGGCAAAGCGCAGCTCATTGGTCAGCTGCACCAACTCATCCACTTCGCCGGAGCTTTCGGACGGGAAGGGAATGAAGCCTGGCCCGAAATTACCCTCGCCCAGGAACGCGGCACCGAACCCGCCATCAATATCGCCGCGCGAGAACACTTCGGCCTCTTCCCGGCCCAGAATATAGGTCACGTCGAGGGCGTCCGAGAGCGACTTTTCGAGCGTCAAGGTCAACCCGAAGGAATCCTGGCGCAGCGGACCATTGCCCTCCAGCGCGCCATCAAACGCGACGGTTTCGAAGTCGAATCCGGGGGCGAGGCCCCGCTGGCCCGGCTCGATGATATTGGCCCGGAACAGACGCGCGCTGGAATCATTGGAGCGGCCATGGACGTTGATCAGGGCCGTGAAATCATTGTCGAACGGCGACAGCAGCAATTGCAGGCGACCTGCGCTTTCCTCGAAGCCTTCATAGACATCGTCCTCGCCGGTAAAGGCATTGTCCACGAAATCGTCCCGGCTCTGGTAGAGCCCCGACACCCGTACGGCCAGGGCATCGCTCCAGCGCCCACCCACGGCGCCTTCGATTTCCGTCAGCCCCCGTTCGCCAACCGCGAAGCGCCCGTAACTGGGGGTCCCGTCGCCGGGCCGCACGCTATCGAACTTGATGATGCCCCCCGGCGTATTCCGGCCGAACAGCGTGCCCTGAGGCCCGCGCAGCACCTCGATCCCGGCCACGTCGAACACCGGGAATCCCTTCAGGATCGGGTTCTCATAGGGCACCTGATCGTACACCAGCGAAACCGGCTGGGTCGCGTTCAGGTCAAAATCGGTATTGCCAATGCCGCGAATATAAAAGCGGGGGAAGGCACGCCCGAACGAGCTTTCCGCAATCACGCTGGGCACCCGTGCCGACAGGAACCGGATGTCGGCCCCCCCGGCTTTCAGATTGTCCAGCTTCTCTCCGGCAAGTGTCGACACCGAGATCGGAACGTCCTGCAGGTTCTCTTCCACCCGCTGGGCGGTCACGGTGATCGTGCCGAGCCGGGCTTCATCGTCGGCCTCCTGGGCAATGGCGGTGCCGCCGGTGACGGCCAGGGCTGCGGCGCCGACGCCGGACAGGAAGCGGAGAAGCGTGGAATCGGTCATGGGGGTATCACCTGTTCTGGTGTCCATACGGCGCTCGCGGGACGATAAGAGCGCCGTTTCTAGCGTGACGCTTTCATTACAGCCCGGCGCCGGGTCAAGCAGAAGCGCGGCTTGCGCTGGTGCGGGAACCGCAATTGACCGAAGATCGTGACACATTGGCAACGATCCGCCTTGAAAACGGTCGTATCCCTACCGCCGGGTCCCTATCTGCTCCAGTAAACCGACCCCGAAAGCAGGAGCAAACCCGGCATGGCTGACCGCATCGAGTCGTGGGACCTGTTCTTGAAAGTGGCTGAATTCGGCAGCTTTTCCGAAGCCGCCCGCCGCGCTGGCGTAAGCCCCGGCCAGGTCTCCAAGACAATTTCAAGCCTGGAAGGCCAGATCGGTTCACGGCTGTTTGAACGGACCACCCGCGCTGTGCGTCTCACGGCCGAGGGGCAGGCCCATATTGAGCCCGCCGAATTGCTGATCCAGGCCGCCGACCGTTTGCGCGCCAGTGCGGCTGAAGACCCGACGCTGGTCGGAACCATCCGCGTGAGCGCGCCCATCATCTATGGCACCCGTATCGTGGCGCCACTGATTGCGGGTTTCCTCGACGACCATCCTGACCTGAACATCCGGCTCAGCCTGACCGATCGCCCAGTGGACCTCGTCAATGACGGGGTCGACATCGCACTCCGCATCGGGACGTTGGCCGACACCAGCCTCAAGGGCCGGCGGCTATCATCTATCAACATGCAACTGCTTGCCGCGCCCGCGCTCTGGGCGGGCAGAGTACCGCCCGCGCGGCCCTCGGATCTGGCGAACCAGCCCTGTGTGATCGACCTCAACATGTCCGAACCCAGACGCTGGACTTTCCTGGCCGGTTCAAACAGCGAAACCGTGCGGGTCGATGGGCGGCTGGAAACAGACTCCGCCGATGTCGCCCTCCAGGCGACCCAGGCCGGGCTCGGGATTGGCCTGATCCCCGATTTCTGCCTGTGCGAAGGCGCCACAGACGGGCTAGAGCCGGTGCTGCCCGGCTGGCAGGCACCGACCCGCGATGTCTGGCTGCTCTGGCCATCGGCGCGCCACCTGGCGCTACGCACACGCAAGCTCGTTGATTACCTGGCCCGGCAGGTTCCGCTCAAACAGGCGGAAGGCCGCGAGGCGTGCGTGAATACCGAGCCCAGAACCCTTTCATCTGAATTTGAGCCCCCTGACCGCTAGAGTTCTGGGCCAGGGACAGGAGCAGATCGCACCAGCATGTGAGCATGCTGGGCGGATTGCCACGCAGCCCTGGCGCGAAAGGCCGGTGGTCAGGTGGCTCAAATGCAGATGAAGCGGCTCTAGTTCCAGGGATTAAAGCGCGTGATGGGCTTCGGCTTCGGCGCAATCACATCGTCTTCCTCGTCCGTATCGGACTCGTTCGCATCGGGGCTCTGCGGAGACGCTGCCTGGACTGGCGGTTGAGACGCTTCTGATTTCGGTGCCGGCGCGGGAGCCGGTGCCGTTGCAGGCGCAGGTGCAGGCTGGTGGGGTGTTGAAGGGGCCGGTGCAGCGCGCATTGTTGGTTCGGCTGGCTTCGGTGCCGGCGACGGATCTGGCGTAGCCGTTGCCGCCACCGGCGAAGGCGAGGGCGACGGCGCCGGGGTCGGCTTCGGAGCGAGCGCAGGCGTCGATACCGGCGGTCGGCTTTGCGCTGGCGTGGGTGCGGACTGAACCACCGTTGTGGGCTGGGGCGCCGGTCGTGTCGCAGCGGGTGGCGATTGCGGGGCCGGCGCGGGAGCAGGACGGGGCGAGGGCGGAACCGAAGTTTGCGGCGGCGGCTCACTCGGCTTTCCGGCCGATGGGTTTGCCATTCCCCCCCGCAAGGACCCAAGCCCCAGCCCGGTCGCTGCACCGGCCACGGCAGGCCGTGCGGGAGACGCACTCGGCGCCGCTGGAGGCGCGGAGGGCGCCGATGCCTGGCTTGGTGTAGGGGCCGTGGATGGTGTGGGTGCGGGCTTGGCGGGTGTGGGTGTCGGCGCTGGTGCCGGGGCCGGAGTCGTCGCCGGTGTTGACGCTGTTGGGGCCGAACCGCCAGCGTTGATCGACCCTGAAAAGCTCGCGCCCGTTGCCGGTCGCGATGGCGGCGCAGGGGTCGGCGTTGCGGGTGCTGACGTCAGCGTCGCGGGCGGCGATTGGGGCGGCGTCGGCGTTTGCGCGGAGGGCGATGGGGACGCCGGCGTCGATTGCGACGCTGATCCGGTCATCGCCCGAGGCGCTGGCTCTGGCGAAGGTTGCGCCGGCGGCGTACGGGTCGCCTGCGCGAGTGACGACGCCGAGGGGGCCGGCGACGTTGCAGCCTGCCGGTTGGCGCCGGTCCCGCTCAGTGCGCCCAATCCAATGCCCGTCATGGGCCCGGTCCGAGGCGCGGCGGGTTGTGATGGCGGTGTTGCTGGCGCCGGCGTTGCCGATGTCGGCGATGCACTACTCGTTGGCGCGGCGGCAGGTTGCGCTGTCTTTGCGGGCGCCTCGGCCGAAGCGGGCGGTGTCTCAACCGGTTTGGCTGCAGACGGCTGAGCTGCCGGTTGCGACACCGGTGCGGTCGATCGTACTTGCGGCGCCGCTGAACCCGCACCTGACGGGCCCACTGCGCCTGCTGCGCCAGACGCGGCAGCCGGCTCAGCCGACGACGGCGTCCCCAGCACGGCACCCCCAACGCGCTCGGCAGCAGCCGCGGTCTCGTCCGCGGGGTCTTCCACCTTTGCAACGGGATCCTTATCGCCGTCTTCCTTCACCACGGCATCCACTTTCAGCGGCGCCGGCGCAGCAACGCCGAGCCCCTTCAGCACGCTGTCGATCGCATCTTCTGTGCCCTTGGCTTGCCGGCTCGCTTCCTGAAACAGCTCCGCGACAAGGGTCCGATAGGTTCCGCTTTCGCCGTCGAGCTTGGTGTCAGCCAGGTCTTCCGGGCTCGCCTCTTCCAGCACCTTGCCGTCCGTCGTCGTCAACACCACGCTGTGCGGGTCGCGCGACAGCACCACACGATACCCTTCGGTATCGTAACGCACCGCGCCGGTGGCATCCTCTTCCCAGACGACCTTGCGCGCGGCGGTCATCTCTTTCAGTTTGTCGATCAGTTTACACGTCGAAGGGTGCAGCATGAGGGGGCGTCCGCCTGAAAATACCTACGCCCACTTGATAGGACGCCGAGACGAGGAATCCAACGCTTGTTCGGCACCAGGGCGCAAAATGTCCTTGTGATCGCTGCATTTTTTCGGGCGAACGTCCGGAGCTATTCGGGCAGATGTTCAGCGTACCGCCCGCTTCACCGCGAGGGGGCTCCAATTCTCAGCCCGTTTCGGCCCGGACCCTCTCAATGTCATCCAGAAAGTCAGCCACTGGATCGGCGCCTTCTGCAACCGAAAGGTCCGTTCGAAAGCCCTTCACCACGCCCTCGGGTGAGACCAGAAGATAGCTCGGCGTCCATGCGATCTGCAGCGCGTCCCGTAACGCAGCGTCGGGGTCAACCAGCGTGGGGTAGGAAAACCCGACCGCGTCGAAATAGGCGCCGATAGACCCGTAAGTCCCGTAAGCCTCGTCGGTGCGGGCCGCGCTGGCTGGAGTGTGGATCGACAGGAAATCGATATCCGGGCGACCGGCCAGTTCATCGGCCAATTCAGCCATGTAAGGGCCATCCTTTCGGCAATCGCCACACCACACACCCCACACATCAATCACGGTCCATTGGTCGAGGGCGCCGGTGCTCCGCACCTCGCCCGTTACCATGGTGCCCTCCACGTCCGGCAATGTCTCGCCAAACAGGTCATAAGTGTAAGGACGGCCATCTCCATCCCGCATCACCCCGTTCTTCTCGGTGGCGGTGGCAGGCGGCGGCGAATTGGTCGTGATGAAACCGGTGGCTGCGAGCGGATCTGTAGACACGCCGTGGGTGGTATCCGCGGCGATGTCTGTCTCGGCTTGCGATCCTGCATCCGGCGCACCGCATCCGGCGACGAGGACGGCACCAACCAGTATCGGGGCGAGGCTCTTGAACATCGAAGATCCTTTCATCAGGAATATCTACTCCCCGGGCGGAGCGGGGGTCGGAACAGGTTTGTCGGTCCGGCGAGCGCCCGGCCGCCAGGCCCGGTCCGGATCGGCGCGACCAGACCCATAATGGTCCACCAGACGAAGCGCGAGCCACAGACCCAGCACACCGAAAGCGATGCCGCCCACGCCCTGGCCCACAATTACACCCGGCGCACCGCCAATCGCCGCACCGGCAATCACGAATGGCGCGATGCCCAACGTGTTACGGCCCCAGTTCAGCAGCGAAGACCAGAGCGGCCGCTTGAGATTGTTGAACGCCGCGTTGGATATGAACAACAAGCCGTTGAACACAAACAGCGGAGCGCCCAACAGCGCGAACCAGAACACGATCGCCCGGCCATCGGCGTCGAGCTGGAACAGGGTCGCAATCGGTCCTTGCAGAACGATCAACACCGCCCAGGCTGCCGCCACATACCCCATGGCGAAAAGGGCCGCCCGCATCAGCGTGCCCCGCACCCGGTCGAAATTCCCGGCCCCAAAATTCTGCCCGATGATCGGCCCCACCGCGCCTGACAGGGCGAAAATCACGCAGAAGGTCAACGGCATCAGCCGGCCAATCACAGCAAATCCGGCGACCGCCTCGTCGCCAAACGGCGCGATCACGCGGGTGACAACCGAATTACCGATCGGCGTGGCAATATTGGTCAGGATCGCGGGCACAGCGAGACCGAGGATCGGCTTGATGTCGAGCCGGAACCGGGCAGCGTTGAACGGGGCAAATCCTCCATAGTGGCGAAGGATGGGCAGACCGGCCGTGATCGCCGTCGCAAACCGCGCACACACCGAGGCATAGGCCGCGCCCTCCAGGCCCAAACCGAGGGCAAAAATGAAAATCGGATCCAGGACAGCATTCACCGCGCCCGCCGACAGGGTCACCATCATTGCCCGGCGGGCATCGCCATGGGCGCGCAACAGGCCCGACGCCATCAGCCCAAAGGTCGATATTGGCATCGCCAGCACGACGATACGTAAATAGCGGGTGGCATGCTCAAGCGTGTCACCGGTCGCGCCGATCAATCCCAGCAGGGACGGTGCTGCGGCCCAGAAGACCAGCGACACCACAACGCTCAGCCCTACGCCGAACACCATAGCGCTGGTCGCGAGGGCCCGCGCTTCATCGGCGTTGCCCGCGCCAATCATCCGGGCCGCCAGTGCACTGACAGCAATGGTCAGCCCCAAGGTCACCGAAAATGTGATGAATAACAGCGTCGACGCAAACCCAACCGCAGCGGTCAGGGACGGGTCGTCCAGCATGGCGATGAAGACCAGGTCCACAAAGTCGACCAGGAAGATCGACACCAGCCCAACGCTGGCAGACAGGGCCATCACCGCAATATGGCGCATCAGGTCGCCTTCGAGGAATTTCGCGGTCGCCTGCGCCAAGCCGGTCTTATCCTTGTGGGGAAGGGCGGAGATCGCTCCGCTACCCTTGTCTTCCTAACCTAGGTGTCTTGCGTCGGCTTACCAACGCCCTTCTCAAAACCGCCAGACCATGCGCGCTAAAGCCTGTCCATGGCTTAACGTGCACGCCTCTGCCGTCCTTGCTA
The DNA here is from genome assembly GCA_039034035.1 of Pseudomonadota bacterium. Lineage (GTDB taxonomy): Bacteria > Pseudomonadota > Alphaproteobacteria > Caulobacterales > Hyphomonadaceae > UBA5336. The sequence goes on from JBCCBN010000047.1 coordinate 7,440, forward strand.
TGGCCGAATGGTGTTGGAGGGGTGTTGCGTGGCGTCTGATCGGATTGAAATTGTCGAGTATGACCCCGCTTGGCCACACATGTTCGACACTGAACAGGCCGCCCTGTTGAATGCACTGGCGGGCTGCCCTGTCGAAGCCATCGAGCATTTCGGCAGCACCGCAGTACCTGGCCTTTCGGCCAAACCCGTCATTGATATACTGATTGCTGTTCCAGATCTGAGCCAGGCGAAGGCAAGCTTCCCGGAACGCCTGGCAGCGCTTGAGTATGTGTTCTGGGCGAACAATCCCCAGCAAGATCGCCTGTTCTTCGTGAAAGGCATGCCGCCCCAGGGCACGGGCCGCACCCATCATGTCCATGTCACCGAGCGGATTGGTGAGATGTGGCGCCGTCTCGTGTTTCGCGACTATCTGCGCGCGCACCCGACCGAGGCGGCCAGCTACGCCGTCCTGAAACGGGAGCTCGCCAGCGGCCATGCCGATGACAGGGAGGGGTACACCCGCGCGAAGGACGATTTTATCGACCAGGTGATGAGGCGTGCCTACCACTGGTCCGAAAGCCGATAGTCTTGTTCGTACCGCTCCCCGACCAGTGGGCCGGGGAACGATCAGGTGATGCCGTTCTGGGTATCGGGTGTTAGCTGTAAATCTCGAAGAGACCGGCTGCGCCCATGCCGCCACCAATGCACATCGTGACGACGCCCCACTTCGCACCCCGGCGTTTGCCCTCCATCAACAGCGAACCGGTGCAACGCGCGCCGGTCATGCCGAACGGGTGGCCGATGGAAATTGAGCCGCCATTCACGTTGTACTTTTCCGGGTCAATGCCGAGCCGGTCGCGGGAGTAAAGACACTGGCTGGCAAAGGCCTCGTTCAACTCCCATAAGTCGATATCGTCCACCGAAAGACCGTGCCGCTCGAGCAGGCGCGGCACCGCGAACACTGGGCCGATCCCCATCTCATCCGGATCGCAGCCGGCCACGTTGAAGCCGGCAAACCGGCCCAGCGGCTCGATATTCCGGCGCTTGGCCTCGTCGGCCTCCATCACCACCACGGCAGCGGCACCATCGGAAAGCTGCGACGCGTTCCCGGCGGTGATGTATTTGCCTTCCTTCACAACCTGTCCGCCCTTGAAAACCGGCTTCAGGCCCGCCAGCGTCTCGGCAGTTGTGCCGGGGCGGTTGCATTCGTCCCGATCGACGACAACGTCCTGGAACGTCTCCTCTCCCGTTTCCTTGTTCACCAGCTTCATGCGGGTCGCCAGCGGAACAATCTCTTCCGCCATGTGGCCTTTTTCCTGGAACGCTGCGGTGCGGCGCTGGCTCTCTGCAGAATATTCGTCCTGGTACTCGCGGGATAGGTTGTACCGGTCGGCCACGATCTCAGCGGTCTCGATCATCGTCATCCAGATCGCCGGCCACTTCTCGCCGAGCACCGGCTCGAAGTAGCGGTGCGTGTTTGCGTGGCCCGAATGGGAGACCAACGACAGGCTTTCCACGCCGCCGCCCACGGCAACCGGCGCGCCCTCATTGATCACGGTCTGCGATGCATTGGCGATAGCCTGAAGGCCAGACGAGCAAAACCGGTTGATCGTCGCGCCAGACGTGGTGGAGGGACATCCAGCCCACAGGGCCGCGTTGCGCGCCACATTGTGTCCGGTCGCACCTTCGGGTTGAGCCGAGCCCAGGAAGACGTCTTCCACATCACCAGCCTCAATGCCGGCCCGCTCAATGGCGCCCTTGATGGCGTGGCCCGCCATGGTGATGCCATGGGTATCGTTCAGCGACCCCCGACCGGTTTTCGCCATGCCCGTACGGGCGTAGGAAACGATGACAGCTTCGCGCATTTGTGGAGTCCTCCCAGGAATGTTTCACGCTTGGCTGAACCCTACAGGCCGCGAGCCACACGCGCTAGGGTGACGCTAACGTAAAGGGCAGGGAAAATCGCAACGTTCGGGACCGAGCTCAATGGCCGGTGCCCAGGATCCCCGTGCGGACACCATAATCGGCGGCGACCTGATAATCCGGATCATCATCGGAATCGACCATCAACTGGCCCGCCCGCGTCAGCAACATGTGGCAGTCCCGGGTCAGGTGGCGCAAGCGCAGTGTCTTGCCCTGGGCGGCATACTTCCCCGCCAGGTCCTCGATCGCCTGTAACGCAGATTGGTCGATCACCCGGGAGCGCATGAAGTCGATGATCACGATGTCGGGATCGTTGGCCGGGTCAAAGAGTTCGGCGAACCCATCGGTCGATCCGAAGAACAGTGGTCCTTCGATCTCGTACACTTTCGCACCCGGCTCCCGGATACTGTCCCGCTCGATGATGCGCAGCGTCTTGGCATTGTTCCAGGCATACGCCAGTGCGGAGACAATCACCCCCACCACCACAGCCGTCGCCAGATCGTATTGCACGGTCACCGCCGTCACCAGCAGCATCACGAACGCATCCGTCCGCGGGATCTTCCGCAGGATGACAAGGCTGCGCCACGCAAACGTACCGATCACCACCATGAACATCACCCCGACAAGTGCTGCCAGCGGGATCTGCTCGATCAGACCGGAGGCGAACAGGATAAACGCGAGCAGAAATATCGCTGCTGCCACCCCCGACAGCCGTGTCACGCCGCCGGATTTCACATTGATCATCGACTGCCCGATCATGGCGCACCCGCCCATGCCGCCGAAAAACCCGGTCACGACATTGGCCGCACCCTGGGCGAGGCACTCCTGGGATGCGCCGCCTCGCTGCCCGGTCATCTCACCCACCAGGTTGAGGGTCAGCAGGCTTTCGATCAGGCCGATGGCCGCCAGGATCAGCGCATAGGGCAGGATAATCTGCAGCGTCTCCAGGTTCAGCGGCACGACCGGCACGTGGAATGCCGGCAGCCCGCCCTCGATCGACGCCAGATCCCCCACCCGTGGCACATCCAGCCCGAACCCGATGACAATGGCGGCGACGACGGCAATCCCGGCCAGCGGCGCTGGCACCGCTTTCGTGACTTTCGGAACGGCCCAGATCACCAACATGGTCAGCGCCGTCAGGGCTAGCATCAGCGCCAGTGGCCAGCCCGTCATCCACTCCCCGCCTGCCATGCCGTGCCCCGCTGCTTCAGCGGTTCCGGGCACCTGGAACTGCGAGAGCTGCGCCAGGAAGATCACGATGGCCAGCCCGTTCACAAAGCCCAGCATGACCGGATGGGGCACCAGCCGGATGAACTTGCCCATCCGAAACGCGCCCGCCAATAGCTGCAGCACACCCATCAGTACGACGGTCGCGAACAGATACTCAACGCCATGGTCTGCCACCAGCGCCACCATCACCACCGCCAGCGCTCCGGTGGCGCCTGAGATCATGCCCGGACGTCCCCCGAACACGGCCGTAATCAATCCGACAATGAACGCTGCATAGAGCCCCACCAGCGGATGGACGCCCGCCACAAACGCGAACGCCACCGCCTCTGGCACCAAGGCCAGCGCCACGGTCAGGCCCGCCAGCACTTCGGTCTTTACCCGACCGGGCGTGAAGTCGGTCAGGGCCTCGGCGCCGGTCATGTCTTGAATGGAGACGCGTTCAACCAACGCGCCGAGAATGGATTTCGCCATGGCGGGGCCCTCGGGCAGGAATCTGGGAAAGAATGCGCCGGGCAGGGCTCGGCGATCCAGCGCCTCTAGAGGAAGTTCCGGTCAGCGGCCATGGGAAACAACACATCACCGGGGAAGAAAACCCAGATGATCGGATCCGGGCATGCCCCGACCGCCAGGACCGGGTGACCGACCGCTTGTCAGGCAAAGGGCGGCGACGCCGGGCGCACACACGCCGCGGCAAATCGCACACCAACCTGCGTCAGCTCCCGGCAGGCGGACCCGCATTCGGCGCTGACTGGAGCTGGGTGTAATTCTCGATCCCGATCCGGTCGATCAGCTCGAATTGGGTTTCCAGATAGTCGAGATGCTCTTCCTCATTGGCGAGAATCTTCCCGAACAGGTCCCGGCTGACATAGTCATTCACCTTCTCGCTTTGCTTCATGGCGTCGCGCAGCAGCGGAATGGCGTCATGTTCCAGCGCCAGATCGCATTCAAGGATTTCCTTCACGCTCTCGCCGATGCGCAGCTTGCCGAGATCCTGCAAATTCGGGAGGCCGCCAAGAAACAGGATGCGCTGGATCAGCCAGTCGGCATGCTCCATCTCCTCGATCGATTCCTTGTACTCATAGTCGCCCAGGATCGACACGCCCCAGTCATGCAGCATGCGAGAATGGAGAAAATACTGGTTGATCGCCGTCAGTTCGTTCTTCAGCGCCTCGTTCAGGAATTCGAGGACTTTCACGTCGCCTTTCATGGCCCGTCTCCAAAATCTTCCACATCGCGGCAGATAGGCTGATTGGCCGGGCCGTTCAATAAAAATACCAAAAATTTCAAGGGACAACGCGCCTGCAACGCAGTCGCAGACTTACTCGGCTGGGACTAAACGGTTTTTCGAAACCGCCCTGTCCAATTCCTCATCGAGAATGTCGGCCATGGCGCACCGGCACTTGCCGCAATTGAAGCTCTGACCATGGAATGCCTGGATCGTATCGGGGCACCGCGCGCCCGATTGCACCGCCTCGCGGACGGCGTCTTCATTCAATCGGCGGCAGATGCAAACGATCATGGGAAGATAGGACTGAAAATGAGAATAGTTGTCAAGAGCAAAACTTGACCCCAAAGCCGCGCTCACAACACCGTCTCTTGCAAGCCACTCGCCAATCCTTAGCGACCGATAACCGATGCCGCGCAAATTCCAGCGCAGCTTCAAACCCGATATTGACCCCAGTGTGCGAGGATACCGCTTCAAATCACTTCTGATCTGCTGGGATGGGCACGCACATGAGCTTCTGGGGCAAAAAGAACGGCAATGTGGCAATGATCTTTGCCCTCGTCCTGGTGCCGGTCGTCGCGATCATCGGTTTCGGCATCGACACCAGCCGCCAACACTCAGCCGCACAGCAATTGCAGCAGGCCGTCGATGGGGCCGTCCTTTCCTCGGCCCGAATGATGATCGACACCACGCTCACCCAGACCGAGCGGGAAGCCCTCGCAACAACGCTGGTGCTCGCAAACTTCGCCGACAAGGACGATGTCACGCTTGAGGCGCCCGTCGTCACCTTCCCCGAACCCAATGCCATCCGGATTTCGGTGGCGGGGACGATGCCGTCGACCGCAACCAGCGTGATCGGTGTCAGCACGCTCGACATCGCCGCCTCCGCCGGCGCCCGGTTCACGTCGCCTTCGGTCATCGAGGCGGCCCTCGTGCTCGATGTGACGGGATCGATGGATGGCGGTCCCATTGCCGACCTGACAACCGCTGCGAAGGCCTTTGTCGGAGACCTGCTCGATACAAGCCGGCCCGATATCAAGATCGGACTCGTGCCGTTCGCTGAGCATGTGAATGTCGGCATCGGGAACCGCAATGCGGACTGGATCGACGTCCCTGCCGATTACAGCACCACCGAGAATGTTTGCACCGACACCGGATGCGTTTGCACCAGCGAAACGACGACAAGCTGGACCCATCACGAGACGGGCGCGCCGATGACAGGCACGTCCTGCACGAATTGGGATTGCTCGTCCTCAACCGAGGTCTGTGAAGACGATACCGATACGTTCGAATGGTATGGCTGCGTGAAATCGCGCGCCAAGCCCTACAACGTTCAGGACACCCGTTGGGACATCGATGCGGATGGCTTCCTTGAGCAGAACCCAGGCGACTGCCCCTCAGACGCAATCGTTCCCCTCACCAATGTCGAGAACACGCTCGACACCGCCATCGACGGACTGACGGCGAACGGATCGACCTACATTCCCGCCGGCCTTGCCTGGGGCCAGCGCGTGCTCAGCCCGGACGCCCCCTTCATCGGCGCAATGGATGCCGCGACCTTTGCGTCCAACAATGGCAAGAAACTGCTGGTGCTGATGTCGGACGGCGCGAACACACGCTCGCTCAACACCGATGGCAAGCACACGTTGTCAAACGTCGCCGACGCCAATACTGAAACCCTGGCAGCCTGTACCGAAATCAAGACTTCCGGCATCGATATCTTCGTGATTGCGTTCAACGTCTCCGACGCCGACACAATCACCATGCTGCAATCATGCGCCACCACTTTCACGCACTATTCTGCCGTGACCGACCTTGCCAGCCTCACCGCGGCCTTCAAATCGGCAGCGGCATCGGTCGGCGACGTGGTGCTGTTCGACTAGTGAGGTTCCGACTTTGGCGGAAACGCGGTGCAGGCAAGGCGCTCGGCCCTTGTCGCCGGCGCCCGGGCGGGCGTTTGGCGACCGCCAAACTGCCGTGAGCGCAAACAAACGTTCCCGCGCTAACCCTTGGCAAAAGCCGCCAGCGCGGCCTCCGCAATCGGGCCGCCCCATTCCTGTACGAAATGGCCGCCATCGGCGATTTCCATGGCCGGCGGGCATCCGCGAATGAGCGACCGCAGGCCCTCCATGCCCTTCGGCCCCAAGACCGGGTCCTGCATGCCGACAGCCATGAAGCTCGGTCCGGACCATTCGGTCGACCACCATACCCGCGCTCGTTTTGACACCTCCACGCCGTCCATGTCCGGCGACACCATCACCAATTCGGGGAACCGGCGCACGCCGGCTTTGTGCCGAATATCCGGAAACGGTGCGCCATAGGCCGCCGCTTCCGCATCGGTGAGGATCGGCGTCCCCCGTTTCATCAGCGCTGCAACGTCCATGTCAGGCTGGCTCCGATTGAAGGCCTTCCACGCTTCGAACCCAGGTCCCGGGGATTCTCCCACCGCAATCGCTGTATTCATAACGATTAGGCGCGCGAACCGCTCGGGCATGTCCTGCGGTATCGTCAGCCCCAACAGCCCGCCCCAGTCCTGGCACACCAAGGTGATATTGGTCAGATCAAGTCGCTCGATCAGTTCGACCATCATCTGGCGATGAAACCCATAGGTGTAGACCGCATCATCCACCGGCTTGTCGGACTGGCCAAACCCAAGCCAATCCGGCGCGATCACGCGCCCGCCCGCAGCCGTAAAGACGGGGATCATCTTCCGGTACAGATAACTCCAACTCGGTTGACCGTGGAGGCAGAGGAATGTGTGCTCGGCGTCGGTGGGGCCTTCATCGAGATAATGAACCCTGAGCCCTGAATAGCTCGGCAAATCGTCCACATAATTCGGCGCGAAACCATAGCCCGGCAAACCTTCGAACCGGTCGTCTGGTGTCCTGAGTGCTTCGATGGCCATGATGAAAGTCCCTCCTTGGTGCCATGCCGCCTGGGCTCGGGGCATGGTCGGTGTTGATAACCAAACCTAAGCCAAGGCTCCGCGGAATCCTATTCCGCAATCGGCATTGCGCAGCACGCCAGCCAGCGGTCGGTGTGGTCGCGACGAGGGGGTCGGGTTCAGTGTGCGCGAACCGGGCCAGAAGCGCGTACCGTTTGCCTGCGCCCCCCATTTCCGAGCCGCAAGGTCCAGCTCCGGTTGGCCACGTGCGGCGACGTAAAAAAATGGCGCCACCCTTTCGGAGCGCGGCGCCAAGGAAACCGAGGTCTGCAAAGAGGCTTGCAAACACGAATGTGAGATATCGATCACTAAATTAAGTGTCAATCATTCAGAGTTTCTTGGATGACCCCACGGCCAGACCACGCTCAGCCTTAGCGCGCGCGATGACACGTTGCCTCTCCCGGTGACTGCGGTATCGTTCCCTGCAGGTACAGCATGGCCGGCACACTGCGCCCAGATCCAGAGGCGCGACCGGACCGGCGGGAGGACACCCATGGATTTCGCTATTCCCCAGGATCTCAAAGACTATCTGGCCGTGCTCGATGATTTCATCGACCGTGAGATCCGCCCGCTCCAGGAGCAGGACGATAATGAGCGGTTCTTCGACCATCGACGGGAGTGGGCCCGGACCGATTTCGACAAGGGCGGCTTGCCACGACCGGAATGGGAAGACCTGCTCAAGCAGGCCAAGCAAAAGGCCGACGAAGCAGGCCATCTCCGCTACGCGCTGCCGTCGGAGTTCGGCGGGCAGGACGGAACCAATCTCGGCATGGCGATCATCCGCGAACACCTCGCCCGCAAGGGGCTGGGCCTGCACAATGACCTGCAGAACGAGCATTCGATCGTCGGCAACATGCCCCAGATCCTAATGCTCCGTGATTTCGCCCGCCCCGACCAGAAACACCTCATCACCGAGGCCCTCGAAGGCCGGTTCCGCGCCACTTTCGGCCTTACGGAGCCCGAACACGGCTCCGAAGCTACCCACATGGAAACCCATGCGGTTCGGGAAACCCGCGATGGCGTCGATGGCTGGCTGATAAATGGCGAGAAAATGTGGACGACCGGCATGCACACCGCCTCCCACATGATGTGTTTTGCCCGCACATCCGGCGAAGATGGCAACGCCAAGGGGATTTCCTGCCTGCTTGTGCTCGCCGATGATCCCGGTCTCGTCATCGAGGAGTATCTGTGGACCTTCAACATGCCGACCGACCATCCCCGGGTATCGCTCACCAATATCTGGGTGCCCGACAGTGCCCTGTTCGGGCCGCCCGAAGGCGGGCTCGCCCTGGCCCAGCACTTCGTCCACGAAAACCGCATCCGCCAGGCGGCCAGTTCGGTCGGGGCAGCCTTGTTCTGCATGGATGAAAGCATCGATTACGCCCGCCAGCGCGCGCCCTTCGGCAAACCGCTCGCTACTAATCAAGCGATCCAGTTCCCGGTGGTCGAACTGGTGTCAGAGGCCGAAGCCCTGCGCCTGCTCATCTTCAAGACGGCGTGGGAAATGGACCAGATGACCAAGCCGGAAGTCGCGATCCACCTCTCCGACAAGGTATCGATGTGTAACTATCGCGCCAACCGGCTCTGCTGCGACGCGGCCGACCGGGCGATGCAGATCCATGGCGGGATGGGCTATTCGCGCCACAAGCCGTTCGAACACATCTACCGCCACCACCGGCGCTATCGCATCACTGAAGGCTCCGAAGAGATCCAGATGCGCAAGGTCGCCGGCCACCTCTTCGGCTTCATGGGCCCCCGCAAGGACGCGCTGAAACGCGCGGCAGAATAGCGGGTACGCCAAGCCTCCCATGCCAATGGAGCCGAACGCGAAACCGGTCTAGCTTACCCGGCTCATGTATTCGGGTAGCCAGCCTTCATGGGCCTGGCGGAGGTCGGCGACGGGCACATTCACGATGGGTCCCCCTTCGCCGCCCAGCATCAGGCTCACATCATCGCCGCCAAAATAGCCGATCAGCATCGGCGTCAGGCCGAGATCGTTCCAACCGGCGACCTGGTCTTCCGACAAGGCGACCAGGTAGCGGTTCTGATCTTCGCCGAACAGGCAGGCATGGTCCGGCGCTGTCGATTTTTCATCCGACCCCACCGTAACGCCCAGCCCCCCCACCAGAGCCATCTCCGCTGCAGCACAGGCAATCCCGCCATCGGACACATCGTGTACGGCCTTCACCAAGCCATGCGTGATCAGTGTGCGCACGGTTTCAGCATTCGCTTTCGCCGCGTCCAGATCGACTGGGGGCGGCGGCCCCGCTTCCTCGCCATGGATTTCTCGCAGATAGGCCGACGCGCCCAGGTGACCCTCCGTCCCTCCAATGATCGCCAGATGATCGCCGACCTCGGCCCCCTTCAGCGTTGCCAGCCTGGACACATCCTCAATCAACCCCACGGCCCCGACCACCGGCGTTGGCGGGATCGCTACCCCATCCGTCTCGTTGTAGAGCGACACATTCCCGCTCACGACCGGGAAATCGAGCGCCGCGCAGGCCTCCGCCATCCCGTCAATCGCGCGCACGATCTGCCCCATGATCTCGGGCCGCTCAGGATTGCCGAAATTGAGATTGTCCGTGATCGCAATCGGTGTTGCTCCGACGGCGGAGAGATTACGATAAGCTTCCGCCACGGCCTGCTTGCCGCCCTCAAAAGGATCGGCTGCGACATAGCGGGGATTACAGTCAGACGTGATCGCCAGTGCTTTGTCGGTGCCGTGGATACGGACGATCGCCGCATCCCCCATGCTTTGGGAACTGTCCACCGTGTCGCCCATCACATGGCGATCATACTGTTCCCAAATCCAGCGTTTCGACGCCATGTCAGGGCTCGACATCAGCTTCAGCAAGACCGCGCCATAATCTTCCGGCTCCGGACAATTCGCCATGTCCAGCGCCGGTCGCGGTGTCGGCTGGGTCCACGGCCGGTCATAATTCGGCGCATCCTCGGCCAAGGGCGCCACTGGAATGTCACACACCACGGTGCCGAACTGGCTCAGTTCCAGCCGGCCCGTATCCGTCGTCTCGCCAATAACTTCCGCATCCAGATCATATTTCTCGAAGATCGCCTTCGCCAACGCTTCCTTGCCGGGTTTCAGCACCATCAGCATACGTTCCTGGCTTTCCGACAGCATGATCTCATACGCCGTCATGCCCGTTTCGCGCTGGGGCACCTTGTCCAGATCCATCCGTACACCGATGCCCTCGCCATCGGCCCCGCCGCTATCGGCCATCTCGACGCTGGAAGAGGTGAGGCCCGCCGCCCCCATGTCCTGGATCGCCTGAATCGCGTCGGTCGCCATCAGTTCGAGGCATGCCTCGATCAGCAGTTTCTCCGTGAACGGATCACCGACCTGTACGGTTGGCCGTTTTTCCTCATCGCCCTCGGAAAACTCGGCGCTGGCCATGGTTGCGCCATGGATGCCGTCCCGCCCGGTTTTCGAGCCGACATAGAAGATAGGGTTCCCGGGCGTGGCGCCGCGCGCGTAGAAAATCTTGTCCTGGTCGGCGAGGCCAACGGCCATCGCATTCACCAGGATGTTCCCATTATAGCCCGCGTGAAACTGGGTTTCGCCCGCAACGGTGGGCACGCCCACACAATTGCCATATCCGCCAATGCCAGCCACCACGCCCGCAACCAGGCTCCGCGTCTTCGGATGATCAGGGCTGCCAAACCGCAGCGCATTGACCAGGGCAACAGGCCGGGCGCCCATGGTGGTGGTCACCCGCGCGGAGCTGTCCGCGCGGGCGCCATCGGCATCCACTGGGGCGAAGGTGGGTGGGGCGCCCCGGTCCTGGGCCCCGGCCTGGGGCACCGCCGCGACGAGGAGCGCCCCGGCCAGGGCGAGCG
>JBCCBN010000048.1:0-18521 GCA_039034035.1 Pseudomonadota bacterium
CGCCCTGGCTGTTGGTCCAGGTGCCTTCGCCCCAGATGCCGCCGGTTTCATGGTCGGCTGTGATGATCAGCAGGGTCTCGTCCCAGCTTGAATTCGCCTCAACCCATTCGATGACGGCATCCACCGATGTGTTGAAGTCTACCTGCTCTTCGATGAAGCGCGGCATGTCATTGGCGTGGCCCATCCAGTCGACCGCGCCGCCTTCGATCATCAGGAAGAACCCGTCTGCGTCCTCGTTGAGCACGTTCAGGGCGCCCCGGCTCATGGTGGCGAGATCGGGCACATCGGGATTGAACGCCATGCCCGAGGGCGTGTCGGCGGCCGGCAAGCCTTCGCGGGCGGCCTGCAGGGTGGAGTTGGTCCGGGCAATGCCGATCACGCGCGCCGGCGGAGTGTCGGTGGTGGCGAGGGCTTCGAAGTCTGGCTTCGCGTCGATGAACGTGAAGCCGTTGAGGCCGGTTTCGCTGGTCAGGGCGGCCAGGGTCTCTTCGCCCCCGACAAACTGGAACGCCTCGTCGCTCGCTTCAGGGTCCACGGCGTTGCCGCTGCCGTCGAAGAGCGGGTGGCCGCCGCCCATGATCACCGTGAGGTCGCTTTCGGCCATCTCATTGAAGATCTCCGCATAATTGTTGCGCGAGACATTGTGGGCCGCCACTGCTGCCGGCGTTGCGTGTGAGGCCATGACCGAGGCGACAGCGCCGGCGGACCGGCTGCGCGACATGGCGATCTGCCCGATGGTCTCGAAGCGTTCCTTGCCGCTCCAATCGACATTGAGCCGGCCATTGGCGGTTTTCCGGCCCGACATCAGCGCCGTACCGGCCGCAGCGCTGTCGGTGTAGCTGGTATAGGGGGCGGCTTCGGGTAGGTGGTCTCCGAGGAAGCCGTTCTCCAGCCGCTCCCAGCGTGTGAGCGGATCGTATCCCTGTTCGACCGCGCCGGCGGCATCGGCAGGTTCGGCGCCGCGCAAGACGACGGCGCCGTCGCTGTCGAGCAGGTTGAGCGCGTCATGCGTCATGCCGTAGACGACGGGCGTTGTGCCATCGGGCCGCTGGACCTGGTAGGCCTGCGTGCCGGCGAGGCCCTGATAATAGTCAGCAGCGAGCCAGCCATTGAAGCCGATCCCGTCGGACACCATCAGGATGACGTTCTTCGCGCGGGCGCTGGCTTCGCCTGCCGCTGGAGCGGTCGCGGTGGGCGTGCTGGGCGCATCGCCGGTGCTGGCGCAGGCCGCGAGCAGGGCCAGGGTTGGAAAAACCGGTGTGAGAAGCGTTCTGATTGCCATTGTGATCCCCATTTGATGCCAGCCTAGGCGCCGAGGGGTATCAGCTGAAGTTGACAGGCGTGCAACAGAGTTTGCGAAAGATGCAGGCTTCGGGGGGCGGACTCAGGCGCTGCGAGTTTTCTGCAAGGCGGCCAGCCAGCCAGCGAGCAAGGCCTCGCGTTTGGACGGCGCCATGGTCGGGGAGAAGGTTCGGCCGTCTGCCTCGCGGGCGGCCCAGGCCTGGGCATCGGTCCAGCCAAGCTGCATGCCGGCAAGGGCTGCGGCACCCATCGCTGTCATCTCGCTGAAATCGGGGCGCTCCACGGGGCGGTCGCAGATATCGGCGATGAATTGCATCAGCCAGTCATTGGCCGCCATGCCGCCATCGACTTTCAAGCGCGAGACCGGCGCACCATCGGCTTCGAACGCGGTGAGAAGGTCATGGGTCTGGTAGGCCGCGGCCTCCAGACCGGCTCGGACGATGTGGCCCGCCTGTGCGCCGCCGGTGAGGCCGGTGATCGTGCCGCGGGCGTTGGCGTCCCAATGGGGCGCGCCCAGTCCGGTGAAGGCTGGCACCAGATAGACGCCGGCATTGCCATCGAGCGAGGCTGCCATCGCTTCGCTTTCGGCGGCGCCGGTGATCAGGCCGAGGCTGTCGCGCAGCCATTTCACCACTGTACCGGCATTGAAGATCGCGCCTTCAAGGGCGTAGGCAGCCGGGCCGCCCTCGATGGCATAGCCAAGGGTACCGAGCAATTTGTGCTCTGATCGAGGCGGGCGGGGGCCGGTATTGGCGACGAGGAAGGCGCCGGTGCCGTAGGTGATCTTGGCCGTGCCGGGCGTCAGGCAACCCTGGCCGACCAGTGCCGCCTGCTGGTCCCCGATAGCCGACAGGATCGGGATCGGGCGGCCGAACACGGCGGGGTCCGTGTCGCCGAACCGGGCGCTGCTGGGCTTTACGGCGGGCAGCAGGGAGGCGGGCAAGTTCAGCCGGTCCAGCATGGCGGGGGACCAACCCGCGCCGGGTTCCAGGTCGAGCGGATAGAGCAGGGTCCGCGAGGCATTGGTGATGTCGGTGGCGTGGACCGCGCCGCCAGTGAGCTTCCAAATCAGGAAGGTGTCGATGGTACCGAACGCAAGTTCGCCGGCTTCGGCCTGCTGGCGGGCGCCGGGCACATGGTCCAGCAACCAGCCGATCTTGGTGCCGGAGAAGTAGGGGTCGAGCAGCAGGCCCGTCTCCGCCTGCACTGCGGGTTCGAGCCCTTCGGCCGCCATAGCGTGGCAGGCGGGAGCGGTGCGCCGGTCCTGCCAGACAATGGCCGGCGCGATGGGCACACCGGTTTGCCGATTCCAGACCAGCGTGGTTTCGCGCTGATTGGTGATGCCGATGGCGGCGATCCTGTCTGCGCCGCCCGCCTTGGCCATCGCGTCGCGGCAAACCGCCAGCGTCCTGGTCCAGACCGCCTCGCCGTCCTGCTCAACCCAGCCATCGGCGGGAAAGGTGAGGTCGATCTCCTCCTGGGCCTGGGCGAGGGGTTTGAAGTCCTGGTCGAACACGATGGCGCGGGTCGATGTCGTGCCCTCATCGATCACCAGCAAGAGATTGGGGTGTGTCATGACGTCCTCCGCTTTCCCGACCTGCATTTGGCCCGACCCGCATTTGGCCGCGGGAGACAGGCCTTGGCCAGAGCGGCGGCGAAATATTCGTAAATGAACATATACATGTTCGCGAGGCGGTAAAACTGGACTTGCACGAACGCAACAGTCCCGGAGAGTTTCGATTACGACCTCATTTTTATTGTTTACGAACATTTCAGGCGCGCTTAAGACTGAAAGTGAGCGCAAGGATTGCAGTGTGTACGACATCCTGATCATAGGTGGCGGAATTAACGGCGCCGGCATCGCACGCGATGCGGCCGGGCGCGGACTGAAGGTGTTGCTGTGCGAGAAAGACGATCTGGCGTCGCACACCTCATCGGCCAGTTCAAAGCTGATCCATGGCGGACTGCGCTATCTCGAACAGTATGATTTCGGGCTGGTGGGGAAAGCGCTGAAGGAGCGGGAAGTGCTGTTGCGGGCGGCGCCCCACATCATCTGGCCGCTGCGCTTTGTGCTGCCGCACCATCGCGACTTGCGCCCGGCCTGGCTGATCCGGCTGGGCCTGTTTCTCTATGACCATATGGGCGGACGCAAACGCCTGCCGGCGACGAGGACGGTGTCACGCAGCAATAGCGATGCGTTTGTCCCATTGAGCGGGAAATTCCAGAAGGGGTTCGAATATTCGGACTGCTGGGTGGAGGATGCGCGGCTGGTTGTCCTGAATGCCATGGACGCCGCTGCCCATGGCGCGACGATCATGACGCGGACCGAGTGCATGTCCTTGCGCGCGCAGGGCGAGACCTGGACCGCTGCGCTACGGGTCGATGGCAAGGCCGACATGACGGTTGCCGCGAAACTGGTGATCAATGCGGCCGGGCCGTGGGTCGACCAGGTGTCGGGCAAGGCCGGTGTCCAGCGCAACGCGCCGCGCGTGCGGCTGGTCAAGGGCAGCCATATCATCGTCCCGAACCTCGCTGGTGAGGACCGCTGTTTCATCTTCCAGACCGGCGACGGGCGCGTGGTCTTCGCGCTGCCCTATGAGGGCGGGCGCTACACCATGATCGGGACGACCGACATGGCCTTCGAGGGTGATCCGGGCGCGGTATCCGCGTCCGCGGACGAGGTGGCGTATCTTTGCGCGGTGTCGAACAGCTATTTCGAGCAGAAGATCTCGCCCGCCGATGTGGTTTCCACCTTTTCGGGCGTGCGTCCCTTGTATGAGGACCAGGCCGAAAATGCGTCCTCGGTGACGCGAGACTATGTGTTGACGCTGGACCGGGTGAGGGGCGCGCCAATCCTGTCTGTGATCGGCGGCAAGATCACCACGTATCGCAAGCTGGCCGAAGATGTGCTCAAGCGCCTGGACGGGGTGCTGGGCGATATTGCGTGCCCCTGGACCGCCGAGGCGCCGCTGCCGGGCGGGGACATTCCCGGTGGGCATTTCGAAGCCTTCCTGGCGCGGTGTACCGAGGTCTATCCGTGGCTCGACCAGACGACGCTGCACCGCCTGGCCCGCACCCACGGGACTCGCATCCACCAGGTCTTGCAGGGGGCAAAGAGCCTTGCCGACCTTGGCCAGTCCTACGGAGCGGGCCTCTACCAGACCGAAGTCGACTATCTGGTCGAGCATGAATTCGCGCGGACGCCGGAGGACATCCTCATGCGCCGGACGAAGCTCGGCCTGCATATGAGCCCAACCGAAATCAGCGCGATGAAAGACCAGTGGGAGGCCAAACTCGTCGCCTGACCGAGATCACGATCCAACCACCAATCAAAACCAGCCTCACACCAAGTGAGCCATCCGGGAGGAAAACATGGGACAGAAATTCAAGTGCGTATTGGGAGCGAGCGTTGCCGCGCTCATCCAGGGCGGCGTGGCCATGGCGCAGGAGACCGTCGAGACCGCCGAAACGGCTGAAGCGCGGACGCTGCAGACTGTGACCGTGAAAGGCATTCGCGGCAGTCTTAAACAATCGCTGGATCTCAAGCGCGACGCGAACCAAGTGGTCGATGCGGTGTCGGCCGAGGATGTCGGCAAGTTCCCCGATGCCAATGTCGCGGAATCGCTCCAGCGGATCACCGGTGTTGCCATCGATCGTAGCGGCGGCGAGGGCCAGTTCATCACCGTTCGCGGTCTGGGGCCGGAATTCAACACCGTCCTACTGAACGGCCGCACGATCGCGACCGATAATGATGGCCGCGAATTCTCCTTCGATGTCTTGTCATCAGACATCATCCAGCGCGCCGAAGTGTTCAAGACGGCCACGCCGGACCTCCAATCGGGCGGTATCGGATCGACGGTGAATGTGGTCACCGCGCGCCCGTTTGACCGTCCGGGCACGAACTTCACCGTTTCGGCGGCCGGCACCTATGACACGCTGCGGGAAGAGGCCGGCCCCGACCTGACCGCGGTCGGGTCCTGGACCAATCCGGACAACTCCTTCGGTTTCCTGCTGGGCGCGTCCTATTCGGATCGGAAGGTTCAGGAGGACAGCTCGTTCACCAACGGGTTTGCCCTGCGCGATGAAGGCCGGGTCCAGCAGCAGGTGGTGCATAGCCGGGACGTGCAGGACCGGGAGCGGATCACGGTGAACGGCGCTGCCCAGTTCCGGCCCAATGATCGGATGACCTTCACGCTGGATGGCCTCTATTCAGAGTTTGACGTCCAATCCTTCGCGACCCAGTTCTCCGGCTTTTTCAGCCCGCCCTTCGAGAATGTCGTGGCTGATGGGAATGGTACGGTCGTGTCGTTCACCCGCCCGATTGGCACCTCCCAGAACGACAATGTGGTGACCTCCAACAATCGCGCTGCCGAGACCTACATGATCGGCGGCAATCTCGAATGGGAAGCCAGTGATGCGCTCAGCTTCGAGTTCGATGTTTCGGCCTCGAACGCCCAGCGGGACGGCACCAATCCGTTTATCGTGATCGGATCGATTGCGCAGACGGCCCCGCTGATCCAGCTGCCTAACAGCGACGGTATTTCCACCATCACCAATCTTTCCGGCCTGACGGATACGTCGATCCAGCGCCTGCACTTCGTCAACATCGACCGCAATATGGTTGAGGATGATGTGATCGAGTTCCAAGGCGATGGCCGGTGGGACATCAATCGCGGGCCCCTGTCGGCGATTACCTTCGGGGCGAGTTTTACCGACCGGGAGAAGTCGCGGGACAATTTCTCGAACTTCTCGCCAAGCCAGGGTGGCGACGTCTTCTGCGCCTATTGCGGGTACAACGTCGCCCTGCAGAACCCCGGCATCCTGTCGCCCTTCTCGTTTGGCGGCTTCCTTGATGATGCTTCGGGATCGGGCGACGTGCCGCCGCAGATCCTGGGCTTTTCCATCGCGGACGCCTTTGCAGAGCTCAATGACACGGCCAACATCACCGATCCTGCGCGGAACGGGCTGACCGGGGCTGACCGTGCGGCCAATGATGCAGACCTGATTGCCCGGCGTGATGCGGCTGGCAATTCGGTGTTCGGGTTCTACACGCCGGCCTTCAATCCCGGCGGCAGCTTCGCTGTGGAAGAGCAGATCACCGCGTTCTATGCCAACACCGAATGGGAAGGCGACTTCGATGGCGGGCTGCCATGGTCGGCGAATTTCGGCTTCCGCCTGGCCCAGACCGAAACGATCTCGAGCGGGTTTGACCAACCGGTGCTGCAATTCCGCGAGACGCCGGGCGACACCCAGCTGCTCGTTGATTTTGGCGAAATCGCACCGGTCTCGGTCTCGAACGATTACATCAGCTTCCTGCCATCGGCGAATGTGAAGATCGAACCGTCCGAGGATACGATTGTCCGGTTCAGCTATTCACAGACGGTGACCCGTCCGACGCTGACCTCGCTGGGGGTGAACAACACGTTCGGCGGCCGGTCGAATGCGCCGACTTCGGCGGGTGGGAACCCCTTCCTCGAAGCGTTTGAATCGAGCAATTGGGATGCGTCGTTCGAGTGGTACTTCAACGATGTGAGCTATTTCTCGATCGCCGCGTTCTACAAGGATTTCGAGAACTTCCTGGAGGCCCAGACCCTGCCGGTGGCCGGTACGGTTCTGATCCCGCCGGGCAACCCGCTCAACCCCGATGGCATGGCGGACCTGCCCCTGGCTGTGGACTTCCAGGACACGCGGACCCGCAATGGTGAGACCGGCTCGATTACCGGTGTCGAGATCGCTTACCAGCGGACCTTCGACACCCTGCCGGCCCCGTGGGACGGGCTCGGCGCGGCGGCGAACTACACCTATGTGACCAGCAATATCGACCGGGCCGAAGGCTCCGGGGCGTCCGATTGCGATTACAATGGCCTGTCGCCCCATACGTTCAATATCAGCGGCTTCTACGAGAAGAACGGCATCTCCACCCGGCTTGCCTACAATTATCGGGACGAGTTCCTGTTCCAGTGCTTCTCTAACTTCTCCGAGCCTCGGGAACGGGAAGCCTTTGGCCAGCTCGATTTCTCGGCGGCCTATGATGTGAGCGATACGTTCCAGGTCTTCTTCGAGGGCATCAACCTGCTCGACGAGGACACGAGGGACTTCTCGCGCTTCGAGAACCGGTTCCTGACCTATTCCGACACCGGGTCACGCTACCAGTTGGGCGTGCGCGCCTCGTTCTGATCTGACCAATCTGGCTCCGTCGTCTGGGTCCCCAGCCGAGCGACGGTGCCAGATGGAGTGCCCCCGTCCCCCGGGGGCGCTTATTGGGCGGCGCGGGGGATGACTCTGCGCCGCCTCTCTTTACGACAAGGCAAAAAAAATCAGACGCGCGAGGAAACGCACCCATGGACCCGCTTCAGATCGGCATCTTCTTCGCCATCACCGCCCTGATCGGCTTTCTCACCTATCTGAATTGCCGCAATGCGCCGTCCGGAGAGCGCGGGTCTGACCATGACTACTTTCTCGCCAATGGCGGACTGAGCTGGTACTTCGTGGCTGGCTCGATCACGCTGACCAATCTCTCCACCGACCAATTGGTCGGTATGAATGGCAACCAGATGCTGCTGCTGGCATGGTGGGAACTGGCCGCGGTGCTGGGACTTCTGGTGCTCGCCTTCGTGTTCCTGCCGATCTACTATCGGAACCAATGCACGACCACGACCGAACTGCTCCAGCGCAAGTATAATGACAAGCATATCCGCGCGCTGATTTCGGTCCTGTTCCTGTTCGGCAATCTCTTCATCTTCCTGCCGGCCATCCTCTATGGCGGGTCATTGTTCCTGAAATCGACAACGGGCGCGGACTTCTCGTCGGTGCTTGGCGAGCGCCTGTTTGTCGGCACGCCGATGGAGGTGGATACGACCATCTTCGTGATGTCGCTGGCCTTTGCGTTCATCGGTGCGCTGTATGCGATCCTGGGCGGGCTGCGTGCGGTGGCGGTCTCGGACACCTATAGCGGCGTGCTGATCCTGTCGCTTGCGCTGCTGGTGGTGATCTTGTCGCTCAATGCCATCGAGTGGGACTTTTCAGGTGTCCCGGCCGAGCGGATGGATATGTTCATTGGCAACACGCTGGAAGATGGCAGCGAAACGCCTATTCCCTGGCACACGCTGCTGACGGGGATGATCTTCATCCAGATCTTCTATTGGAGCACCAATCAGACGATCACCCAGCGGGCCATGGCCTCGCCCAATGTGGCCGAAGCCCGCAAGGGCGTGCTGGCGGCGGCAGGGATCCGGCTGCTGATCGTTCCGGTGATCGCGGTGCTGCCGGGTGTGGTGGCTTACAAGCTCTATGGCGATGTGGGCGATGCGGCCTATGGCATGGTCGTGGGCGACATTCTTCCCCCGCTCCTGTCGGGCACCTTCGCGGCCGCTATCGCCGCAGCGGTGCTGACCACGTTCAATTCGATCCTCAATGCGTCCTCGGCGCTCTATGTCTGCGACCTGCACGAATCCTATGTGGAAGAGGCCCGGGATGTGCCGAAGCTGAGCATGTATGTCTCCATCGCGATGACGGTGCTGGCGATCGCCCTGGTGCCGGTGTTTGCGTCCCAGGAGAGCATCATCAACACGGTGCAGCAGCTGTACGGCCTGCTCTCGATGCCGATCCTGTCGGCCTTCATTGTCGGCCTCGCATTTCGCAATGTTAGCGCCGGGGCGGCGATTATCGGCGTGGTGACCGGCGTGCTGGTCTATGCGGTGTTCAGCTTCCGGCTGTACCAATATGCGGGCCTATCCGTGGCGGAGGGCATCGGCGCGACGCTCGCCGGCGTTCACTACATCCACTACATGTTCGTGACGCTGGTGGTCAGTGTCGGGACGGCGCTGGGGACCAATCTACTGGTATTTGGCCGGCGGGCCGAGCTGACGATTGGTGCGCCCGCGACCATGGCTGCGGAATAAGCCTTTGCTGACCCGCTCTAGTCCTCGTCGGCGATATGGAACGCCATATCCGCGTCGCTGATCGCGGCCATGAACGCTTCGTCGGGCCGGCGGTCGGTGAACAGATGGTCGATGTCGGAATAGTGGCCGAGCCGGATCATGGCGCGCCGGCCAAACTTGGACTGGTCTGCCATCAGGAACACTTCCCGTGAGTTCTGGATGATCGCCTGGGCCGAGCGGATTTCCTGGTAATCGAAATCCAGCAGGGTCCCGTCTTCGTCGATCCCGCTGATCCCGATTACGCCGATATCGAGGCGGAATTGCTTGAGAAACTCCGTGGTCGCCTCGCCGACAATGCCGCCATCGGATGGTCGGACGAAGCCGCCGGCGATCATTACGTCTGAGCCTTCTGTTTCGCGCATCATGTTGGCGATGTTGATATTGTTGGTGACGATCCGCAGGTCCTTGCGGTCGGTCAGTTCGACGGCGAGCGCCTCGGTTGTGGTGCCGATATTGAGAAACAGCGACGCGCCATCGGGAATGCGCTTGGCGACCATGCGGGCGATCTTGCGCTTGGCATCCATACCGACCTGCAGCCGGTCCTGGTAGGGATGGTTGTAGGCATTACCGATCCGGCCCGCGCCGCCATGGAACCGGTCGATCAGCTCTAGTTCGCACAGCGTGTTGATATCCCGGCGAATGGTCTGGGGCGTGACGTCGAACTGGCGCACGAGCTGTTCGGTGGCCACATAGCCGGCCGAGCGGACCAGTTCGAGGATCTGTTTTTGCCGTGCCGGAAGGTTTGAAACGTCCGCATTGCTCATTGTGCCGGTCCCATTTGTGCCCGCCCCAACTATGCCTCGCCTGCCTTGCTCCGTCCAATGGGCCGCAAATGGCGCAGGCATATGGTCCTTGCAGTGTCAGACCGCCTGGAAATGATAGATCAGGCAGGTCTCCGGATGAAGCAACGGCACCTGTAGCCCGACATGGGCCAGCGCTTCCCCGGGCAGTACGCTGCCTTCCCCGCCCAGATCGAGCGCGTCGAGCACCGAAGGTGCGCTGACCGAGCGGACGGGGCTCGGCCACACGATCTGTGTGCGGTAGCGCCGCGCCGGGTCCAACCCGGGCACGTGGAAGCGACCCGGCACGGTTTCGCGGTGGCCGGTGAGATTGCACCAGGAGAACAGCGCTTCGTCCATGGCTTCCGACACCACACCGACGGCGTTCACATGCGCCGGCGTGTCGAGCCGGTAGAACAAGCCCCCATGGATGAGCGGCCTGAAGCGTTTGTGCAGGGCAATGCCGGCCTTCAGGGTTTCCAGCGCCTGGGGCGCTTCGTCCAGGAGGTTCAGCTCCATCCCCATATGACCGAACAGGGCGGTGGCGACGCGCATTTCCATCGTGAGGCGGCGACCGGTGATGTGGCACGTTTCGGGGCCGACATGGGTCCCCATGATTGAGAGGGGGAAGAAGTGGGACGCGCCGCGCTGGATGCGCTGGCGGTCGAGGGCGTCATTGCTGTCCGATGTCCAGATCCGGTCGGTCCGCCGCAGCACGCCATAATCGGCGCGGCCCCCGCCGGACGAGCAGCTCTCGATCTCCAGCGCGGGGTGGGCATTGCGCAGCCGCTCGATCAAGGCATAGAGCGCGCGGGTCTGCTTGTGGATCACCGGTCGGCCATAGCTGCCAGGATGGTGCACGTCCCGATTCATGTCCCATTTGACGTAGCTGATCGCGTGAT
This sequence comes from Pseudomonadota bacterium, assembly GCA_039034035.1. Lineage (GTDB taxonomy): Bacteria > Pseudomonadota > Alphaproteobacteria > Caulobacterales > Hyphomonadaceae > UBA5336. Next base: position 10,924 of record JBCCBN010000048.1, read on the forward strand.
CGCTGAGCAGTTTGTGCATGTGATCGAAGAGATAGTCGCCGACTTCGGCCCGGGTCAGATCGAGGACGAACTGGCTGCGGAACGGGACCTGTTCGACACCTTCCGCGCGCAAGACCCAGTCGGGATGGGTGCGGTAGAGCTCGCTGTCGGGATTTACCATTTCCGGCTCGAACCACAGGCCGAATTCCATGCCGAGGCCGGTGACGTGGTCGACCAGGGGGCCCAGTCCGTCGGGATAGGCATCCGGCGAGGGCCACCAGTCGCCCAGGCCCGCCCGGTCGTTTCGCCGCCCGCCGAACCAGCCATCGTCCAGCACAAACCGTTCGGCGCCGATCCAGGCAGCTTTTTCGGCCAGGTCGAACAGGGTCTGCCGGTCATGGTCGAAATAGACCGCTTCCCAGGTGTTGTAATGCACCGGGCGCGGCTTGCCCCGGATACGGCCATCCATCACCTCGCTTTCGAGGTGGTGGTGATACTTTCGCGAGAGGGCGCTCAACCCGCGGCTGGTATAGCCGGCATAGAGGCGCGGCGTGCGGTAGGTTTCGCCAGGTTGCAGGGTCATTTCGCCGGGGAAGAAGTATTCGCCCATCTGGACAAAGGCGCGGCCATCGCTGAGCCGGTCGACGCGGACCCGGTTATTGCCGCTCCAGCCCAAATGGAAGCCAAAGCAAGGACCGGCCTGTTCGTGGGTTTCGGCGGTGCCGACGACCAGTCCGGGGAAATTGTCATGGCTGGTGCGCCCGTTCTTGTTCTCGCGCACATAGCTGCCGAGAAAGGGCGGGATCTCTTCCAGGTCGAACTCGCCCGCCCAACGCCCGGTGAACCCGAACACGCGGGAGGCGCGCGGGTCGAGCGGCAGGCTGGCCGACGCGCACCAGTCGATCGACAAGGGACTATCGGCGCGGTTCTCGATCTGGGTCTGGCAGGTCAGGAGATTGGTGTCGGGATTGAAGCCGAGGCGCAGCGTTGCGCGCACACGCGTGGCGGTATCGTCGCATATGATGCTGACCTCGCTGGGAGAAGGTTGCTCGACGTCGGTGACGCGGAACAGGCTGGCCCAGGCGGTGCCGTCCCTATGGGCGGAAAATCCCGACAGGCCCGCAAGCCCCGAACCTGTCTCGTTCAGCAGGGAGCTGGCAACCTCCGCATCGGCGCCACCTGGTGCGTGTTGGCGCGTTGTCATCTTGCGCAGGGATGCGGGGTCTGAATGGGCTAGCCGGGCGCCCCAGTGCAGGATGCTGGGACGCTGGCCCTTTTGGCAGGCGATCACCAGGCTTGTATTCCCTGCCGTCAGCGTGATGGTTTCAGTCGGGTCGGTCATCGCGGCGGTGTCCTGGTATGACTGGGACGAGTTGAGCACACCCCATGCGCATGGGAAATGTTTGAAATCGACTAAATTCTCATCGTAAAGGAATATTTTTCGGGCTCAAGACACGGTGTGGCGTGGAGCGACCAGCCCGGAAGATTTTTCGTAAAAGCGGTATGATGGTGCAATAATGTGCTGTGTATATGGGCTTAAATCTAGCGGTACTCCAAACGGTTGCGAATTTGCGCATGGGGGATGGCCATTCGTGTCATGATCGAATACGAACGTTGAGACGGAAGCTATATGGGCCGGAGCGCAGGGCCCGGTCGCAGGCAAGAGGTGGAGATGGCGGATCGGTCCACGGTGCTTGAGCGGAGCGTTTCCGGACGCGCCGTCCATCGGCGTCACCATGTCAAAGCCGATGGCCGGAACCTGTTCCTCTATGGCTACAACGCTCATGATGCGCCGCGCGTGGTGGGCGAGGATCTACAGGTCAATGCCGGGTCGGAACTGCGCCGCCACCCGCTGCGCGGCGATTGGATGCTCTATGCCGCTGGCCGCCAGAACCGAACGTACAAGCCGAACGCTGCGGCCAACCCCCTGGCGCCGAGCAAGCCGGGCGCGCCCCTGACCGAGATCCCGTTCGAAGGGTTTGAACTGGCCGTTTTCGACAACCGCTTTCCCAGCCTCTACGCCGATGCGCCCACCCCGCCCGCATCCAATGTGGACATGCGGGCTGCATCGGGCGCGTGCGAGGTGATTGTCTATGCGCCCGAACCGGCGGGCTCGCTGGCGACGCTTGGACAGGACCGCCGGCGCCTTTTGCTCGCCGCCTGGATCGATCGCTATGAGGCGTTGTTCGATAGGGGCTGCGCCTTTGTGCTCCCGTTCGAGAACCGGGGGGACGAGGTTGGGGTGACCCTCCATCACCCCCACGGCCAGATCTACGGCTTTCCCATTGTTCCGGCGCCCCAGCAATATGCCGCCAATGCTTTTGAGCAGGGGTATGATCTTGCGGGCGCGGTGAAGGCGTGGGGCGCAGACTACTGGATTGCCGAGGCAGGGGGGCTGGTGTCCTATGCGCCTCGTTTCGCGCGGTTTCCGTATGAGGTCTGGATTTCGGCGCTCGCACCGGTCTCGGGTCCGTGGGCCTTCAATGAAGAGCAGGCTGACGGGTTCGCCCATCTGCTGGGCGATACGGTACGGCGGTATGATGCGTTTTTCGGGCGGGATACGCCCTGCATGCTCAGCCTGCATGCCGCCCCCCATGGCCGGGACGGGTCTTTCCAGTTCAGCGCGCAATTCTATCCGCTGCTCCGGGCGCCAGACCGGGTGAAGTATCTCGCATCTGTCGAGCAGGCGACGGGTGTGTTCACGGTCGATGTCCTGCCGCGCCAGGCCGCTGAAAGCCTGAGAGGGGTAGGATGATTTCGGTGGATCCTGCTCTGGAGGCGGCGTTCACCGCTGCATTTGGCCGCGCGCCAGCCGCGACCGGGGCTGTGCCCGGGCGGGTCAACCTGATCGGCGAGCACATCGACTATAATGGCGGGACTGTGCTGCCCGCCGCGCTCGACCGCCATGTGCGGGTCGGGTTGGCTGTGAATGCTGAGCCGCATTTCACCATCCGGTCGACGCGGTTCGACGCTGTGGCGGAGCGGGCTGCCGGGATGCCGAAACAGGGGAGTTGGGCCGACTATGCCGCCGGCGCACTCGAGAAAGCGCGTGCGCTGGGCTGGCTGGCGGGGGGCGCAGCGCTTCTGATCGATAGCGATGTGCCCGATGGGGCTGGGGTTTCCACGTCCGCCGCCCTGATCACGGCCATCCTCAGGGCCTCTGCCAAGATCGCCGGCACTGGCGCAGAGGCAGACCCGGTAGCGATTGCCCAGCATGCCCGGGCGGTGGAGAATGACTATATCGGTATGCCATGCGGGATCATGGACCAGATGGCCGTTGGCCTCGCGGCACCCGGCAAAGCGCTGGCCCTGAACACCCATAATCTGACCTACCGCATCTTGCCGATCCCCGAGGGCTGGACCTTTCTGACCCTTCACTCCGGGGTTCGGCGAGAGCTCGCCGATGGCCGCTACAAGGCGCGGTTTGAAGAGTGCCAGCAGGCGGCCGCGCAGCTGGGTACCCAAACGCTTTGCCTGCTCGACGAGGCGCAACACGCCGCCGCGACAGCCCTGCCCGACCCGCTCCGGCGCCGCACCCGGCACGTGGTGTCCGAACACCAGCGCACGCTGGCGGCGATAGAGGCGATGGCGGCGTCGGATATGGAGGGTTTCGCCCGTCTCATGAATGAGAGCCACCGGTCCTATTCCGAGGATTTCGAGGCGTCGACCCCGGAGATAGATGGGCTGGTGGCCGACGCGCTGGCCCTGGGCGCGAAAGGGGCGCGACTCACCGGTGGCGGATTTGGCGGCTGTCTCGTCGTTCTGGTGGAGGTCGACGAGCAGGCCAGATGGGCTGGCCGGTTCCTTGGCCGCCACCCCGCGGCCTGGCAGGTCTGACGGTCAGGCTTCCCCGGGTTGGCCCAGATGCTGGCCCAGTGACGGGGCCAGAAACAGGAACCCCGGCTTCTTGCGAAACCGGGGCTCTCAGTGTTCGGGACTTTCGGACGGGTCGGGCTAGGCCGCGATCTCCACATCCTTGCCGGCTTTTTCCGGCTTCGGGTCGCGCAGGACATAGCCGCGGCCCCAGACGGTTTCGATATAGTGGTTCCCACCGGTCGCTTTTGCGAGCTTCTTGCGGAGCTTGCAGATGAAAACGTCGATGATCTTCAGTTCCGGCTCGTCCATCCCACCGTAGAGGTGGTTGAGGAACATTTCCTTGGTCAGCGTCGTGCCTTTCCGAAGGGAAAGCAGCTCGAACATCTGGTATTCCTTGCCGGTCAGGTGGACGCGGTCATTGTCCACTTCCACGGTCTTGGCATCGAGGTTGACGAGGATGTCGCCGGTGCGGATCACGCTCTCGGCATGGCCCTTCGAGCGGCGAACGATCGCGGTGATCCGCGCGATCAGCTCGTCCTTGTTGAAGGGCTTGGTGAGATAGTCATCGGCGCCGAAGCCGAGCGTCTTGACCTTGGCTTCGATGTCGGGATTGCCTGACAGGATCATGACCGGCGTGTTCACGCGGCTCATCCGGAGCTGTTTCAGGACTTCATAGCCGGAAATGTCCGGCAGGGTGAGATCGAGCACGATGATATCGTACTCATAGATCTTGCCCAGATCGACGCCTTCTTCGCCAAGATCGGTAATGTAAATATTGAAGCCAGCGGCCTTCAGCATCAGTTCGATGCTGCGTGCAACGGCGCTGTCATCCTCGACGAGAAGGACCCGCATTCTTAATCTCCCGAATCACTATCGCGGCCAGACTAGGCTGCTTCGTTAACCAATGTGACCCTAAATCTCAGGTCTTAACAAGTTATGTAGCAATACGGATTATTTAGTACGGTAGCGCAATGAATTCATCGGTAGGGGGCTTCGAATCATCCGTCTAGCCCATTTTTGGGCTTTCTCAATCGAAGCAAAGATGTATGACCACACTAGGCCGTCGCTACCCGGTCTCTAGTGCCCAAGCGGGGCAGATGCGGACGATCCCTCGCTGATGAGCGAATGGGCGATTGCGATGACGTCCTGGATCGCTTGGGCGCCCGGATGGGTCGAGATCAGGGTCTTCTGACTACGGATCGCTTCGCGGACCCCGTCATCGCGCAGGACAACGCCGGCAAGAAGGGGGCGGAAGCCGAGATATTTCTGGCACGCCCGCGCCAGGCCCTCATAGGTCCGCTGCCCGCCGGATCGGTCATCGGCCTGGTTGATCGCGATCACCGGTTCGACATTGGGCGCATAGCCGCGCAGGACCTTGATGAAGGCATAGGCATCGGTCATCGAGGTCGGCTCATCGGTGATCACCATCAGCGCCTTGTCCGCGGCCCGAGCGAGACGCATGCAATTGGTCTCGATCCCCGCGCCGAGGTCCAGAATGACCTGGTCATACTGCAGCGCCAGCGCCGAAAGGCCGGCGGCAAATTTCGCTACTTCCTCTGGCGGCAATTCCGCCAGCGCGCCAGAGCCGGATCGGCCGGGCAGCACGTCAAACCCGTTCGCGCCGGCGCCGCCATCGACCGCGACGACCGCATCGTCCAGTTCGACCCAGCCGGACATCACCGCCGCCAGGTCGGTCTCTGGCGTAATGCCGAGTTGCACGTCCACATTCGCGAGCCCCAGATCGCCATCGACCAGCAGGGTGCGGTTGCCGGCCTGGGCGAAGGCGCTGGCCAGGGTGATCGCCATGAACGTCTTGCCGACACCGCCCTTGCCCGAGGCCACCGCAATGATCGAGGCCGGCGCCACGCGGCGGGCGGGGGTTGAAACCCGCCGATCGGTGGATTTGCGGAACATGAAGCTCATTACGCTGCTCCTTTCAGGGCAACATGCCCAGGTGCATCTTCTGTGAGAAGGGCGGCGAGCCTCTGCGGCCCAGCGGGAACCAGGCCGCCGCCAATAAAGGGAGTTACAGAAAGATGGGAGATCGCCAGACCGGCGCCAGACAGCGCGGCGAAAATCCCGCCGCGGCGGCGGACCACGTCGAGCCGGGTGACGACGGCCCGGCGTACACCGGCGCGGGCAAAGGCGCGGGCGGCATCGGCCAACTCGTCGGCGCTGCCTTCGGCGGAAATCACGAGCACGGGCTCGGCGTCGACCGCTGCGATCAGGTCAGTGAGCCGCATCATGTCATCGGGGTCGGTGGAGACGATGGCCGGCAGGTCCACGACGCAGCGCCGGCCACTGGTGCGCTGGGCGCGGAACTGCCGGAATAGCGCATCGGGCGTCGGCACGTCCCGGATCTGGCCCTGCTCTTCGGCCAGATAGGCGGCAAGCTGTGCGCCGCCGGCGGTGCCGTCGAAATCGGCAGACATGGGGGTAAGCTGGCGCCGGGCGACCGAGGCCCGGCGGGTGAGCTTGGCGGTCACCGAGGTGCGGCCATGGCCGGGTGCACCGACCAGCATGATATCGCGGTCGGGCCGGACCGGGACCGGATCGAACCGGCAAAGCGCATCGAGGCCGCTGGTCATCATCGCAGCCGCGCTGCCGGTCACGCTGCCCTGGGCGGCGCAGACATCGCTCAGCCTACGGATGAAGGTTGCCGGCGCGCCGTGCCAGGCGAGGCTGTCGCGGACCCGCGCGCGGACGGGATCTTCGCTTGTAGGCGCGGTTGCCTGGCCGTCAAACCGGTTCAGGAACAGGGGTTGATCCGCATTCGGACCATTGGCCATACGGTCCGTCGCGGCGCGAACCTCGACGCCCGCATTCGTTTCCCGCTCCGACAGGATCACCGCATCATCGCCAAGCTCGGCGGCAATGGCGGCCATGGCGTCATCCATTGTCGGTGCCGAAAACATCTTCATACGCATTGCGGTGTCGAGCCTCGCTATCGGTGCCGGGCGGGTCAGCGCAGTGCGACCCGCGAACCCACACCCTTGCTGCATCCTTAGCGGTATTCAGCCAGCGAGTGGTTAACAAAGCGTGGGCAACGCTTAAACACTGGCGCCGGCATGGCTCAATCCCGCAAAGGCGTCAGGCTGCGGCCGGTTCTGTAGCGCTTTCGGGGATCTGCCAGCCGCCCCGCACGCGCCGGGAGGGCAGCAGCGCTGTGGTGACGCCGGTTAACGTCTCGCCATGGCCGAGCATGACCACCCCATCGGGCTGGAGTTGGGCCGCGAGCCTTTGGGCCACTTCGGCCTTCACGGTCTGGGACAGGCCAGACAGGACATGGCGGCAGAAGATCACGTCGAACTGACCAAGGGGCGCGGCGTCATCGAGCAGGTTATGCACGCGGAAGCTGACGGCGCTGCGCAGGGCTTCGGAAATCCGCCACTGGCCCGATTCCAGCCGCTGGAAATTGGACAGGAGCCGATGGATCGACAGCCCTCGCTGGACATCATAATGCCCGAAAAAGCCGTCGCGCGCCTGCTCGGTCATGCGCTTGCAAACATCGGTGGACAAGAGGTCGATCCGTGCGCCGGAAAGGCCCGTGTCACCGGCCAGCTCAGCCAGGCGGATGGCTAGCGAATAGGCTTCCTGTCCCGTACTGCCCCCGGCGCACCAGACTTTCAGGCGTCCCGATTTCGAGCTCTTCAGCCGCTCGGGCAGCAATTCCAGCACCACGCGCTCAAGCGCATCGCGTTCGCGGAAGAACCAGGTCTGGTGGGTCAGCAGGGCGGCGGCGATCTCCGCCTCGAAGACAGCGTTGGGGCGGGCTTTCATGCAGGCCACCAGATCATCGGTAG
>JBCCBN010000049.1:0-17368 GCA_039034035.1 Pseudomonadota bacterium
CGAGATCAACAGCACAGCGTCCTAAAAGAAGGACTTGAGCCGCTGAGCTAATGTCCGCTCCGCCGCCGGAAGGAGACATTGTATTTGATGGTGCAACTTACGCACGAGGGGCGATTTCCATCGTTCTGATTGAGTATAGAGCCTAGGACAACTACGACCGGCGAAATCGATCCTATTGCAACGCAAAGGCGCGCCCCTACAAAGTCAGCCCGCCCGGCGCGATCACAGCCAATTCATCCATCAGTTCCTTCGATGTGGGGATCACTTTCCGCGCATCGATATCGAACGTCACGGCCACCGCCTCGGCGGTCGCCCAGGGCAGGCCCGAAACCGGGTCTAGCACCCAGTGTACGATCGAATGGAATTTCTTCTCCACCCGCGCCAACGATGAGCGGACCTCGAACAGGTCGCCACTTTCCGGCCACCGGTGATACAGCAGCCGATACTCCAGCACAGCGCCGCCCATGCGCATCCCGCCCTGGCTTTCGGCTACCCGTCGGCGCCAATCATATAGAAGATTAGGCACCGAATCCGACAGCCGGCCCATGATCCATTGGGGCGCCATCCGGCCATGAATATCCATATGCGCTGGCGGCACCATGCCACTGCCGATCGCGGCGGCGCCTGCCGCTTCAGCGATCGCAACCGTCGCTTCCGATGCCAAACGCACCGGTGCTGACGGATCGACCGATTTCGGCGCGGTCGCCTTGGGCGAAGCGCCCACCAGCGCCGCCAGCGCCTCCCGGCTGCGGTCAGACCAGGGAAACGCACGGCCAGACCGCGCTTCAGCGTGGCGGACGCGGGTCCGGAAGGCCGCCGAAACATCGCCATTGCCATGGCACAGTTCCTGATAGATCAGCGCGTCGCATTCGCCATGTTCGAGCACACAGGCACGCATGTTCAGGGGCGCTCCGGGCAAGGCTTCACGCATGAAGCGGATATGCTGGTCGGTTGGCAACAGGGTCGAGAATCCATTGGCCTTGAAGGCGCGGGGCAGGTGCAGCGCATGGGCAATGGTGCCCAGCCCCTCATGAGCCTTCTCCACATAGACGCGCACATTCATGTGCCCCATCTCGTCGCAATCCCAGGTATTCGCGCTGCCTTGCCAGACCGTGATCATGCTCGCCTCACTCATGCTTCCTGCGGGTCCAGTGTTAAAGCAGTTGCCGAAGGCAGGCGACCCATTCGCGCCTGCGTGGAACCGCCCCGCCCGCACTTACGCTGACAGCTGAATAGGCTGGACGGAGAACGCGCGCTGGCCTCTATTGGAGGCACAAGAGAACAGTTGCCAGAAAGGCGATTGTCAGGTGACGGTTGGCACCGACCCCGGTCAAACCGAACACCAATGGCCCCCTCCGCTGACCCCCTGGAGGGGGCTTTTTTTTGCGCCAAAATTGGTCGGCCGATAAGCGGGCTTATTGCAAAACCGGCCCCAGGCCGCGCCACACACCCCTAATTCCAGGCCGGTTCAGGCCACCAGCTTGTCGCTTGCCTCGCCCCGGCGTGACAGTTCCAGTTTCACCCGTTCGGCCAGCTTCGCCACCGTGAACGGTTTGGGCAGGAACGAGACTTCGCGGTTCTCGTCCAGCTGGCGGGCGATATCCCGTTCGGCATAGCCAGAGATGAACACGATCCGCGCATCCCCCAGATAGGCGGCCGCCTCCCGGATCAGGGTCGGGCCATCCATGCCCGGCATCACCACATCGGAAATGATCAAGTCGAACGCGGCCGGCTCGCTCTCGAGAATTTCCAGCGCCTCTTCCCCATCGCAAGCCTGCTCGACGTCATAGCCCCGGTTCTCCAGCAATTGCGCCGCAATCGAGCGGACCCCCGCCTCGTCTTCGACCAGCAGGATGCGCCCCCGGCCAGACATGTCCACCGGCCGGCCAATCGCGGCCGGGCTCACCTCTTCGGGCAGGTCCACCGGCACCTGGTCAGCGGCCAGAGCCGGCAGGTAGATCTGGAATGCAGTGCCTTCGCCCACTTCGGAGACCGGACAGATATAGCCGCCAGACTGCTTGATGATGCCGTACACGGTCGAAAGCCCCAGCCCCGTCCCCACGCCCACCGCCTTGGTGGTGAAGAAGGGCTGGAAGATCTTGTCCATCACATTGGCCGGGATGCCATGGCCATTATCGACCACTTCGATCAGCAGATAGTCGCCGTCCTCGACAAAGCCGAAGCCCGATTTGTGCGCATCCTCCGCCGTTGCCCGGCCCGTGCGAATGGTCAGCTTGCCGCCATTGGCCTTCGCCAGCATCGCATCGCGTGCATTGGTCGCCAGGTTGATGATCGCGGTTTCAAGCTGGTTCTTGTCAGCCTTGATATGGGGCACATCGCGGCCATGGCTGATATCCAGCTCCACCCGCTCATCCATGATCTGCCGCAGCAGGATCGAGAACTCCGACAGGAAGTCGGTCACATTCATCACGTCAGACTTGAACGTCTGCTGGCGCGCATAGGCCAGCAGCATCCGCACCAGGTCGCGCGCCCGCACGCTGAATTCATGGATGTTCTTGAGGTTCTCATAGGACGGATCGCCCACCGGGTGGCGCGTGATCAATGTATCGGTATTCAGCATGATGCCGGTCAGCACATTGTTGAAATCGTGCGCCACGCCGCCCGCCAGCTGGCCGATCGCCTGCATCTTCTCACCCTGGGCCAGGCGCAGCTCCAGCGCCTTCTGGTCGGTCATGTCGATAATATACGCTACCGCCGGTTGGCCATGGGCATCCAGCGACACAAACAGGCTCACGCTCCGGGTCTCGTCGCCCGCCAGCTCCAGCCCCACCAGCTTGTCGATCGCATCGGTCAGCGCATCATTCAGGCTCTCATTGCCGCCATCAGCCACGAACAGGTCCGAGAACCGCGTCCCCGGCACCGCGCGCCCCTTGGTCAGCGTCATCAGCGCCGGATTGGCATCCACAATGATCGCCGCCTCCACCGACTCCCCCGCCAGCCGCACCGCACCAAACGGCGCATCATCAAACATCGGATCAGCTTCGCCCACCGGCCGGCTCGCCGTCAGCGCCGTCTGCTGCTCCCGGTCAGCGGCAACCGTTCCCACGTCAGGCACCGGCAATAAAAGGATCCGGCCATGGGCATTCACTCCCTTGCCGGCCCAACTCGTGATCGCTTGCACCGGGATTTCCACCCCGTCCCGCCCGCGCAGCAGAATATCGCAGCGCGATGCCGTGTTCGGCTTCTTCTCCCGCGACAGGCGCTTGACGAATTCCGGCCGCATGATGTCGTCGATCCGCACCGAGCGCACCGGCTCAGGCAGGCCCAGCCGCTCCCGCACCCAATGATTGGCATAGGTGATCGTCCCATCCGGGCGCATCGCGAAAAAGCCGGTCGGCGCATCTTCCACATAAAGCGAGCGCAGATCGGCCGCGCCCGTGGCATCCTGGCTGCCCGCGATCCGGCGCAGCCGCCACAGAACGCGCCCGCGCGCCAGCGGCGACACCGCCACCTCATATTGCGCCGGGATCGCATCCATCCCCAACGCGACCGGCGGCAGGATCTCGCGCCGCGCCTCGCCCGACCGCGCCGAGCGGGACAAGCGATAAACCGGCGCCGATACGCCCGGCGACGCGCCAAACACCCGGTCCACGGACAACGGCCCGCCAGCATCGACTTCCTCGGCCTGGGCCATGATTGTCAGGTCCCGATAGGCAGTGTTGGCCGCAATTGGTGCCCCGCCCCGGTCCGAGATCAGCACAGCTTCATCAAGCGCATCGATCCAGGCATAGCGCGGCCCGTTCGGCAGCACCGCTTCAGCGGCCGAACCGCGCTCAGGAAACAGGCCCAGCTTCCGCCCCGCCCCGCGCAGCACCCACAACAGGAACACCATCCCCGCTGACCCCATCGCGATCAGCAGGATCGGCCCGGACGTGCCCACCGCCTGCGGCCACGCAATCGCCACCGCCGCCGCTGCTGCCGCCGCAAGCAAGCAAGACCAGAAAACAAGCTGCAGCAGGTCCACCCCGCCAATCGCTGGCGGCCTCGCCAGCCGCGACGTCAGATCGAGGCGCCCCTCTTTCGCCGTCTTGCCGTCTGCTTGATCGTGATCCTGGCGAACCATTGGGTCGACTCCAGCCAAATTACGCTACCGAACCTTCCTTGTGGGCCGATTCGGAGATTGCCTCCCCTTTTCCCGCTAGCACGGCGCGCCGGGGATGGGGGTATCATTCCGCTCTCGCATCAATTGGTTAACCAACCTGAAAAAGGCGTTAAAGCCCATCTTGGTCACATCACTCCGCCTGGCGACAATTCTCGCCCGCACTCACCCGCCTGGGAGACTACCATGCCGCCCCCGCCGCGCCCCCGCCTCAGCATCCGCGTCGACTTCCCCAATGGCCGCCGCTTCGGGCCGGGCAAGGCCGACCTGCTCGCCGCCATCGAGACCGCCGGGACTGTATCAGGCGCCGCCCAGTCCCTCGCCATGTCCTACCCCCGCGCCCTGCGCCTGATCGAGGATATGAACGGCCTGTTCGACCGTCCCCTGGTCGAGACCTTCCATGGCGGCCAGGCCCGCGGCGGCGCCCAGCTCACCGATGCCGGCAAGACCGTCCTCGCCCACTACCGCGCCCTGGAGGCCGAACTGGACGCAAAAGGCGCCGCCCTGCTCGCCGCATTCGGCCCGGAAACCGCCCCCCGATAGAAACGCCTTTGCCCGTTGTAACCCACCAGCTATAACGGACCCATGTCCGCGCCCGCCCCGCCTTATGCCGAACACGCCGAAGACGTGCTGGCCTTCGCCGCCACTCGCGCCGCCGCCGGCCAACCCGTCGCGCTCGCCATGGTCACCGGCACGCTCGGCGGAGCGGTGCGCGCGCCCGGCGCCCTCATGGCTGTGACCGAAGACGGCACCCGGTGCGGATACCTGTCCGGCGGTTGCATCGATGCCGACCTGGCCCTGCGCGCTGAAGCCGCGCTCGCCACCGGCCAGGCACAGACCTTGCGCTACGGGGTCGGGTCGGCCTTCGGCGACATCACCCTGCCCTGCGGCGGTGCCATCGACGTTGCGATCGACCCAGCCCCCGCCCGCAGTGGCATCGACCGCGCGCTCAAGGCCCTCCGCGCCCGCCAGCCGGTCGGCGTCTGGCTCACTGCCGGCCGCCTCCGCTTCGGCTCCCCAGCCGGAGCCGCGCCCCCCCTGGCCACCTACCGGCCAAAGCTCGCCCTCCGCATTGCTGGCCGAGGCGCCGACCCGATTGCGCTTGCCAGCCTGGCCCATGCCGCCGGCTACCGGGTCACCCTCTGGACCCCGGACGAGGCGTGCACCGAAGCGGCGCGTGCGGCCGGCCTGCCCGATTGCCAGCCCCTCACGTCCCACCATGCCCTACCTACCCACCAGGATGATCGATGGACGGCCTTCATGCTGATGTTCCATGATCCGCATTGGGAGGATGTCCTGCTCACCCAGGCCCTCGCCGGCGACGCCTTCCATGTGGGCGCGGTCGGCAGCCCCCGCACCCACGCCATGCGGTGCGACCGGCTGCGCGCGGGCGGCATCGCCCCTGCCGACATCGCCCGCATCAAGGGGCCGGTGGGCCTGGTTCCCTCCATGCGCAACGCAACAAGCCTGGCCATCTCCGCCTTGGCCGAGATTGTCGGCGCCTATGAAACCCTGCCCGGACCAGCCGCCGAGCCCCCGCGGGAAACGACAAGTCCCGCTCAAACCGGTGCCGCCGCAAAGAGAGTACCGGCATGAGCCGGCTCGGTGTCGCCCTTCTGGCCGCTGGCCAATCCCGGCGGTTCGGGCCGGCTGACAAGCTGCTGGCGGACTTTCGCGGCAGGCCCCTCTGCCTTTGGGCTGCACACGCGGCTCGGGCCGTTCCCGCCGAAGCCTTCTGGGCGATCACCCCCACCGGTACCAGCGCCCTTTCCGCCTGCCTGGAGGGCGCAGGCTTTGATAGTGTCGAGAACCGAGATGCCGCCTCCGGGCAATCGACGTCGATCCGGCGAGCCGCCGAACGCGCCGAGCGGGCGGGACTTGACCGTTTGCTGATTATCCTGGCCGATATGCCGTTCGTCAGTACCCGGCAGATGGTCGCGGTTGCCGATGCTGCGGCGCATCCCGCATCCCGACCGGCCCAAGCCGTCATGTCGCGGGCCGGCGCCACGCTCCTGCCGCCAGCCTGCTTCGGCTCCGCCGCGTTCCCAACCCTCAAATCCCTCACCGGCGATAGCGGGGCCCGCGCGGTCTTCAGCGCCCTGACGCCGCGCGCAGAGCGCCCGATGCCCGCCCACATGGCCACCGATCTCGATACACACGCAGACTGGAAGGCCGTCGCAACGGCCAAGGTGCTTGCCCATGGATAACCGCTCCCGCTCTTCAACAGCCTCACATAGGCCAGGCGCCGACCCCGGCCGCCCCCTCCTGGTTGACCGCTTCGGCCGCCAGATCAGCTATCTCCGCCTGTCAGTGACCGACCGGTGCGACCTCCGCTGTACCTATTGCATGGCCGAGAAGATGGTCTTCCTCCCCCGGAAGGACCTGCTCACCCTGGAAGAGCTCGAACGTCTGTGTACGGTATTCATAGACCGGGGCGTGCGGAAGATCCGTCTCACCGGCGGCGAACCGCTTGTCAGGCGCGGCATTCTCGACCTGTTCGACCAGCTTGGCGGCCGGCTCGGACATGGCCTCGATGAGCTCACCCTCACCACCAATGCCACCCAGCTCGCCTCCAGCGCCGACCGGCTGGCCCGTGCCGGTGTGAAGCGGGTCAACATCTCCCTCGACAGTCTCGACCCCGAGACCTTCAAACGCGTCACCCGCCGCGCCGAACTTCCCCGCGTCCTCGACGGGATCGATGCCGCGCTGGAGGCAGGGCTCAAGGTCAAGATCAACACGGTCGCCCTCAAGCAGGATAATGCCGACGAGATCCCCGACATGGTCGCCTGGGCTCATTCCAAGGGCATGGACCTGACCCTGATCGAAGTCATGCCCCTGGGCGAGACCGGTGAAGACCGGTTTGATCAATACATCCCTCTCCCCATGATCCGCGACGCCCTCGATACGCGCTTCACCCTGGAAGACCTTCCGCAGACAGACCGTCTCGGCGGCCCCTCGCGCTATGCCCGCATCGCTGAAACCGGTCGCCGCGTCGGCTTCATCACGCCTCTGACGAACAATTTTTGCGCCGGCTGCAACCGGGTCCGCGTCACCTGTACCGGCCGGATCTATATGTGCCTGGGCCAAGACGACCATGTCGACCTGCGCGCCGCCCTGCGCGACACGCCCGGCGATGACGCGGCCCTGCACGAAAGCCTCGACCGGGCCCTTGGCGCCAAGCCTGAAAAGCACGACTTCCGGATCGACCGGCGCGGCGCCAAACCCGCGCTCGACCGGCACATGTCCACCACGGGCGGATAAGCGCGCGCCATGGCTCTCACCGTCGTCTATTTCGGCAAACTGATGGACGCCGCCGGCTGCAGCGAAGAACACATCGCCCTGCCCGACGGCATCGCCGACAGCGAGGCCCTGCGCGGCTGGCTCGACACCGCCCGCAACATGCACGGCGCCCTCCTCGCGCCCACAGTTCGCATCGCGGTCAATGACGCCATCGCAAAAGCCCCCCTGCCGATCCGCGATGGCGACGAGATCGCGTTCATGCCCCCGGTCGGCGGCGGATAAACGCTATGGTCCCCGCCTTCCTCACCGCCCAGCCGTTCGCCCCCGCTGCCGCCCTCGAAGCCTTCACCGCATCTGTGGAACTGGCCGGCCCCGGCGCCATCGTCTCGTTCAGCGGCCATGTTCGCCCCCACGCCCATGGCGCGCCCGTCACCACCCTGCGCCTTCAGGCTCACCCCCGCCTCACCGAGCAAGGCATCGCCGAGGCCGGCGCCGACGCTGCGGCCCGCTGGCCCCTCCAGGGCTGGACCATCACCCACCGGATCGGCGACATGGCCCCCGGCGACACGATCGTCTTCGTCGCCACCGCGTCGGCCCACCGCCGCGCCGCCTTCGAGGCCGCCGACTATCTGATGGACTACCTCAAGACCAGCGCCATCTTCTGGAAACAGGAAGTCCGCAACGGCACATCCGAATGGATCGAACCGCGTCCGGAAGACTATACCGACCGCGACCGCTGGACCCAATCAGGCTGAAGGACCCACACCCCATGAGCGGCATCGACGAAACCCGGGCGTTCCAGCCCCTCCGCATCGCAATCCTCACCGTCAGCGACACCCGCACGCCCGAGACCGACACCTCTGGCACCACCCTGGCAGACCGCCTCCATGAAGCCGGCCATGCCCTCGCCGCCCGTGACCTTGTGACCGACGACACCTCTACCATCCGCACCCGGATTGAAACCTGGATCGCCGACCCATCCGTGGACGTCATCATCACCACGGGCGGCACCGGCCTCACCGGCCGCGATGTCACCTACGAAGCCGTCACCCCCCTTTTCGACAAGACCATCGAAGGCTTCTCCGTCATCTTCCACCAGATCAGCTACGGCACAGTCGGCCTCTCGACCCTGCAATCACGCGCCACAGCTGGCCTTGCGGGCGGCACCGTGATCTTCTGCCTCCCGGGCTCCACCGGTGCTGTAAAAGATGGCTGGGACGGCATCATCACCCACCAGCTCGACAGCCGCTACCGCCCTTGCAACCTCGTCGAGCTCATGCCCCGCTTCATGGAGCGCTGAAGTGAGCCACCCCCCAGATACCGCGCCCCCAGGCACCGACCCCTCCGGTCCCAGCCTCTCCGGCCTCACCCATGTCGGCCCTGATGGCCGTGCTCGGATGGTAGACGTGCACGACAAACCCATCAGTACCCGGACCGCCACCGCCTGCGGCCAGGTCACCATGAGCCCCGAAGCCTTCCGCCTCGCCACCCAAGGCGGCGCCAGGAAAGGCGACCCCCTGGCCGTCTCCGAACTCGCCGGCATCATCGGCGCCAAGAAGACCAGCGACCTCATCCCGCTCTGCCATCCCCTGCCCCTGGCGGGCGTCACCGTAACCATCCAACCCGACTCAGAGGCACAGGCCCTCATCGTCGAAGCCACCGTCAAGACAGACGGCAAGACCGGTGTCGAGATGGAAGCACTCACCGCCGTTTCCGTCGCCTGCCTGACGCTCTATGACATGCTCAAAGCCGTCGATAAGGCCATGACCATCGGCCCGATCGAACTCCTCCGCAAAAGCGGCGGCCGGTCGGGCGACTATGTCCGGCCCACCCCATGACCCGCCCCACGACCGGCCTCATCTCCGTCGATGACGCGCTCGCCGCAATCCTCGCCCACCGCCAGGCGCCAGCCACCGAAACCGCCCCCCTCTACGCAGCCCTGGGCCGCACCCTCGCCGCCCCACTCGTCGCCCAGGTCACCCAGCCGCCCCTGGCCGTCTCCGCAATGGATGGTTACGCCGTCCGCCACAGCGACGTCGCCACGGCCGGCGCCACCCTGCGCGTGATCGGCGAAGCGCCCGCCGGCAAACCCTTCCCCGGCGCCATTGCCTCAGGCGAGGCCGTCCGCATCTTCACTGGCGGCGCCATCCCCGACGGCGCCGATCACGTAGTCATCCAGGAAAACGTTACCGCCCATGCGACCCAAGGCGACCCGGGCGCCCAGATCAACATTGCCGCTCCCGAAGCCGGCCCCCGCCACATCCGCCCCGCCGGGCTCGACTTCTCCCGCGGCGACACCCTCGCCCTCACCGGCACGACCCTCAGCCCCGCCCACCTTGCCGCGGCCGCCGCCGCCAACCACAGCCACCTCCCCGTGCTCCGCCGCCCCCGCGTCGCCCTCCTCGCCAATGGCGACGAGCTGCGCGAGCCCGGCAGCGCCCTCGCCCCCGGAGAAATCATCGCCTCCAGTCGCTACAGCCTCGCCGGCCTTATCCGGGACTGGGGCGGCGAACCGGTCGATCTCGGCATCGCCGCAGACTCGGTCACGGCGATCCAGCGGGCCGTCACCGGCGCCGACAGCGCGGACATCATCGTCCCCGTGGGCGGCGCCTCGGTTGGCGACCACGACCATATGCGCCACGCCTTTGATGGCCTCGGCGCCGAAACAATCTTCGCCAAGGTCGCCGTCAAGCCCGGCAAGCCGACCTGGTTCGCCCGGCTCGGTGCAAGACAACGCGTCCTCGGCCTGCCGGGTAACCCCGCCTCCGCCCTCGTCTGCGCCCATCTCTTTCTCAAACCGCTGATCACAGGCGACAGCGCCCGGCGCGTCCGCGCCCGCCTCACCCACGCACTCACCCCGCATGTCGGCCGCGAAGCCTTCCTCCGCGCCCAACTCAATGTCTCCTCCACTGGCGCCCTCGAGATCACGCCCGCCACCAATCAGGACAGCGCGCTGATCCACCCCTTCCTCACCGCGAACGCCCTGATCCGCCGCGGCGCACAGGACCCGGCCCGCACCCCCGGCGATCCCGTCGATGCCTGGATGATCGGCCCGCTCTGACCCGATCGTCCCTCTGAAGCACGCCCGAACGTCAATCCCAGCCCTCCCCCAGAAGCGGCAATTCGAAAACACGAATTCAGGCCAGAACCCACTCAAGCGAGGGCCCGGGCTCCCCCACACATCCCCGCATACCCCATAAACAAAACGCCGCGCTGTTTCCAGCGCGGCGTCTTTATCTTCGAACTTCGGCCGGTCTACGAACTTGTCGCTTCGAAGAAACCGAACAGGCCATCATCGAGGCCCGAGCCGGGCTCGAACGTGTCGCCCAAATTCCCGCTCACCGGGTTGGAGCCGTCACTGCCACTTCCGCTCGCAACCGGGCCGTCATCGGCGCCCGTGCTCTCGTCTCCGGCACCGACAATCGCCGCCGCCGAGCCGGATGAGGACCCACCGCCGCCGGCCGCCGCTGCAATCGCCAGGGCTCCCGCGCCAGCGCCGCCGGCAATCGTCGTGCCGCCAATCGAGGCTGTCTTCACGCCGGCTGAGCCCGTGGATGCCGTTTTCACGCCTTCGGCGCCTTGCTCCAGCGAGATGGGCTGTGCGGAACAGAACTTGTTGTTCATCACCGCCATAGCCGGCGCTTTCAGCGAAACATTACATCCCTCAGCGGCGACTTCGACCAGGCCATCGGCCCGAACGATCAGCCGATCATTCTCCAGAAGGTTGAAATTTGCCGATGCGTCGAGTGTTTCGCCGTTGCGCAGAACCACAACGGAGCCAGGGTCTCCGGAAACGGACACGACCTTGCCATTGACCTCTGCATGCGCTGCCGATGCCAATAGTCCCCCGGCCGTGAATGATGCGATAATAAGACGTTTCATTAGATACCCCGATCCGATCTCCGGTTTGTGTTTGCGTAGGCAGTCCCAATTCTCGGACCTACCTGATTCCCATCCATCGGCGAACCGCTTCTTCTCTCTCGCTTCTGCGGGAGCGCATAACACAAACCTTGCGATTTGTCATGGATGGGACCGTTAGACTTCATGATTTCCACAGTTGCTCAGACCATGTCCGCAAAGGCATCGTCTGCATCTGCGAAGACGTCGTCGGCGATATCCTCGAGACTGGGCAGATCTGTGGCAGGTGCTGCAGGCGCAGCATCACCTTCATCGACCGGTTCAACCGCTGCAGCCGGCGCCGCGTCTACGCGTGAGAAGTCGAATGACGCGCTGGAAGAGGCGCTGCTGGGGATCTCGATCCCCGCAATCACGTCCGCACGATCGACATCGACAAAGGTCACTTCGACACTGCCAGCCGTGAACACCACATCGTCACCGACCTGGACGAAGGCGGTCTCGGCCGCTGCGACCGATGCGAAGCCGAACCCGTCAAGCTGAACCGTTTCACCGGCCTCGAAGCCCTCTACCGTATCGCTGCCGGCATCGTCGGCATCGAATATGTAGGTGTCTTCACCGCCCTGGCCGCGAAGCAGGTCGTCGCCCACACCACCGTTCAGGGTATCGTCGCCGGCACCGCCGTTCAGCAGGTCGTCACCGCCACCGCCGATCAGGATGTCTTCACCTCGGCCGCCATTCAGTTGGTCATTGCCACCGCCGCCACGGACAGTATCGTCGCCACCCCCGCCGGTGAGCAGGTCCGATCCGGCATTGCCGACCACGACATCGTCGCCGCCATTGCCATTCACGGTATCGTCGCCCGCGCCACCTTTGGCCCGGTCATTGCCGCCACCGGCATCAATACGGTCGTTGCCGCCACCGGTTTCGATGATGTCGCGGACCGAAGAGCCTTCGACCAGGTCGCTCCCTTCGGTGCCATCGAAACGCACCATCGGGTCGAAACCGTCATTGTCATCGCCCGACAGGGCCGTGAACAGGCCGGGGCGCGAACCGCCGGTGGACGTTGCGACGCTCTCGATCATGTCGACAAAGATGCCGCCGCTGATGTTGATGCCGTCAACATTGTTCAGCGCGGCGACACCGTTGAGGATGCCATTGAACGTGTTGTCCTCGACACGGGTGAAGTCGGACTCGCCGTCGATGATCACGCCGGTATGGGTGTTAGGGCTACCGACACCTTCGAACGTATTCCCGATGATCTGGAGCCGGTCAGCACCTTGCTCAACCAGCACGCCAGCGGTTGGCACATCGCCCCGCAGCGTCCCGATCCCGCCGATCGTGTTGCCCTCGACAACACCGGCCGCCCCATTCTCGATCGTGATACCGAGCTGGATCAGTGCGTCCGGCGCCGACAGCAGGCCAGCGCCTTCGATCGTGTTGCCCTCCAGCGTGACAGCCAGGTCCTCGCCATTTGCGCGGATACCCGTCTTCTGGAAGTCGAATATGGTGGAGTTGGTCACACTGACGTCGCGCGACAGCGTATCGGTATTGTAGATCGCGACCCCGTCGCCGGTCCGCGCATCGGTGGGCAGGCCACCTTCCAGCGGGTTGCGGACATTCTGCACCGTTACGCCATCAGCGCCGCCGGAGCTGTCCACGAACAGCAGACCCACAAAGTAAGGAACGCCCGTCGTCACGATCGCATCGCCGGCATCGTCACCGTCAATCGTGAGGTTCTCGATGCTGATGTCCCGGCTATCGAGCACGGAGACGACACCCGCCGCATCGACATCCTCACCCGGCGCAGGCAATCCCGCGGCATTTACCTGCAGCGCAACCGGTGCCTCGATCACCGTCCCGGCGCCTTCGCCGATCAGGGTCAGGCCTTCCTTGTTGGTGATGAACACCTGCTCGGTATAGGTGCCCGCAGCGATCTGGATGATGTCGCCATCGGCCGACGCGTCCACAGCTTCCTGGATGGTGTCGAAGCCGTCCGCGCCAACGATCAGCACACGCTGGTCGGCAAACTGCAGGATCTCGACGTTCAGGAACGTGTCGATGCCCTCATCCGGCGCATTGCCAGACGTCTTCGTCACCGATCCGCCCGAGGCCGTCACCGCCACGGTGTACTCGTCGAAATTACCGACAAACACCGCCGTGTCGACGCCCGAACCGCCATTCAGATTGTCATTCCCGACATTGCCGAACAGCGTGTCAGATCCGCGCCCGCCGATCAGCCGATCATCGCCGCCGCCGCCGTTCAGCGTGTCATTCCCGGTATGGCCGCGCAGGATGTCGTCGCCGCCACCGCCGCGCAGGTCATCATTCCCGGACCCGCCATTCAGGATGTCCGCGCCACGATTACCGAACAGCAGGTCATTATCGATCCCGCCATTGATCGTGTCGTCGCCATCGCCACCCAGCAGGATGTCATCGCCGGCATTGCCGAGGATCAGGTCGCCACCGCCACCGGCATCGATCTGGTTGTCATTGATGTCGCCCGTCAGGACATTGTCCTCGGCGTCGCCCAGCGTGATCAAATCGCTGGAGTCTTCGGAAACCTCAAGCTGGCTCACGGGGCCAACCTCGGTTGCCAGGTCTTCCAGCAGTACGTCCTGCCCATTTGAATTAGCCATCTTCGTTCCCCTTCCGCACAGCGCTTCGCCGCAGTCTGGATTGTCCTAGTCTGAGTCGCAGACATCTTGTCCACGGCTTTCAGATTCGCCGCGTATAGTGATGCGCTTACCAGTTCAATAACGATGAATGGTTTAACTAAAGATTTCCCCAGAACCCTGATTCTATTTGTTAATCATTCGTTAACGAATAGAATCAGAAAGCCGGGGATTATCGCCGTACACGGATGATTTGCCTGCCCACGAAAACCGCCGCGCTGCCCCACACCCACTACAGCACACCGGCCGCCGCTCACCCTCACATCGCGCCCCGTACTAGCGGTTTCGAGCCCGCCCGCTAAAGTCCCGCGACACACCCATCACACGAGCCTGCCTTGACCGAACCATTTACCATCCGGCCCGCCGGCCCACGCGACACCGGCGACCTTGCCCTCGTCGGCGCCGCCACCTTCCTCGAGACCTACGCCCATCTCGTCTCCGGAGCCGACATCGCCCTCCATTGCCGCCGGCAGCACAGCGCTGAGGCTTACGCCCAACGCCTGCGCGCCGGCGCCCGGGCTTGGCTCGCAGGCCACCCGGCCACTGGCGCCGCCATTGGTTACGCCCTCAATACCGCTCCTGACCTCCCGGTCGCGACCGGCGCCAACGATGTCGAACTGAAGCGCATCTACCTGATGTCGAAATTCCAAGGCGCGGGAACCGGCAAGGCCCTGCTCAAGGCCGCCATTGAGGACGCGCGAGACCGGGGCGCCGACCGGCTATGGCTCGGCACCTACCGGCACAATGCCCAGGCGCTTGGCTTCTACCGGGCCATGGGCTTCGAAACCGCCGGAACCCGCACATTCCAGGTCGGCGACGGCGTCTATGACGACTTCGTCCTCGCTCTTACCCTCTAGAAACGCGCAGCAGGCAGGCGCCCCTAGCCCGCCTTGCGCGCCGGTTCCGGCACCTTCCGCGCCAGCCAGGTCACGATATCAGCCGTCACAAGATCGGTCCCCGGCTCATCCACGATCCAGTGCCCATGATCGGGATATTCCAACCCATCCCCGCTCACCGGCGCTGCCGCATATTTCCGCGCCACCTTCCGCACCGACGCCACAACCGTCGCCCGGTCCCGGCCCGCCCCAACCGTCAGCGTCGGCACCCGGATCCGGCCTTCTTCCACCGGCGGCGGCTGCATCAGATCGACATAGACCTGCCCCGAATCATACCGCGCCCCCGCATAGATCTTGTCATGGCGCGCCCGCTCCACCCGGTTCAGTACGCCCCAGCCAAACCCCCGCCGGCCCACTTTCACCGCCTGCCCCGGCAGCCGGCTGCGCCCTTTCGACACCACGCTCCAGAAGGTGCGCGCCACCCGCAGATCGGTCACCGTACACCCCGCCGGTGCCGCTGGCGTCAGGAACACCGCCGCCGAAACATCCCCCCGTTCGGCTAGCTTCTGTGCGATCAGCCCGCCCATGGAATGACCGATAATCGCCGGCTTCGGCGCGCCCTCACCGCTCGCTTCGGCCAGCTCCCGGGCGGTTTCCGACATCGCCTCCACATAATCCTCAAGCGTCAGCGCCCCAAGCTTCGCCGCCCCTGTCTCATCCGGCGGCTCAACCGTTCGCAGCTCCGGAAACAGGGTCGGTGCGGTACATTTGAACCCCGCCCCCTCAAACACCGGCCGCATACGGTCCCACACCTCGCCGCCACACCCGACCCCATGGACCATTAATAAGTGTCGGCTCATCGCCTCCTCCATCTCGATCCTGCGCCGGCCTTTAACGCACCCCTATCCCGCCGCCACCGGCTCGGTCCAGCGCGCAAAGCGTTCGGCCACCTCCGCATAGACCGGGCGCTTGAACGGCACGATCAGCCCCGGCGTTTCGGCCAGTTCAGCCCAGCGCCAGGCATCGAATTCCGGCGTATGCCGGTCGAGCCGAACATCGCTGTCAGACCCCAGGAACCGCAGCGCAAACCATTTCTGGCGCTGGCCCAGATAGGGGCCCGGCAGCCGCTTCTTCACATCTGGCGGAAACTCATAATACAGCCAGTCCTCGGTCTCTTCGAGAACGCTGACCAGCTTGCCCGGCACGCCAACTTCTTCCTCCAGCTCGCGCAAGGCGGCGGCGGTGACATCCTCCCCGGCATCGATCCCGCCTTGCGGCATCTGCCACTGAAAGGGGCCGCGGGCATTGACGCGCCGGCCCAGGAAGACGTGGCCAGCCCGGGAAAACAGGGCCAGCCCCACATTCGCCCTGAACCGTGCCGGATCTCGATTGAACTCAGACATCCTCCACCCCTAGAGCGGAACCCGCCGGGGTGGAAGCATCTCCCACCGAACAAGATGTCCCCAATCCAAAATCCAACCCAGCCCCGCCACGCCACGCCAACCGCCGCCGCTGCTCCAAAAAAAACACCACCCCCAGCGCCGCCCTGCGGCTCGACCGCAGGGCCCATCACCCGCAACCGCAACAAAAACCTCCGGCAAACAGCCTCACCGACCAAGGCAAAAGCCCAATCCCAGACCCCAGCTTTGGCGCACCGTCCGCATCAAACACAACCAATCCCCACACCCCACCATCAAGCGCTGGACCCTGCGGTCAAGCCGCAGGGAAACGGCTCTCGCGGAGAGCAGGGCGCCGAACCCCAGCCCAAACCCCGTCCGCGCCATCAATCCACCCGTACCACCCCCGCGCAGCGCCCCCCAAACGGCGACCGCTCGCCGGCCGGTCAGGCCGCCCCCGCGGAGGCATCACGCGCCGCGAGCCGTATCCCATGAGCGCGCAAGCGCGAACAAAGGGCGACCGCCCGCCGGGCGGTCAGCCCGCCCCCGCGGAGGCGCCACGCGCCGCGAGCGAAAACAATGTGCCGGATAAACTCCTCCTTATCCGCCCCCCACCCGGCCCGTGGTAAAGTCCCCACCATGACCGGAGATCACCCCCTTTTCACCGGCGCGTTCTCAGACCTCTGGGACGATGCGCTGGACATGCTGAATGTGCTGACCGCCCTGTTGGGGCCGGCCGGCACGGGCGTGATCCCGATTGGCCTCAAACGGCGCCGGCGGGCGCGGCGTCTCCTGCGCGTTCTGGAAGCGGTCCTGCGTCGCATCCTCCAGCGCGAGGCCCAGGCCCTGCGGGCCACCCTTGCCGGCCTGCCGAAACCTGCCGCTCGCGGGCCCCGGCCCCGCGACCAGTCTCCGGCCAAAGCGCCCCGCACCATCGCCAGTTTTCCCTGGCCGACCTTCTCCCTCCATGAAGCCGCGCCCGGCGATGCCAGCCGCCGCTTCTCCATCGACGCTGCCCACACCGTCACAGACGATCATTGCGGCACCCATCTGGTCTGTGCCCAGCGGGAAGTGGCCCGCCTGACCAGCCTGATCGTCACCATCCATGCGCCCGGCCGCGCAATCCGGCGCATGGCGCTGCTCCTGCGCCGGCGCCAGCGCCGGGGGCAATCCCCATCGCCCTGGCACCGCCGATTACTCAGAACGGGCTGGGGGCCGGAAGACACGCCCTGGGCGTTCCACTCG
>JBCCBN010000050.1:0-17182 GCA_039034035.1 Pseudomonadota bacterium
ACGCGTATCGATGAGGCGCTGGATTATGTCGTCAAAGGTGTTCATCTACGGCATATATATCTCACGAGACCCCCCTATTCCCCTGCTTGGGCTTCTCCTTTTCCGCGAACGGTTGACCAGTTCATCCGGATCATAGGCGAAAGGATCTTGGCGCATGGTTTCGGGCAGGCTCGCTTCAGGGAAGGGTTACGTTTAAGCCATGGTGATGAACAAGGATTTGACGCCCACTGAAATTGCCGGCGCGCCGACCTCGGAGAGCGGACCGGCAGGCGACACCGATCTCTACGCTGCACCGGCCCAGTGGCTGTCGGGCGGTGTCGGCGCGCAGGGCAACATCTTCCTCACGGGCCGGGCCGGTTCGGGCAAGTCCACTCTGCTCAAGCGCATCCTCGATGCGGCTGGCGAGCGGGCCGTTGTGCTGGCCCCCACCGGCATCGCGGCGGTGAATGTCGGCGGGCAGACCATCCACTCCTTCTTCAAATTCCCGCCCCGCCTGATCGAGCCCGGCGATATCCGCCGGCTGCGCACCACGCGCCTGCTCAAGGCGGTCGAGACCCTCGTGGTGGACGAGATTTCCATGGTCCGCGCCGACATGCTCGACGCAATTGACCGGTCCCTGAAGCTCAACCGGGGGTCCAAGCGGCCGTTTGGCGGCGTGCGCATGATCCTGTCGGGCGACCTTCACCAGCTCCCCCCCGTCGTCCGCGGAGAAGAGCATGAGCTGCTCGAAGAGCGCTATGGCGGGGCCTATTTCTTCAACGCGCCGGCCTTTCAGGAGGGCGAGTTCTCCCTGTTGGCGCTCAAGCACATGTTCCGCCAGTCAGACCCCCAATTCCTTGCCCTGCTCGGCTCGATCCGCCAGGGCCGGCTGACCGCAAGCGATGAGCGCCTGATGGCCGACCGGGTCACCGGCCGCTCGGCCATCGATGCCAGCGAGACCCATGTGGTGCTCACTCCCAACAACAATAATGCCTTCCGCATCAACGTCGCCCGGCTCGCCGCGCTGGAGACCCGCGCAAAGACGTTCGAAGCCGCCGTGGATGGCACCTTCAAGGAGAACACCTTCCCCACCGAGGCCGATTTGGAGCTGAAGGAAGGGGCGCGGGTCATGCTGATCCGCAACGATCCCGAAGGACGGTGGGTGAACGGCACGATCGGCACCGTCGAAGGCTTCGGCACCCGCTCGGTGATCGTCTCGATCAAGGGCCGGCCCTATGAGATCGAGCCGGTGGCCTGGGAGAACTACCGCTACGAGCTCGACACCAAGACCAACAAGGTCAAACGCGACGTGGTCGGCACGTTCAAACAGCTTCCCCTGCGGCTCGCCTATGCGATCACCATCCACAAATCCCAGGGCATGACCCTGGAGAACGTTTATATCGATTTCGACCGGGGCATGTTCGCCCATGGCCAGGCCTATGTCGCCCTGTCGCGCGCGATGAGCCTGGAGGGCCTCGAACTCAGCCGCCAGATCCGCCCGCGGGACCTGGTGATCGACCGCCGCGCCTTCCAGTTCGGCACGCTCGAAAAGATCGAGGACACCGACGCCTACCTGCTCGCGAAACTCAATTCGGAAGACGGCCGACTTGTTTAGCGGCGCCAGCAACGACGCTAGTTCAGTGCGCCATCATCGCGGAACAGCGCGTCCACCAGTTCCGGTGACCAGCGATTGCTTTCGGTGTCGAAAATCCCGCCATCGCCCGCAAACGCCATGTGGCACCAGGCCATGCCCTGGTCTTCCGCCGTCCGCCGCACCGCTCGGACCCAGCGCGCCCGCATCACATCGGGCACCGCGCTCGTGACCCCGAAACCGCCCAGCATCACCGGCCGGCGCGTCCGGTCACGCACATCGGCAGCGACCTGCAAGTCCGCCAGCATCGTCCGGAACTCATCGGTCGAGCCCCATTCCACACCAGCGGCCGCATCGGCAGCCGGCGCAGTAACCTCGACCGGGTCGAAATAGCGGAAGGTTAGGATCGTCCGCGCATCGGCCGGCGGCTGGACCTTGTCCAACGCGCCGATATCTCCGCCATGGCCCGTCGGAATGATCAGCCAGCGGCGCCGATCCACACCGCGCACCTGTTTCACGATCACCGCGGTCAACTCGTCCAGCGCTTCACCGCTCAGCGCTTCGCCCGGCGCGTCCAGCAATTCGAACAGGATCGACCCCCGCTCTGTGCGATACTGCTCGGCCACTTGCAGCCAGATCCGGTTGAGCCGTCCCGATTGCGCCGCCACATCGGCTTCCAGCGCATCGAAGCCGGACACCGCCAGAATCACATTGAGATTGGCGCCCAGCGCCCAGTCTACCACTGTGTCGAGCCGTTCGAGAGCGTCTTCTTCCATTTCGAAGGGCGCCTCTTCGCCGGTGAAATCGGCCAGCGGCACCGGCAGGCGCACGGTGTCAAAGCCCGCCGACGCGATCGATTGCAAATCCGTCCGAGTCACCGCGTGGGTCCAGCTTCCCCGCACCGGCCCCGGCTCCATGGCGCCCGCCACGGTCACACAGCGTTCGACCGGCACCGAAGGGATCGCTGCCAGCTCGGTGTCGTCAGACCCCTCGCTGCAAGCCGCCAGAAAGAGTGTGCAGGCCGCGACCACCAGACCAAGGGTCCGGCCCAATGGCTTGCCCCGGTTCACAGCCACCCGGTTCACTCCGGCCCTGTCCACACCGTCCTGTTTCGCAGCCATGGCGGTCTCCCTCTCTCCGTCCGGGCGCAGTGCGGGCCCCGCTCGGCGCGCCGCGATTCGCATCCCTCAACCGCATGGCCTACGCTGTTTCCATGAGGAAAAGGCTAACGCGCGGAAGGGGTATGGCCCGATGAAACCCAAAACCGTGGACTCCTATTTCGAAAAACTGGAGCCGCCTGTCGCCGCCATCGCCGCGGCGCTCCGGGCGCGACTGGATGCGCTCGGCGGCGGGCCGGGTGAGCCGCTATCGGTGGCGCTGGCTTGGGGGTTTCCGTGCTGGAGCGGCAATAAACCCATCGCCTCGATCATTGCACACTCCAACCGCTGCAATCTCCAACTCTTCGGTGGCGCGCGGCTGGCCGGCCAGTTCCCCGAAATCGAAGGCACCGGCAAGCAGCTCCGTCACGTGAAAGTGCACACCGTCGCAGCCGTGGACGACCGCCTCGACGCCATCCTCCGCGCCGCGATCGAGCTTGACCGAACCGCACCGGAAAAAGTGCGCTAGACCCGCGTGGTGGCGGTTTCTCGCGCGCGCCCTATCTGTCGAAGCGCGTGCAGCAGAAGAGGGATTGAGACCGTGCGGACATCGATATGTGCAGCCCTTTCAGCCATTCTATTGAGCGGGTGCGGCGCCGGACCGGAAACCGACACGCCTGACCCAGCGCAGGACGCACGCCTCGCCAGCCCCGCAACCGACGCGGGCGTAGAGCCTACCACACCGCCCGTTCCCGACACCGCTCCCGAACACGAGAAAGCCGCCTCCGCCATGCTCTACGACCTCGACTTCACCACCATCACCGGCGACCCCCTCCCCTTCAGCACCCTCGAAGGCAAGGCGGTCCTCATCGTGAACACCGCCTCGCGGTGCGGCTTCACCCGCCAATATGAAGGGCTTCAGGCGCTCTGGACCGGTTACAAGGATGAGGGGCTTGTCGTCCTGGGCGTCCCGTCCAATGACTTTGGCGGCCAGGAACCGGGCACCGAGGCCGAGGTCAAAACTTTTTGCGAGATCAATTACGGCGTGGACTTCCCGCTGACCGCCAAGACCCGCGTTGTCGGCACCGACCGCCATCCGGTCTATGCCGGGCTCGAAGACGCGCTGGGCGAGGCCGCGCGCCCGAAATGGAACTTCCACAAGATCCTCGTCGGCAAGGATGGCACACCGCTCCAGGCCTTCCCCTCATCGGTGGAGCCGGATGCGCCAGAGCTTGTCGCCGCAATCGAGACCGCCCTGGCCGGATAGGTCCGGGCGCCAGCGGCCAAGACTTATGCCAGCCCGTCCCGCTCGTTCCGCTCCTCGTCCAGATAGGCGCGAAACGCCATCGCCAGCGGCAGCAGTGCCCGCAATCGCTCGGCGCCGAAATCAGCGATCACCTGCTCCAGCCGCGGTTTCAGCCGCTGCAAGGCATCGCGCCGCGCGTCCAGCCCGGCATCGGTGATCCACACGAATTTCTCCCGCCGGTCCTTTTCCCCCGCCTCGACCCGCACATACCCCTTCGCGCTGAGTTTCGACACGATGGCCGTCATCGATGGCCGCGTCATCTGGAACGCCTTGGCAAGCCAGGACGGCGTCTTGCCACCGCCGAGCCGGGCCAGGTGATTGAGCACGGCAAATTCAGACGTGTTCAGGTTTGGCGCGATGTGCCGCGTGAGTTCGGTGTTCGCCAGGGAATCGATGATCCCGATTTCATTGAACACCTGGAACACGAGATCCGCGCTGAGGTCTTTCGGCTCGCTCATACCGCCGCTGGTAACAGCTTCGCCGCCAATGGCCAACGCGGTGTGGCCGGCGAGGGCGGCCCGTAGCCGACCCGCGCAAACATCTGCACGACGCCCGGCTCGGCGACGCCAAGATCTGCATGGACCTGGCCATAAGCGTCGGACATTTCGGGAAATTCCTGCAGCACCTGGCTCAGCGGATGCACCGACAGACCCATCTGCTCGGCCATCAGGTTCAGCCGCACCCACGCACGGCCCGCCTCCACCTGCAGGGCCCGGCTACCATCGGTCGATGCCAGCCAGACAAAAGCCGGCGTCGCATCAATCAGCGTATCATACATATCGAGCCCCGACTGGAACGCCACCGTGCCCGGCGTATCCAGCGTTTCGGGGGTCACCAGACCTGCCATGTTCATCAGCCCCATGGGGATGCCGCCCATCTCCAGCCCATCGGGGTTCTCATTGATCGCCCGATTGCCGATCCGCATCACATCGATGCTCTCGCGACGGGTCCGGTCGGTCGTGAATTCGGTCACGAACCCGCCCTTCGCCAGGGCCTTGAACCCCTCCACGCGCGCTGGATCATTCGTCCCGCCCGCCTGGATCAGCCCATCGAATGGCGCGGTCAGCGCCGCGAGAGCGTCGCCCGACACCGGCCGGTCCAGATCATAGGCCTGCTTGTTCGACCGCCGCCGTGTGATCGCGCCGAACAGCGGATCGGGCGAGCCCTCCCCGGCAACGAACCGCACACTCGCCAGCCGCCGGCCATCGATCCGCGGTGCCGGATAGCCATCGGGAAACGAGGTCACATCCGCCCGATAACCCGCCTCGGCTGCCGCAATCGACAGCAATTCCAGCATGCAGCCAAAGCTCACCACGATCTGCCGGTCCTGCGGATCGGTTTCCGGCAGGCGCCGGTTCAGGTCGCAATAGACGTGGATCGTGTCCTCGCCCTCAAGCTCGAATTCCCAGGGCTGGCGATTATGCGAGTTCGGCGCCAGGATCGCATAGGCCAGCGCGTTCAGCCGGGCATCGCCAAAATCCTCGCCCGCCGCCGTCCAGGGCGCCACCGCGCGGCCTTGCCCGGGCCCACGGGCATAACCCACCAGGCCCGCACCGGTCACCACGGCAGCCGCGCCCCCGGCCATCAACACCATTCGCCTTGAAACCATTACCGCCTCCTGGATCACGATAATAGTTAGATAACAAACTAATTTCTGTTTTGCAACCCTTCATCGCGCTCGAACGCTGAAACCGGCTTTCACCCCATCGCCGCCCGCATCGGCGTCCCTGGCACCTGCCCCCGCAACCTGGCGCTTGGGAATCAACGGGTTCCCGCCTCCGCAGGGCTTGACCCGGCAGGCATTGGGCGCCCAACTAGGCAGAGCTGCAACACCGGGCATTCGAGACACATCAAGGCCCGCGAGGAGGACCACCATGGCAGATCAAGATCCCGTCGTTATTGTTGGCATGGCCCGCACCCCCATGGGTGGCCTGCTCGGCGATCTCACCGCGTTTTCCGCCAATGAACTCGGCGCCTTCGCCGTCCAGGGCGCGATGGAAGACGCCGGCATTGGCGGCGACGATCTGGACGAGATCATCATGGGCAATTGCCTGCCCGCCGGCCAGGGCCAGGCGCCGGCCCGCCAGGCTGGCATCAAGGCGGGGGTCTCCAAGTCCATGGAATCGACCACTATCAACAAGATGTGCGGCTCGGGCATGCAGGCCGCTGTCATGGGCCGCAACGCGATCCTCTCCGGCGAGGCCAGCGTGGTCGTCGCCGGCGGCATGGAGTCCATGACCAATGCCCCGCACATGATCAGCGTCCGCCAGGGCCACAAATATGGTGACATGTCCTCCAAGGATCACATGGCCCTCGATGGCCTCACCGATGCCTATGCCGGCGTGCCCATGGGCCAGTTCGCCGACAAGATCGCCGGCGAATACCAGTTCACGCGCGAGCAGCAGGACGCCTATGCCCTCGAAACCCTGTCCCGCGCCCAGAAAGCCACCGAATCCGGTAAATTCAAGCGCGAGATCACCCCGGTCACCGTAAAGTCCCGCAAGGGCGAGACCGTAGTCGAAACCGACGAACTGCCCCGCACCGCGCGCCCCGACAAGATCCCCACCCTGCGCCCGGCCTTCTCCAAGGACGGCACAGTGACAGCCGCCAATGCGTCCGCCATTTCCGATGGGGCCGCCGCCCTGATCATGATGAAACAGTCCGAAGCGGAAAAGCGCGGCCTGAAGCCCATCGCGAAGATCGTCTCCCAGTCCAGCCACGCCCATGAGCCGGAATACTTCACCACCGCTCCTGTGCCGGCCATGAAGAAGGCCCTCGAAAAAGCCGGCTGGTCAGCTTCCGAAGTTGATCTCTGGGAAGTCAACGAAGCCTTCGCCGTGGTGCCGATGATCGCCATGAAAGAGCTCGGCCTTTCCCATGATATCGTCAATGTGAACGGCGGCGCCTGCGCCATGGGCCACCCCATCGGCGCGTCTGGCGCCCGGGTGCTGATCACCCTCCTCGCCGCCATGGAAGACCGCGATGTGAAGAAAGGCGTCGCCAGCCTCTGCATCGGCGGCGGCGAAGGCATCGCCATGTGCGTCGAGCGGGCGTAGCGCTCACACGCGACGCGGGACACCGCCCCATCAATCGACCGTCTTCCCCCCATTGCGGGGGAAGCGGCCAAGACGAACCCAGCCGCACGGAATGTTGGGATGGCGCGATTGGCATGCCTAAGGCGGATGCGGCGCCCCCTTAACCCTAACGCTCTGTAAATGGCCCAGGACTTGCGACCGACCGGTTAACCTTTGCAACCGGTAAACGCTCGCAACTCCAATGACGCTCCACCCGCTCCGCCTCTTCGCCGTTAACCTCTTCGCCTTCCTGTTCGCGGCCCTTGCAGCGGCCAACACGCTGGTGATCGATCCCGAAGCGGCGCCCGATCCCACACCGCTCGATCCCGACGCTGCCGGCTTTCACAGCGTGTTCGACAAGGAAACCAGTCTCCCCGGCGGCGTCTGGCCCGCTGGCTATGCCCATCCCGATGCCTGGAACGATACCGCCTGGCACGCTGACCGCGCCGTGCCGACCCCGGGCGGCCTGCGCCTCGACATCGCGCGAGAGCGCGCCCGCGGCAAGCGCCACACCGGCGCCGAAATGCACGTCAACGGCACCCATCATTATGGCCGCTATGAAGTCGTGATGCGGCCCGCCCGGGGCGACGGCCTCGTCAGCGCCTTCTTCCTGTTCACCGGCCCCATGCACGGCACGCCCAAGGACGAGATAGACATCGAATTCGTTGGCCGGGACACTACCCGCGTCCAGCTCAACTACTTCACCGGCGCCAAATCCTATGGCGGCGCCTGGATCGACCTGCCCTATGACGCCGCCGATCATTTCCAGCTCTACGCCTTCGAATGGGACCCCGGCGAGATCCGCTGGTATATCGGCGACCAGCTCGTCTACCGCGCCGATGGCTCGAAACTGGCCATCCCGTCCCATGCCGGCAACACCATTTTCAGCCTCTGGGCCGCCCATCCGTCCCTGTCGGGCTGGACTGGCCCGATCCGCTATGAAGACGGCGCCAGCATGGCCGTTCAATGCGTCTCCTACGCGCCCCCCGGCGATTGGGGCGCCCGCTGCAGCGACGACTTCAAAAGCGACCTGCCACCGATCGAACGCACCGACGACCCCGGCGCCTGATTGCGCGCCCACCCGCGTCGAAAACTACCACTAGCGCTCCCAATTCGGTGCTGACTGCCGCGCAAGGCTGAAGCGGGCTAGCCGTGACGGCCCGCCCCGTGTATGGGCCGCGGGAACAGATATTTGCGCGTCTCCGGGGCTTCGCACACCCGCGACGTCCCCGACCCCGCACCACCCCCTCGACGCACCCCCGCCCCGTCCCCGTCAGGAGATCGCCTCCCATGTCCGACCAAACCGCCGAGCCGACATCCCTTCGCAACATCGCGATCATCGCCCATGTCGACCATGGCAAGACCACGCTGGTCGACAAGCTGCTCCAGCAATCGGGCACATTCCGCGAGAATGAGCAGGTCGCCGAGCGCGCGATGGACTCCAACGACCTCGAACGCGAACGCGGCATCACCATCCTCGCCAAGACCACTTCGGTTGTGTTCGGCGACACGCGGATCAACATTGTCGACACGCCCGGCCACGCCGATTTCGGCGGCGAGGTGGAGCGCATCCTGCACATGGTGGATGGCGCCATCGTCCTGGTCGACGCCGCCGAGGGCCCGATGCCCCAGACCAAGTTCGTGGTCGGCAAGGCCCTCAAGGTCGGCCTCCGCCCCATCGTTGCGGTGAACAAGATCGACAAGCCGGAATCGCGCCCAGATGCGGTGATTGACGAGGTTTTCGACCTTTTCGCCAATCTCGGCGCCACCGATGAACAGCTCGATTTCCCGATCCTCTACGGCTCAGCCAAGAACGGCTGGATGGCCACCGACTATGAAAACCCGACCGATAATATGGACGCCCTGTTCGAACTGGTCACCTCCCACGTCCCCGAACCACAGACCGAGGATGGCCCCTTCCGCCTGCTGGCCACCACCATCGCCGCCGACAATTTCCTCGGCCGCATTCTCACCGGCCGCATCGCATCGGGCTCGATCAAGGCCAACCAGACCATCAAGGCGCTGGCCCGCGACGGGTCCCTGGTCGAGCAGGGCCGCGTCTCCAAGGTGCTCGCCTTTCGCGGGCTTGAGCGGGTGCCGGTCAACGAGGCCCATGCCGGCGACATTGTCTCCCTGTCAGGCCTCGCCAAGGCCAATGTGGCCGACACCCTTGTCGACCCCGCCGTGACCGAGCCGATCGAGGCCCAGCCCATCGATCCGCCCACCATCTCCATGACGTTCCGCGTCAATGACAGCCCCTTGGCCGGCACCGAAGGCAAGAAACTCACCTCCCGCGTGATCTGGGATCGGCTCCAGCGCGAAGCCGAGGGCAATGTCGCCCTCAAGGTCGAACGCTCCCACAAGGCCGAAGCCTTCCTCGTCTCGGGCCGGGGCGAGCTCCAGCTGGCCGTCCTGATCGAAACCATGCGTCGCGAGGGCTTCGAACTGGGCGTTTCGCGCCCCCAAGTCGTCATGAAGGAAGGCGAAGGCGGCGAACGCCTTGAGCCCATCGAGGAAGTCGTGATCGATGTGGATGACGAGTTCTCCGGCGCCGTCGTCCAGAAACTCTCCGAACGCAAGGGCGAGATGCTGGAGATGAAACCCTCAGGCACCGGCCGCACCCGCATGGTGTTCCACGCACCGACCCGCGGCCTCATCGGCTATCAGGGCGAATTGCTCACTGACACCCGCGGCACGGCCATCATGAACCGGGTGTTCCACGATTACGCCCCCCACAAGGGCAAGATCCAGGGCCGGCGCGAAGGCGTGCTCATCGCCATGGACCAGGGCGAGGCCGTCGCCTTCGCCCTGTGGAACCTCGAAGACCGGGGGCCAATGATGATCCACCCCGGCGACAAGGTGTATGGCGGCATGATCATCGGCGAGCACTCCCGCGAGAACGATCTCGAAGTGAACGTGCTCAAGGGCAAGAAGCTCTCCAATGTCCGCGCCTCAGGCACCGACGAAGCGGTCCGCCTCACCACCCCCATCCAGATGACCCTGGAAAAGGCGCTCGCCTACATCAACGACACCGAACTGGTCGAAGTCACCCCCGAAACCATCCGCCTGAGAAAGGTCCACCTCGACCCCCACGAACGCAAACGCGCGATGAAAGCGGCGGGTTAGGACGCACGCGCTCGCGACCCGCGGCAGAAGAGACGGTCTCGGGTTCAACACAATCCTCGAGCCCCAATCCAACCACCCGCACCCGCTCCCGGCGGCGGAGGGGATATGGTGGGCGAGCGATAACGCGCCAATATAGTCTCTCGCACTGCTTGGTCTCACATCAGCGACGACATTCAGCCGACATTCAGCCTCAGCGACGTACTCGATCCAGAACCAGCAAGTGACGGGGGTGACTGGCTATGAGATCGACAGGATATGCGCGAAAGCGTTTGCAAGACTCAACTGCTGAACAAGTCTGGGCCGAGCTGACTCGCTCGTTGACAAAGGAAGCTTTAGGCAGTTCAGGGACGATCGGACAGAGTTGGCTTCCGGGCTCGTACCTCGATGGCGTTCTTCGCCGCTCATCTGCGAGCGGAACTCCTTCGCAGGGGGACGTCTTTTATGGAGCATCCGCTAGCGGGAATTCAACGTACTACCTACACATAACCGAATGGCGACCGTACACGTCGTTCACGCTCAGGGAGTCTCATTGGAATCCTTTAGAGACGCCTGCGGATGACCCTAGTCGGAAAGCGTACTCTTTGATGGAGTTTGTGCTCACGGATTCTGATGGCTGCTTGGACGTACGCATTAGGCGTCAAGAGGTCGGTCCCTTCCGCCTACTTCAGCTGCGTGGGAATGCGAGTCTGTCTGCCTCGAGACTACACTTCATACTCGATGGCCGAGGTTGGCCAACGTTCGGCAGATCCGAAGAAGTTAGCGCGGGCGGATATACGATTTCCCGGTCCTAAACCTGTACTGACCCACTATTGTCCACCAGTTCATCGTCGTTCGGATCCCAATGTCTGCCTTCGACGACGGTGGCGCCGCCAGAAGAACGCGCCTCCTCCTCCCATGGGAGGGGGGGAGGGTTTGGCGATCGGCTCGATGTGACCCAAAGCGGACGTAGCACCAGTGGGGCTCCTTCCCCCTACCGCACGCGTCGTGGGTTCATGTAGAGGTCTGCCTCCTGGTGGTCGATCTTCGTGTCCGCCTTGCCCTGGGCGATGGCGCGTTTGAGCTTCGCCACATGCTTCCGGCAGGCGCCGTTGAAGCGCAGCATGGCACAGAACAGGGTCAGCGCGTGCTCCAGCCGCGCATGGGCCACATCCTTGTGCAGCTTCACCTTCCACGCTCCGCCCAGATTGAAGATCCGATGGTCGATATGGCCCACTTTCCGGCCGGTCTGGTCATACAGCGTATAGTCGGCACCGGGGCGGAACCGGTCGCGCCGCAGCCGGAAGTACTGCGGGACATTGTCATCATCCATGATGAAAAAGCTGAACCGCTCGGGAAACAGCGGCAGTTTCCGCGCACAGCGCTCGATCTGGATTACCTGGTCATGCCGCGCCAGATTGACCGAATACGCCGCCACCGGCACCCCCGCGCCATGGCTGAGCTGTAGCGAGCGACCCATCATCAGGTCGAGCGAGCCCGACCAGTTCAAGCTCTCGGTGAAGAGTTTCAGCACTAGCCGGCGCTTCATCCCCTCGCCCCTGTCCCAAAGCTCCTCCCGCCAGCCGATCAGCCCGTCGCGCTCGCCATCGCGCCGCACCTGGCCAATGACGTTCATGTCCTTGGTAAACTGGCGCGACTGGGCGCGGTTCTGTTCATCCCTGAGGATGCCGAATTCGACGTCATTGAGGTCTGTCGCCCACAGATCCACCTTGAAATTGCGCCAGGCGCTCCGGGTCTCGGCCTTCGCTTTCCGGCTCGCCTTGTCAGATTTGCCGGCCCGGCCCCTCTTGACGGCCTTACCGGCCTTGCCGTCCGCTTTGGCTTCTGGCGCGGCGGCGGCGGTTTTCGCCTCTTCGGCGGCGGCGTCATAGGGCATGATGGTTCTCCATCCTGGAATCTCATCATCCCGCCGGACGCCGGTTTACAATCTGTTAACTGGCCGGCCCCGCAGATCGCCCGGCTAAATCCCCACACATCCTACCGCATGAGCGATTTCGCCTTTGGTGAAAGCGCTCCAGCGGGCGAAGCCCGTCGGCCGGTCAGGCCGCCCCCGCGGAGACGGCTGGCGAAGCCAGCCTGTCGCGAGCGAATTCGAACGACGACTGATTCCGCCAAAGGCGAAATCAGTCTAGCGCATGAGAGCCGGCAATCCTGCCTGGTCGGCGCTCGCCTGCCGGGTGAGCACGCCGCGCACCGGGCCGAACCGCTCCGCCGCCATCAAGGCCAGGCTCCGCGCCCCTTTCAGCAGCGTATTATCATTCGAGAACACCCGATCGATCGCGTCGATGCCGAGGGCCGTCGCCGTAGCATCGAACCGCCGCCAACGCCGATAGCGCTCCAGCGCCACCGCCCCGCCCGGATCGAGCCCCGCCCGTACGGTCTCCGAGATCACGTCAGCCAGCGCCGCCACATCCTTGAACCCCAGATTGAGCCCCTGCCCCGCCAGCGGATTGATCCGCCGCGCCGCATCCCCCACCAGCGCCACCCGCTCGGCCACCATGTCCCGCGCGATCACCAGTTTCAGCGGGTAGGCCAAAACCGGCCCGTCAATCGCCATCTCCCCGGCGAACCCGGCAAACCGCCCGTTCAGCTCCGCTTCCATATCCGCCACTGGCCGGGCGGCCAGCGCCTCGGCCGCGCCGCCCTTCATGTACCAGGCGAGGTTGGCCCGGTCGCCCGCCAGCGGCAGGGTCGCAAACGGGCCTTCCGGCGTGAACACCTGCCGGGCAATCCCCCGGTGCGGCCGCGACAGGCGCACATTCGCAGCAAAGACCGACTTGCCATAGTCGCGCCCTTCCGTGCCTATCCCGGCGGCTGCCCGCACCGGCGAGTTCACCCCGTCACAGCCCGCCACCAGCCGGGCCCGGTGGACCGAACCATCCTCGAGCACGAGCTCTGCGCCCCCACGTCCGGCGCGATAGCCAGCGAACCGCCCGGGCCGGATCGTCTCGATCCTCGGCGCCGCCGCCACAGCGGCATCGAGGGCAGCCTGCAAGGGTTCGGCTTCCACCATATAGCCTAGCGGGATGCCGGCCGCGTCTGGTTTCAGGTCATCGGTCCCGAACAGCGCCACCGGATCGCCGGTCAAATGGCCGGACCCGTCCTGCGCTTCCAGACCGAGAAGGGGCTCGGCCCGCGCCTTCAGCGCTTCGGCAACGCCCAGCCGCTCGAGCATCCGCCAGCTTCCGCGCACGATCGCAAAGTTCCGCGTATCCCGCCGCGCTGGCGCACCCGCCTTGGCTTCTGCCCCCAACCCAGATCCCGGCCCAGGCCGGCCATCGACCAGCAGAACGCTGACGCCATACCTCGCTGCCGCCAGCGCCAGGGTCGCGCCAGCCGGTCCGGCGCCGACAATCGCCAGGTCATGGAGTGGGCCGGCAGGGCGGCGGTGGGGCGCGGTTTGCGACATAGTGAAGACCTATGACCCCCCCTCCGCCGCGTCCAGTGCGACACATTCCTGGGCGATTTGAGGCATCGGCGCCCAAATATCAGTCAATATCGATCCGCCCTCGCAGCAATCGCCCGACGCCTCTGCCCGATGCATGACCAGCTTGCAACATGGCGCTCGGTGCGGGGACGCATGCGGACGCCGCCACTGTGTCTGGTCTGCGATGGGAGAACTAAATCAATGACAGTATTCGTTCGAAACCTGCTCCGGATGGGGAGTGTCGGCCTCGCCGGCATCGCCGCCGCCGGTACATCCTGGGCGCAGGAGGCTGACATCGAAGCGCTCCAGGCCCGAATCGAAGCCCTTGAGGGGAACGCGTCCGCCTATGTGGATAATTCCTACCTGTTCCTGATCGGCGGCCTGATCGTCATGTTCATGGCCGCGGGCTTCCTCTGCCTCGAAGCCGGTCTGGTGCGCTCCAAGAACGCATCCATGCAGTCGCTCAAGAATATTTCGCTGTTCTCGATTGCTGGTCTGATGTTCTGGCTCATCGGCTACAATATCGCCTATCCCGCCAGCACCGCGCTCGCCGGCATCATCGGCATCCCCGGTGGAATTCCGTGGGTCGGCGCTGAAGACATTGAAGTTGGCTATGCGGCCCATTCGGACTGGTTCTTCCAGATGGTGTTCGTCGCCACCGCCGCCTCGATTGTCTCGGGCACCGTGGCTGAACGGGTCAATCTCTGGGCATTCCTGCTCTTCACCGCTGTCCTGGCAGCCTTCATCTACCCCACGGTTGTTTCCTGGGAGTGGGGCGGCGGCTATCTCGACACCCAGTGGGACTTCTCCGACTTTGCCGGCTCTACCCTGGTTCACTCCACCGGCGGCTGGGCGGCCCTGATCGGGGCGATCATCATCGGCCCACGCCTGGGCAAATATGGCCCCAATGGCGAAGTGAACCCGATGCAAGGCTCGAACATTCCCCTGGCAGCCCTGGGAACGTTCATCCTGTGGTTCGGCTGGTTCGGCTTCAACGGCGCGTCCCAACTGGCCGCCGGTACGTTCGACGACATCAACTCCGTCGCGAAGATCTTCGCCAACACCAACATGGCCGCGGTCGGCGGTGTCCTGGCGGCGATGTTCCTCACGGCCATCCTCTACAAAGGCAAGGTCGACCCGACCATGGCGTTCAACGGCGCGATTGGTGGCCTTGTGTCGATCACTGCTGAGCCCCTGGCTCCGTCCATGGGCCTCTCGGTCCTCATCGGTGCTGTCGGCGGCGTGCTGGTCGTGCTCACCGTGCCCCTGCTCGACAAGTTCAAGGTCGACGACGTGGTCGGTGCCATTCCGGCCCACCTGGTCTGCGGCATCTGGGGCACAATGGTCGTGCCGGTGTCCTACACCATGGCCGTCATGCCGAACGAAGCCGGCGACCCGAACTTTGTCGGCCAGCTTGTCGGCGTCGTGCTCACCGGTGTTGTCGTCTCGATCCTGGCAGCCATCGTGTGGATGATCGCCAAGGTGATCATCGGCGTGCGCATCAGCGAAGAAGACGAGCTTCTCGGCCTCGACCGTGCGGAAACCGGCGTCGAAGCCTATCCCGAGTTCGCCTCCTGATCTGAGGCACTCGGCGTCTTCAAAGGCCCACAACATGCCTGGCCCGGTAGCGCTTCGCTGCCGGGCCTTGCTTTTTCTGCCTAATTCTCAGGCACTGACCCCCAGCAACATCGTCCGCACCCGCTTCCCTGTTGCACCCATGCGTGTGTTGCCTGACAGATGGACACGCGCCTCATGGCGTTTCCTCCCAACTCACCCGGCAGGCCAACCTGCCGGGTTTCCTTTTTTCGGGACGGCGGTTTCGGCCATTCGCTGAACCAACTAGGCACCCCGGCCTCCAGCTCTCCACACCGAAACTTGTGCAGGCGCAGCAATTCCACCACATACCGCCCATGGCGATGATGGATGAAGCGATCAAGGCGTTCCTCGGGCAGCTCAAGATGCCCGAAATCCCCGTGGCCGATTTCCAGAAGCTCGACTGGATCCAGACCAGCCAGCGCCTGCGCCAGAGCTTCTTCCGCGCCACCGGCGCCATGGAGGGCGACGGACCCCAGCTTGCCGATGTCTCCACCCTGCCCGTCGATGGTGCCGCCGGCCCGCTCAAGGCCCGGCTCTACACCCCCCTCGGCGCCGGCATCGGTCCCGGACCCGGCATCGTGTTTTTCCATGGCGGCGGGTTCATGCTCGGCGACCTCGACAGCCATGACATGATCTGCCGCCGGCTCGCCGCCGCCTCCCGCTGCCGCCTGGTCGCCGTCGATTACCGCCTCGCGCCGGAGCACACCTTCCCCGCCGCCCATGCCGATGCCGAAAGCGCCTGGCGCTGGGTCATGCAACGCACCGAGCATTTCA
Organism: Pseudomonadota bacterium; assembly: GCA_039034035.1. Lineage (GTDB taxonomy): Bacteria > Pseudomonadota > Alphaproteobacteria > Caulobacterales > Hyphomonadaceae > UBA5336. The sequence goes on from JBCCBN010000050.1 coordinate 15,968, forward strand.
TGATGGACCCGGAGCGGACCGCCGTGGCTGGAGACAGCGCGGGCGGCAACCTCGCCGCTTTCGTGTCCCAGGAAATGAACCGCACCGGCGGCCCGCTGCCAGCCTACCAGCTCCTGCTCTACCCGCTGGTTCAGTTCATCGACATCCGCGCCAAGAAGATGCCGTTCCAGGAAGGCGGCTTCTTCATCTCGCCCAACCTGTTCGACTATTTCCGCGATGCCTATATCGCCCGGGACGTGGACCGCCGCGACCCGCGCGTATCGCCTCTTTTCGCCGATGATGATGATTTTCGCGGCCTGCCGCCGGCCCACTTGGTCCTGTGCGGTTGGGACCCCCTGAAAGACGAGGGGCGCGCCTATGCCAACAAGCTCGCCAGCTTCGGCGTGCCGGTCACCCTGCGCGAACATTCCGGCATGGTGCATGGCTTCATGAACCTCACCGCCCTGTCGTTGCCCATTCGGGACGCGATCCGCGATGCCGGCACCACGGTGGGCCGAGCGCTCGGCGCGATCAGCCCCGACGAAGCCTGATCCGACGCCGCCGACGGCCTGGCACCACCGGGACAAGATTCACCGTTCGCCAGGGAAAGCTGTTTCAGTTTCAGAACCTTAAACGGTGAACAAAACAAACTTTGTTCACGAAACCCCGCATCGCGAGCAAGAGCGTTGCGCAAACGCCACAACAGGGCCGCGCTTGGCAGACGTGATCGTCTAAGTGGTTGAGAGAAGCGAAAAACTGGACAACCATGACTTGGACTCCTGTCGCACACTCGCGGCAAGAGCGAGAAAATCAAAAAACGCACGCGCCCGACCGTGTGCTTGAGGAGAAAACGCCCATGAAGTCCCGTCTATTCCACCGGTCCGCCATGCTCGCAACGGCGTCCGCAATGGCCCTCAGCCAGCCGATGCTGGCCAATGCCCAGGATGCCGAGCCCGAAGACGACTCCCGCCGGCTCACCGCCGTTACAGTGACCGCCACCCAGCGAGCCGAAAGCATTCAGGATGTCCCGATCGCGGTGACCGCCCTGAACCCCGAAATCCTCGACCGCGCCGGCGTCACCGACGTTACCAATCTCGACAGTGTTGCGCCCAGCTTCAACATGAACAGCTCCGACACCACCACCGGCGGAACCACACTCCGGATTCGCGGCGTCGGTACAACCGGTAACAATATCGGTCTCGAAAGCTCGGTCGGTGTCTTCCTCGACGGTGTTTC
>JBCCBN010000051.1:0-17113 GCA_039034035.1 Pseudomonadota bacterium
ATAGCGCACTCCACAAGCAAAGCGCAGGCGCAGGGTGCCCGGGCGAAAGCCCGGAGCAGCACCCGAGCACCTTTACCAAAACTCACCTTTACCGATCAGACTCTTTTCAGGGCGGTGGTGGGGGCGTCGAGGTAGAGGAGGTTGCCGGCGCGGAGGGCGCGGCCGGTGATTTCGACGGGGTCGGCGACGAAGGGGAGGAGGTCTTCGCCGTGGCGGGTGAGTTGGTCGGTCATGATCAGGAGGCTGGCGTCGCCTTGGGGGGTGCGGGCGATGAAGGCGGGGGGCAGGCCGCCGCGAATACAGAGGGCGGCGCAGGCCTTGTGGACCTTGCCTTCGGCCGGGCGCATGGCGCCGAACCAGCATTTGCTGTCGAGGATTTCGCCGCGCAGGGTCACTGCATCGAGGACGGGTTCGGGCGTGGGGAAGGCCAAGGCGGGGTCGGGGGTAGCGGCGGGGTCTTCGCGGACCCAATCGAGCGCTTCTGAGACGGCGATCATGGCATGGGCCCCGCGGCGGATGGCGCTGCCGTCCACGATGACGGACCGGCCTTCAAGGGCCCCGATCTGGGCGGCGACGCCACACTTTCCGAGGCAGGAGAGCAGCACGGTCTGGGGGGCGCCGGTCAGGTCGCGGGTGCGCAGCATGGGGTAGGGCTCGGCGGTGATGGTGCCGGCGAAAGCGCGGACGTCGCCCTGGTTCCAGGTGCCGGGGCCGACGGGGGCCTGGGAGGCGGCGAGCCCGGCGGCGGTGGCGGCCGTACCGGCCATCAGGGCGAGCCCGGTGCCGAGAAAGAAGCGGCGGTCGGCTTTTGGAGTGTCGGCCCAGCCGATGAAGAAATCGTGTTTGGGGTCGCTCATGCGGGGGCCTCGATCAGGCTGGGGCTCTGGGGGGTGCCGGGCGGATTGGGGGTGGTGTGGACGAAGACGACGCCGTTTTCGATCCGGGTTCGGTAGGTGGCGATCTTTTCGGTGAAGGGGGGCGGGGATTGGCCGTCTTCCATCCGGTATTGGAAGCCGTGCCAGGGGCAGGTGATGCAGCCATCAATGATGCGGCCTTCGCCGAGGGGGCCGCCTTGGTGGCGGCAGACATTGGAGACCGCGGCAATCTTACTGCCGGATCGGAAGATGGCGATGCGCTCGCCGCCGGGGGGCGCGATGATGCGGGCATGGGTGTCGGGGATGTCGGTGGCGGGGCCGACTTCGAGCCAGCCTTCGGTGTCGGTGGCGGCTTTGGAGGCGCCGGAGGCAAACAGGCCGGCGATCAGATGGAGGGTGATCACGGTACCGGCGGCGAGGGCGAGGACCGGGAGGTAGACCGGGCTGCGCTCGGATTGGAGGGCGCCGAGGGCGATGTGGGCGACGAGCAGGGCGTAGGCGAGATAGACGCCCATATGGAGGGTTTTCCAAAGGCTGGGGCCGAGATTGGTGTTCCAGAAATCGTGGGAGGTGGTGGCCATGACGGCGAGGACGATGAGGGCGACGAAGCCGAGGCTTTCGAAGGGGAAGCCGGCGATGGAGTCGTAGCGGGGATTGGAGGCGAAGAGGGAGACGAAGACGTTGAGCTCGGAGAAGCCGTGATACCAGAGCAGGACCATGGCGGCGTGGAGGAGGGCGATGGTGAAGGTGGCGACGCCCAGGTGTCGGCGATTGTAGAGGAAGGGCTTGAAGCGGGGGATTAGGCGCGCGAGGGGGCCGATGGTGAGGATGAAGGTGAGCATCAGGAAAGCGAGCGTGCCGGTGGCGCGCATGCCGAGCTGGAGGGGGGTGAAGCTCTCGCCCGGCGGCTGGGTGGCGGTGGTGACGGCGATGAAGACGATGAGATAGAGCGCGATGCCGGCGAGCATCCAGCGGTCGAAGCGGGCCTTGAAGGGGGTCCAGGTGACGGCCTTGTATCCGTGAGCCATGTCAGTGGCCTCCTGTGTCGCTGGTGAGGACCGGGGGCAGGTCGGTGGTGACCGGGGGCGCGGGGCGGTGGGTGATGGCGAGCCAGAGGCTGGCGGCGATCACGGGGGTGAGGAGGAGCCAGATCAGGCGATGGGCGGAGCGGTGGGCGCGTTTCATGAGACGGGGGGCGCTTTCTGGGTGATGAGCTTGGCGAGCATGAGGGGCCAGAGCAAGAGGGCGCCGGGGAAGATGAGCAGGCGGGCCTGGAGCGGCATGCCCCTGGCGCCGGGATCGATGCGGGCGGCGCCGATGGTGACGGTGATGAGCGCGACCAGCGCGCCAATGGCGGCGTAGGCGGCTAGCAGGGTGACGAGGGTTTCGGCAGCGGCGATGGTCATGGGGCGACCCCTGCATACTGGACGCCGGAGAGGTCGGCCATGTTGCGGTTGAAGGTGGTGAGGTCGCCGGGGTTGAAGCCGGCGAGGCTGTCATGGCCGCAGGCGCGGGCGAGGACGGCCATGAGCTCGACCGAGGCGTCGAAGAAATTCCTGAGGCGCTGGGCGGAGCTTTCGACGACGAGGCGGGAGACGAGGTGGGGCTTCTGGGAGGCGATGCCGACGGGGCAGTTATTGGTGTGGCAGGCGCGCATGGCGATGCAGCCGATGGCCTGCATGGCGGCGTTGGAGAGGGCGACCGCATCGGCGCCGAGGGCGAGGGCCTTGACGAAGTCGGCGGGGGTTCGGAGGCCGCCGGTGATGATGAGGGAGACGTTGGGGGCGGTCTGGTCGAGATGGCGCCGGGCGCGGGCGAGGGCGGGGATCGTGGGTACGGAGATATTGTCCCGGAAGAGGATGGGGGCGGCACCGGTGCCACCGCCGCGGCCGTCGAGGATGATGTAGTCGACGCCAATTTCGAGGGCGGCGTCTATGTCTTTCTCTATGTGCTGGGCGGAGAGCTTGTAGCCGATGGGGATGCCGCCGGTGCGGGTGCGAACCTCATCGGCGAAGGCGCGGATCTGGGCGGTTTCGGTCCAGTCAGGGAAGCGGGGGGGCGAGATGGCGGGTTGGCCGGGCTCGAGCCCGCGGGTTTCGGCGATCTTGCCGTAGACCTTTTCGCCCGGCAGGTGGCCGCCGGTGCCGGTCTTGGCGCCCTGGCCGCCCTTGAAGTGGAAGGCCTGGACGCGGTCGAGCTTGTCCCAGGAGAAGCCGAAGCGGCCGGAGGCGAGTTCGTAGAAATAGCGGGAATTCTCGGCCTGCTCATCGGCGAGCATGCCGCCTTCGCCGGAGCAGATGCCGGTGCCGGCAAGCTCTGCGCCGCGGGCGAGGGCGAGCTTGGCCGGTTCCGAGAGGGCGCCGAAGCTCATGTCGGAGACGAAGAGGGGAATGGCGAGTTTGAGGGGTTTCTGGGCGTTGGGACCGATGATGGTTTCGGTAGCGACTGGCGCGCCATCAAGGAGCGGCATCCGGTGGAGCTGCGCGGTGAGGAGCTGGAGGTCGTCCCAGTCAGGCAGGTCGGCGCGGGGGACACCCATGGCGTCGACGATGCCGTGGTGGCCGACCTTGGAGAGGCCGTCGCGGGCATAGGCCTGGATGCGCGCATTATAGGGTTCGGGGTGGGGGGCGTGGCTGGGGTCCTGGTAGGGGCCGAGATAGGCCTCGCGGTCATAGGGCTGGGGATTGGCGCGGGCCCAGTCGGCGATTTCGTCGGCATCGACCAGGACGTTGCCGCCTTCGACCCAGGCGGTGAACTTGTGCAGGACTTCATCATTGGCGTATTCGGAAACGCCGGTATCGACCCGGTAGTCCCAATTGTGGACGCCGCAGATGAGATTGTCGTTTTCGTCCACATGCCCATCGGCCATCAGCGCGCCGCGATGGAGGCAGCGGCCATAGAGCACCGAGACCGCATCATCATAGCGGACAATGACGAGATCGACATTGGCGACAAGCGCATGGGCGGGGGAGCGGTCTGCAAGGTCCGACCATTTCGAGATGGCGGTGGGTGTCATGGTGTCCCCTCATCGGCTTTCGCCGGTGGTATGCGATCGATGAGGGGCCGGCCAGTCACGTGTCCTCACAAACGGTTTGGCGCGGCGTGATCTGGGGCGTGTCCCGCGCCTCCAGATTGACGCGCATTTCAAGGATGTACGGATCAAATCCCGCCTTTGCGTAGGCGCGGATGGCAGGCGCATTGTCGGGGTAGACCGTCAGGTGGACCTCCGGCAGGCCTTGCGCCTCGGCCCAGGCGAACAGGACGTCCAGGACCCGTAGATTGACCCCCTTGCCGCGATGGGCAGGCGCCACGTAGAGGAAGCCGATATAGGCATGGAAGGCCGGTTCGACGTAAGGGAGCGAGGCTTTCTTCACGGCATAGCCCGAGCCGATCAGTTCGCCATCAAGCTCAGCGACGACCACTTCGGCGTCCGGTGACGCGATAAGGTCAGCGATATCGTAGTAATTTATGGGGTCGGGCTTCAGCGTGGCATCATAGGGGCGCTCCGCTTTGACGATGCCTTGCTCGAACGAGAGGAGTGTTGGCAGTTCCTCCGGCTTCGCGGTGCGGATGTGTATCAATCGCTCCCCCAGATTTCGTCGACACAGGACGATCAGGCCTGTCCCCTCAACAAGACTTGATCGATTTTGAGGTGTGGAAACCGTATAAGTCGGGCAGGCAGGCGGCAAGCGCGATGCGGGGAGAATTCGATGTCTGACGATCACAATTTGAGCGGGAATGGGCTCGACTGGCACAAGGTTGCCGAGCCTGGCGAAGTGGCCGAGGGGCGCGTGAAGTCAGCGACGGCGGGCCGATTGCAGGTCGCGCTGGTCCATTTTGACGGACAATGGTCGGCCATGGACAATCGCTGCCCACACCAGGGCGGTCCACTGGGCGAAGGATCGATCGAGACCGGCAATGATGGCGCCTGCTGGCTGCGCTGCCCATGGCATGGCTGGGACTTTGACCCGCTGACCGGCAAGCCTCCGGGCGGGCATGAGGATACAGGCCAGGAGATGTATGCGGTCGAGGCGCGCGAGGACGGCATCTATGTGGGTGTGCCTGGCGAGCCGGCGCGGGACCGGACGGTGTCGGACGTGATGGTGGAGACCATGACCAATTGGGGCGTGACCAGCGTGTTCGGCATGGTGGGTCATTCCAATCTCGGGCTGGCCGATGCGATGCGGGCGAGCGAAGGCCGCGGTGAACTGAGCTATTACGGCATCCGCCACGAAGGGGCGGCGGCGTTTGCGATTTCGGGCTATGGCAAGCTGACGGGAAAGCCCGCTGCGGCGCTGACGATTGCTGGGCCGGGGGCGACGAATTTGTTGACGGGTCTCTGGGACGCAAAGGTGGATGGTGCGCCGGCCCTGGCCTTGACGGGGCAGGTGCAAGAGCAGGTGATCGGGGTGCATGCGTTTCAGGACATCGACCTGGAAGCGGCGTTCGAGGCCGTGGCCGCGTTTTCCGAGACGGTCCATCCGAGCAGCGATCATGCCCAGTTGATGACCCAGGCCATCAAGACGGCCACGTTGAAGCGCGGGGTTGGGCACCTGGTGTTCCCGGATAATGTGCAGCCGCGGCCGGCCGCTGACGGGGACAAGGCCCAGGGGCCTGGCGGGCGGATGGCCGATCTTCGGGTCGGGCCGCCGGCCGGTACGCTGGATGAGGCCATTGCGCGGCTGAAGTCGGCAAAACGGCCTATGGTGATTGTTGGCTATGGCGCGCTGGATGGGATGGGCGAGGTGATCGCGCTGGCTGAGCGGCTCGGCGCGCCGGTGGCGACAACGTTCAAGGCGAAGGGCCAGATCGGCGATGCGCACCCACTGGCGGCCGGGGTGATGGGCCGGTCGGGGACCCCGATTGCGAGCTGGTTCATGAATGAGGCGGACTTGTTGGTGGTGTTCGGAGCGTCATTCTCCGACCATACCGGCATTTATGAAGGGGCGCCGACGATCCAGGTGGATACCGATCCCATGCGGCTGGCCAAGCGCCACCCGGTGACCGTGCCGGTGTTGGGCGATGTCGGGGTGACGGCGTCGTTGATGCTGGCAGGTATCGAGGCGGGTGGCGCCGCGCCGGCCGACGTGCGCGGTGAAGTGGCCGAGCGGTGGTCGATCTGGCGGGCGGAGAAGGCCAAGCGGGTCGGTGAGGACCGGGGCAAGGGGGTTTCGGCGGCGGCGCTGTTCGATGCGCTGACGCGGCATGCGCCGGGCGATGCGATCTTCGCGGTGGATGTGGGCAACAACACTTACAGTTTCGGCCGGTATTTCGAGCCGACGGGCGAGCAGAGGGTGCTGATGTCTGGCTATCTCGGCTCAATCGGGTTCAGCTTTCCAGCCGCCATGGGGGCCTGGGCGGCGACCCGGGACCAGGCGGCATACAAGGGCCGGAAGGTGATTTCGGTGTCGGGCGATGGCGGATTTGGCCAGTATGCGATGGAGTTCACCACGGCGGTGAAATACGGGATGAACATCACCCATGTGCTGATGAACAATTCCGAACTGGGCAAGATTTCCAAGGAGCAGCGGACGGCCGAGTTCGAGGTGTGGCAGACGGGGCTGGTCAATCCGAGTTTTGCCGGCTTTGCGCGGAGCTGTGGCGGGATGGGCGAGCGGGTGACCAAGCGTGAAGAGCTGGACGGCGCGCTGGCGAAGGCCATCGGCCATGACGGGCCGGCGCTGGTCGAGGTGGTGACCGATGCGGAGCTGATGTGATGGCTGGGGCGGCGGATGCAGGCGCCGGGGACGAGGGCCATGGCGGCGTGATGGAGATGACGGGCGGGTCGTCGCTGGACTTCCTGCCATGGGGAGTTGGCCATCCGCTGGCCGAAGGGCTCGAGGTGGTGGCGGCGTTTATCGACTTGATCGGGGTGGGGCTGATCCTGTTCGGCTTTGTGGTGGCGTTGTCGAAGCTGGTGGGGAGTTTGAGCCACGCTATCGGGTTGCGGCGGGAACTGACGGGGCTGCATGCGGCGCGGGCGACGCTGGGGGTGTATATCCTGACGGGGCTGGAATTCATGATCGCGTCGGATATCGTGCATACGGTGATCACGCGGGAGATTTCCGACCTGGTGTTTGTCGGGCTTCTGGTGCTGATCCGGACGGCGATCTCGTTCTTTCTCGGCCGGGAGCTGATGGAGCTTGAGGGCCAAAGGTCGGCCTGAGCATCGGCCGGAGACAAGCTGGGAGGCAGGCATGGCCGGTGATGGGCTGGAGACGATCAGGCGGTTCTGGGCGATCCAGGATGAGGGGGACTATTCGAAGCTTGCATCGCTGTTTGCCGAGGATGCGCTGCTGGATGATCCGATCTATGGCCAGCACCGGGGTGGGGCGGCGATCGCGGCGTTCATGGAAAAGATGAATACGGAAATGGCGAAGCTGGGCGTTCGGTTCGAGGCCGAGGAGATTGCCGGCGATACCGAGACCGCCTGGTGCCGCTGGAAGGCTGTGTATCCCGATGGGCGGGAGCGATTTGGCGTGGGCATCTACAAGGTGCGCGGCGGGAAGCTGACATACTATCGCGACTACATGAATGCGGAGCCGGGTTGACGGCGGGCGCCGGATCGCCCATTGGCCTCCATTCTGCGGGAGGTGCTGGGCGCAGAGTCCATGTCCGGGCCGGACCGCGGGACAACTCTCAACCGTTGGCGGCGTTGCTAGTGCGGCGCGGCCGGCCTGCCATTTCGAGAGGATGACATGGCGAAGAAACTGCTGGGGCAATTGAAGCTCCAGATCCCGGCCGGTGCGGCCAATCCGTCCCCGCCTGTTGGCCCGGCCCTGGGTCAGCGCGGGATCAATATCATGGAATTCTGCAAGGCTTTCAATGCCAAGACCGATGGCATGGAGAAGGGCCTGCCGCTGCCTGTGGTGATCGACTACTATCAGGACAAGTCGTTCACCTTTGTGGTGAAGACGGCGCCGGCATCGGTGCTGTTAAAGAAGGCGGCCAAGCTGAAATCGGGCTCGAAGGAGCCGGGCAAGGTGGTCGCTGGATCGGTGACCATGGCCCAATGCCGCGAGATTGCCGAGCAGAAGATGGAAGACCTCAACGCCAATGATCTGGATGCGGGGGCCCTGATCATTGCGGGATCGGCCCGGTCCATGGGCCTGGATGTGGTGGAGTAGGGACATGGCACAGGGAAAACGGTTCCGCGCAGCGCGCGAGGCGGTCGAGGTAGACACGGTTTACGGGCTCGATGAGGCGGTGGCGCTGGTGAAGAAGAACGCCACGGCGAAGTTCGACGAGACGGTGGAGATCGCGGTCAATCTGGGCGTCGATCCGAAATATGCCGACCAGATGGTGCGGGGTATGGTATCCCTGCCGTCGGGGACGGGCAAGGCGGTTCGGGTGGCGGTGTTTGCCAAGGACGCCAAGGCAGATGAGGCGCGTGAGGCGGGGGCCGATATTGTCGGCGCTGAAGACCTCATGGAGCAGATCCAGGGCGGGATGATGGATTTCGACCGGGTGATTGCGAGCCCTGACATGATGTCCGTGGTCGGCCGGCTGGGTAAGGTGCTGGGTCCGCGCGGGCTGATGCCGAACCCGAAAGTCGGCACGGTGACGCCGAATGTCGGCCAGGCGGTGAAGGATGCGAAGGGCGGCTCGGTGGAGTTCCGGGTCGAGAAGCTGGGGATCATCCATGCCGGGATTGGCAAGGCGAGCTTCTCCGAGGCGGCGATCCGGGACAATGTGGTCGCGTTCATCGGCGCGCTGATGAAGGCCAAGCCATCGGGCGCGAAGGGCACCTATCTCAAGAAGGTGGCGCTGAGCTCGACGATGGGTCCGGGCGTGCAGATGGATCCGGCCGCGGCGCTGGAAGAGGCCTAGGCCGCTATTGCGGCTCGCAGCAGTTTGGCTGAAGCCAAACGCCAATGCGAGGGCAGCCCATCCGGGCCGGTGAGCCTCGCCCGCTGAGGTCCGGGGTTTGGCGAAGACCTGATTTTGGGGAGCCCTGGCGCGATGCGTCGGGGCTTTTCGCTGTCTGGGGGGTCAGTCGATGCGGGCGCGGAACTGGACGGTGAAGCTGGGGGCGGGGCTGCCGGCGGCCATGGCGCCCTTGGGGTTGAAGCAGATATGCCCGACCTGGGGGTCATAGGTGCCGGTGGGTGCGTAGGAGCAGGCGGTGAAATTGGCGGGCGGCGGACCGCGAAGGGCGAAGCGGACATCCGAACCGTAGGAGAAGCTGAGGCCGGCGCCCGACTGGGAAAAGGCGACGGGGGTGGTGGTAAGGGACCCGCTGCCATCCATGTCCGCATTGTAGAAGCTGACATCGGCGGGGAGATTGTCGACCAGGAAGACCGTATCGGCATCGGCGGTTCCGGCGCCGAAATTGGAAATGGTGATAGCGTAGATCACATCATCGCCGGGAACGTAGAAGGGATTGGCCGAGGCGGGCAGCAAGGGCGTGACCGATTTCGCGCCGGAGAGGAAGGCAGACGTGGTGTCGAAGCCGAAATCCTGTCCGGTGATGGTGTCGCCGGGATTGACGGAGACGGGCAGGGTGATCGCTGTGCCGGGTGTGGTGTTTGCGGGAATGTCTGGATCGGCGGTGTTGAGCCGGAGCTCGAACGAGGCCGATTGGGCGATGTTCTGGAACTGGTAGGGGCCACCAGCGGTGGTGGAAACGGTGCTGACATAGATGTCGTTGCTGGCGTCGCCGTCGCCCTGGGTGTCCCAGAGCTGGATTTCGATGGCGTCGATGCCCGGTTCGGTGCCGGCGTCATGGGCATTGTCAGCGTCGAGATCACGGTAGACGGTGCCGCTGATCGTGGCACCGGTGACGGCGCAGGCGCGGATTTCGACATTATCGATGTAGAAATCGCGGCCGCCCGACCCGGTCTCGGTGGAGGCCATGGCCAGGTCGATCTGGACCCGGTCTCCGGCATTGAAGACGAAGGCGTGGCGGCGCCATTCCAGCGCGGCGGGAAAAGCGGGCAGCGGCCCGGTGGAATAGGTGGTGATCCCGTCAATGACGGCGTTGACCCTGTTGGGATCCCCGTTCGGTTCGCTGTTGGCGGCCCAGAATGCCAATTCGTAGTTCTCGAAAGGGGTGACGTTGGTGACGGAGAAATTCAGCGTGGGCGTATCGGCATTGGGATCGGAGGCGAAGAACCGGCCCGTGGCGCCATAGAGCGGATCGGTGATCTCGGCATGCTGGAAGCTGTTGCGGGGAGTGACGGGATTGGCGACGTAGCCATAGTCGCCATGGTTGAACTGGTAGAAATTGTCGAACACGCCGCCGACCACGGTGCTGGGATAGGGGTTGGCGGAGGGGGATTGGTTGGGCGCACCGCTTTCAGTGCCGAAGGTGCCCTGATCGAAATCGGTGACGAGGTTAGCGCTAGAGAGGGTGCCGCCGACCGCCGCGCAAGATGTGGTGCTGGTGGTGTTCAGGGTCTGGGCAGCCTGGGCGGCGGTGGGCGCAAGCAAGGCGGCAAGCAGGGCGACCGCGGCGCGGTGGGCGTACCGGCGCGGACGGGCTGGCGCCCCCGACCTTTTGACCCGCCCTCACCATTGCGATCTGTCCCTGTCACCACAGAAGGCAGATTGCAGAGACGGAGTTAAGCGGCGGTAAAACCGGTGGGGCTTGACTTTTTCACGAATGGGGGTTGCGCACCGCTGGCCTGTGGGATAGTCAGCGTCGCTTACGGGAGACCGGGCATTTGCCTTGTCTCCCGTTTCCTGTCCGAGACCATAGGTCGGTGACGGGGCCGCAGCAAGTGCCCATCTCGGTTGGCCAGGTTGCGACACCGGACCGGTAAGCCAGAAGGCACCTATGCAGGCAGGGCAAGGCGACCGGGCCCTGGTGACGAGATCCTCCAGGTTCTGGCCGTACGCCCTGGGCAGGCGCTGGAAAGGCCAGACGGCCTTTGAAGGCGAATACCCAAGGCGGCCGGGTGGTCCGGGCGCCTCACCAGGAGAGCCGTAATGGATAAAGCTGGAAAAGCTGCTGCCCTCGAAACGCTGAAGGGCGTTTTCGGCGACAGTGGTGTGGTCGTCGTGACCCATTATTCCGGTCTGAGCGTTGCGGAAATGACCGGGCTGCGCACCAAGCTCCGTGCGGAGGGTGCGCATCTCAAGGTGATCAAGAACCGACTGGCGAAAATCGCGCTGGACGGTAAGGGCGGCGATGCGGCCCAGGCGCTCTTTTCGGGCCCTGTGGCGATTGCCTATTCTCCCGACCCGGTGGCGGCCTCCAAGACGGTGGCCGACTTCGCGAAGGAGAATGAGAAACTCAAGGTGGTCGGCGCTGTCATGGACGATACCGTCCTGGACACAGCCGGCGTGGAAGCCCTGGCGAAACTGCCCTCTCTCGATCAGCTGCGCGGCCAGATCATTGGCCTCATCCAGGCCCCGGCCACGAAAGTGGCGGGCGTGGTACAGGCGCCTGCCGGGCAATTGGCTCGGGTCATCCAGGCCTATGCCAGCAAGGATGCCGCCTAGCATTTCCGTATCGTACCCAGATCCAGACCTTCAACTGACATCCCCTATGGGGACCCAAAACCAGGACCAAGACCCATGTCCAAGATTGAACAGATTGCAGAAGACCTTTCCGGTCTCACCGTTCTTGAAGCCGCTGACCTCGCCAAACTCCTCGAAGAGAAGTGGGGCGTGTCGGCCGCAGCTCCGGCTGCCGTGATGGCTGCGCCTGGCGCTGGCGGCGGCGATGCCGCACCGGCCGAGGCCAAGACCGAATTCGACGTTGTGCTCGTTTCGGGCGGCGAGAAGAAGATCGGCGTCATCAAGGTTGTGCGCGAGGTCGTTTCCGGCCTCGGGCTGAAGGAAGCGAAAGAGCTCGTCGAGAGCGCGCCCAAGCCGATCAAGGAAGGCGTGTCGAAGGACGAAGCTGAGGAGCTGAAGAAGAAATTCGAAGAGGCTGGGGCGACTGTCGAGATCAAGTAGGTCTTGTTCCCCGGCGCTTCGGCGCAATATTAGGGAGTTCGGAGCGCGGGCCGGACTTTCGAAACGTACCAGCGCGGCGACCCTTGTCTGGGGTCGCCGCGTCCGCGCTTTCAGGCGATACGCCTTGGCGGCCACGGTCTGGCTGTCTGGGCATTTTGGGCCGCGTTGCCTGCCGCTGGCAGCACGGCCTGGTCAAACCAGGGATGGATGATGGCGCTCTCGTTCACGGAAAAGAAACGTATCCGAAAAACCTTTGGGAAAATCCCCGAAGCCATCGAAATGCCCAACCTCATCGAGGTTCAGAGGGAATCCTACGAGAATTTCCTGCAGATGCACACGCCGCAGGAAGAGCGGACGGTCGATGGGCTCGATGGTGTGTTCCGCAGCGTGTTCCCGATCACGGATTTCTCCGAGCGGGCGACGCTGGAATATGTCTCCTACGAGTTCGAACCGCCGAAGTTCGACACCGAAGAGTGCATGCAGCGCGACTTGACGTATCAGGCGCCGCTGAAGGTGAAACTGCAGCTCATCGTGTTCGACATCGACGAGGATACGGGCGCGCGGTCGGTGAAGGAGGTGAAGGAGCAGGAGGTCTATCTCGGCGATATCCCGCTGATGACCGACAAGGGCACGTTCATCGTCAATGGCACCGAGCGGGTGATCGTCTCGCAGATGCACCGGTCGCCGGGTGTTTTCTTCGACCATGACAAGGGCAAGACCCACAGTTCGGGCAAGCTGTTGTTTGCGGCCCGGATCATTCCCTATCGCGGCTCGTGGCTCGATTTCGAGTTTGATGCCAAGGACATCCTGAATGTGCGGATCGACCGGAAGCGAAAGCTGCCGGCGACGACGCTGGCCTATGCGCTGGGTCTGGGGACTGATGAGATCCTGGACACGTTCTATGATCATGCGATCTACAAGCTGCACAAATCGGGCTGGATCACCGGCTTCCGCGTGGATGAGTGGAAGGGTGCCAAGCCGGAATTCGATGTGGTCGATGCCAGCTCGGGCGAGGTGATTGCGCCGGCGGGCAAGAAGATCACGGCGCTGAAGATGAAGCGCATGGCCGAGGCGGGCACGACGGAGATCCTGCTGCCGTCCACGGCGCTGGAAGGCAAGTTCCTCGCCCGCGATATCGTGAACATGGAAACGGGCGCGATCTATGGCGAGGCGACCGAGGAACTGACCGAAGAGCTGATCGCGGAACTGCGCGAGGATGGGGTCAAGACGATCGAGATCCTGAACATCAGCTTGTCATCGCGGGGGCCGTGGCTGCGCAATACGCTGTCGGCGGACAAGAACGAGACGCGGTTCGAGGCGCTGTCGGACATCTACCGGGTGATGCGCCCGGGCGAGCCGCCGACCCAGGAAGCGGCCGATGCGCTGTTCCAGCAGCTGTTCTTCGATAGCGAGCGTTATGATCTGTCGGCTGTGGGCCGGGTGAAGATGAACATGCGGCTTTCGGTGGCGCTGGATGATTACCAGTCGGCCGAGGATACCGACCGGATCCTGCGCAAGGACGATATTATCGGGGTCATGAAGGTGATCCTGGACCTCAAGGACGGGGTCGGCGAGGTCGATGATATCGACAATCTCGGCAATCGGCGCGTGCGCTCAGTCGGCGAGCTGATGGAGAATAATTACCGGATTGGCCTGGTGCGGATGGAGCGGGCGATCAAGGAGCGGATGAGCTCGGTCGATATCGACACGGTGATGCCGCATGACCTGATCAATGCGAAGCCCGTGGTGGCGAGTGTGCGGGAATTCTTCGGGTCCTCGCAGCTGAGCCAGTTCATGGACCAGACCAATCCGCTGAGCGAGATCACGCACAAGCGGCGGCTTTCGGCGCTCGGGCCAGGTGGCCTGACGCGGGAACGGGCCGGTTTCGAGGTGCGCGACGTGCACCCGACCCATTATGGCCGGATCTGCCCGATCGAGACGCCGGAGGGGCCGAATATCGGCCTGATCAATTCACTGGCGACCCATGCGCGGATCAACAAGTATGGCTTCATCGAGAGCCCGTACCGGAAGGTCGATGGCGGAAAGCTGTCGGACGAGGTGCGCTACCTGTCGGCGATGGAAGAGACCAAGTATGCGATCGCCCAGGCGAATGCCGAGGTCACCAAGGATGGTGAGCTGGCGGCCGACCTGTTGAATGCGCGCCAGGCGGGGGAGGCGACCTTGCTGCCGCGCGATGCGATCGAGTTCATGGATGTGTCGCCGAAGCAGGTTGTTTCGGTGGCCGCGTCGCTGATCCCGTTCCTGGGCCATGACGACGCCAACCGGGCGCTGATGGGCTCGAACATGCAGCGCCAGGCGGTGCCGCTGGTGAAGGCGGAGGCCCCGCTGGTGGGCACGGGCATGGAAGCGATTGTGGCGCGCGACAGCCGGGCGGCGGTCGTGGCCCGCCGCGATGGCGTGATCGAGCAGATGGATGCGACGCGGATCGTGGTCCGGGCGACGGCGGACCTGGAGGGTTCGAAGTCGGGCGTGGATATCTATCGGTTGGCGAAATTCCGCCGGTCGAACCAGAATTCGTGCATCAACCAGCGGCCGATCTGCCGGGTTGGGGACACGGTGTCCAAGGGCGATATCATCGCGGACGGGCCGTCGACGGATCTGGGCGAGCTGGCGCTGGGGCGGAACGTGCTGGTCGCGTTCATGCCGTGGAGCGGGTACAATTTCGAGGACTCGATCCTGATCTCCGAGCGGATCGTGACCGATGATGTGTTCACGTCGATCCACCTCGAAGAGTATGAGATCGCCGCACGCGATACCAAGCTCGGTCCGGAAGAGATCACGCGGGACATCCCGAATGTGGGCGAAGAGGCCCTGCGGAACCTGGACGAAGCGGGGATCGTTGCGGTCGGCGCGGAAGTGCAGTCGGGCGATATTCTCGTTGGCAAGGTGACGCCAAAGGGCGAGAGCCCGATGACGCCGGAAGAGAAGCTGCTGCGGGCGATCTTCGGTGAGAAGGCGTCGGATGTGCGCGACACGTCGCTGCGGGTGCCGCCAGGTGGTGCGGGGACGGTGGTCGAAGTGCGGGTGTTCAACCGCCACGGCATCGACAAGGACCAGCGTGCGCTGCAGATCGAGCGCGAGATGATCGAGCAGCTTCAGGAAGACAAGGAAGACGAACAGTCGATCCTGGAGCGCAACACCTATTCGCGCCTGCATGACCTGTTGATCGGCAAGGAAGCGGTGACCGGACCGACCGGCTTCAAGCCCGGAAAGGTGTCGTCCAGCGACCTGGAAAACCTGCTGCGGACCGATTGGTGGGACATCGCCCTGAAATCGGAAGCGGCCCAGGCCGAGCTTGAAGCGCTGAATGACAGTTTCGAACTGTCGATCCAGGAGCTTGAAGCGCGGTTCAACGACAAGGTCGAGAAGGTCCAGCGGGGCGATGACCTGCCGCCGGGCGTGATGAAGGTGGTCAAGGTGTTCCTGGCGGTGAAGCGCAAGCTGCAGCCGGGCGACAAGATGGCGGGCCGGCACGGCAACAAGGGGGTGATCTCGAAGATCAACCCGCTGGAAGACATGCCCTTCCTGGAGGATGGGACGCCAGTGGATATCGTGCTGAACCCGCTGGGCGTGCCGTCGCGGATGAATGTTGGCCAGATCCTGGAAACCCATCTGGGATGGGCATCTGCGGGGCTGGGCCGGATGATCCAGGATGCGCTGGAAGCGTGGCAGCATAATCGCGACACCAAGGCGCTGAAGGAGACGCTGGAAACGGCCTATGGCACCGACCAGGAATTGCCCGATGGCGAGGACGGCCTGCTGGAGCTGGCCCGGAACACTACAAGCGGGGTACCCCATGCTACGCCCGTGTTCGATGGGGCGGCCGAAGCCGATATCGTGGATGTGCTCGAACGGGCGGGGCTGGACAGTTCTGGCCAGGTGACCCTGTTCGACGGGCGCACGGGCGAAACGTTCAAGCGGCCGGTGACGGTGGGGTACAAATACCTGCTGAAACTGCACCACCTTGTGGACGAGAAGATCCATGCGCGTTCGACGGGACCCTACTCGCTGGTGACCCAGCAACCGCTCGGCGGCAAGGCCCAGTTCGGCGGGCAGCGCTTTGGGGAGATGGAGGTCTGGGCGCTGGAAGCGTACGGTGCCGCTTATACCCTGCAGGAGATGCTGACGGTGAAATCGGACGATACGGCCGGCCGGGCGAAGGTCTATGAGGCCATTGTGCGGGGCGATGACACGTTCGAGGCCGGTATTCCCGAGAGCTTCAACGTGCTTGTGAAAGAGATGCGTTCGCTGGGGCTGAACGTGGAGCTGATCGAAGCGAACGAGGATGATCCAGACAGCCAGGAGCCGCCAGTCGCCGCCGAATAGGGCGGTGACACCCCGAACACAGACGATGAAACAGTAGCCGCGGGACAGCGGTGTATTGACGACACGATCCCTCGGCCGGGCGGACTGCCCATCCTTCCGGCCACCCCCCTCCAGAGGAGCGGAAGCGACCCATGCGCCAAGATGTAGCCAGCATTTTCAACCCGAAAGAGACCGCGCCAGCCTTTGACGCGATCCGTATCACCATCGCCAGCCCGGAGAAGATCCGGTCCTGGTCGTCCGGTGAGATCAAGAAGCCCGAGACGATCAACTACCGGACCTTCAAGCCGGAGCGGGACGGGCTGTTCTGTGCCCGGATCTTCGGGCCGGTGAAGGATTATGAGTGCCTGTGCGGCAAGTACAAGCGGATCAAGTATCGCGGCATTGTCTGCGAGAAGTGCGGGGTCGAAGTCACCCTGGCGCGGGTGCGGCGCGAGCGGATGGGCCATATCGAACTGGCCGCGCCGGTTGCCCATATCTGGTTCCTGAAATCGCTGCCGTCGCGGATTTCGGCGCTGTTGGACATGACGCTGAAGGATGTGGAGCGGGTGCTCTATTTCGAGAGCTATGTGGTGACCGAGCCGGGCCTGACCCCGCTGGAGGCTGGTCAGTTGCTCTCTGAAGAAGAGTATATGGACGCCCAGGACGAGCATGGCGAAGATGGCTTCACGGCCATGATCGGCGCCGAGGCTGTTTCCGAAATGCTGAAGGCGCTGGACCTTGAGCCCCTGGCCGAGCAGTTGCGCGAGGACCTGTCCGAAAGCACGTCTGAGCTGAAGACGAAGAAATATGCCAAGCGGCTGAAAATCGTCGAGCAATTCCTGGCATCGGGCGCAAAGCCGGAATGGATGATCCTGTCGATCGTGCCGGTGATCCCGCCGGACCTGCGTCCGCTGGTGCCGCTGGACGGTGGCCGGTTCGCGACCAGTGACCTGAACGACCTCTATCGTCGGGTGATCAACCGCAACAACCGCCTGAAGCGCCTGATC
>JBCCBN010000052.1:0-16595 GCA_039034035.1 Pseudomonadota bacterium
CACAGCCCAATCGGCCTCCCCCTCCCGCACACCTGACCACGCTCCCAGACAGAGCGACACTTCAGATCGCCCCACCGACGCGGCCCCGCCACGGCGGCCAAACGTGCTGGCTTGAACGCTTGTCGCCTACGCCCCTGCCGCCACGCGGGCGCTCTCCGCGCAAGCGCTGATAGCCAAACGCCTATCCCCCGGGGATTCCCTCCCGCGCCAGCGCATCGGCCCGCTCATTCCCCGGATCGCCCGCATGGCCCTTCACCCAGATCCATTCGATCTCGTGGCGCGCACAGGCCTCATCCAGCGCCTGCCACAAATCCTGGTTCTTCACCGGCTTCTTCGCGGCGGTCTTCCAGCCATTGCGTTTCCAGCCGTGGATCCACTTGGTCAGCCCATCCTTCACATAGGTGCTATCGGTGTGGAGGCGCACGGACGAAGCCGATTTCAGCGCGTTCAGCGCCTGGATCGCGGCCATCAATTCCATGCGGTTATTGGTGGTCGAGGTCTCGCCGCCCCGCAATTCCTTCCGGTTCTCACCGGAAACCAGCAACACGCCCCAGCCGCCGGGACCGGGATTGCCGCTGCAGGCGCCATCGGTCCAGATATCGATTGTGTCAGCCATTGCCCGCTTTCCCAACATCGCACCCATAGTCAGCCGGCCCCGCCGCCTGGCGGTGAAAGCGCAGCCGCTGGGCATAGTCCAAAGGGTTCTTCGGCCGCACCAGCGCATCGGCCGGCGTATCGGACCAGTCCACCAGCCGGGTCAGGAAGAACCGCAGCGCCGCCCCCCGCGCCAGTAGCGGCAAGGCCGCGCGCTCATCGGCGGCCAACGGGCGAACCGATTGGTAGCCCGCCACCACCGCCGCACCTTTGGAGTAGTTGAATTGCAGCCCGGTCGACCAGCCCCCTTCCTCAAACGCCCAGGCGTTCAGGCACACCGCAAGATCGTAGGCCAGCACATCGGTACAGGCGAAATAGAAGTCGATCGCGCCAGAGAACTCGTCGGCCAGGAAGAAGGCATTGTCCGGGAAAAGATCAGCATGGATCGTCCCGCGGGGCAGGGTATCGGTCTGCCCCTTCGCGCCCTGAATGGCAGCCAGGTCGCCGTCGATCTCACCGGACAATCCCGGTTCCAACCCCTCGGCATCGCTCGCCCGGCCCGACCAGAGCCCCCGCCACGCCCAGGGGCCAAGGCTGTTGCGGCGGGTCATGGGAAAGTCCGCCAGCGCCCGGTGCATCTGCGCCAACCCAGCCCCAAGCGCGCGGCACTGGCGGACATTCGGCGTGCGCGGGCTGAGCCCGTCGAGGAAGGTCACCAGCACCGCAGTCCGCCCCGCCAGCGGGCGAAGCACCGCGCCATCGCGTCCGGCAACCGGCTGTGGGCAGGGAAAGCCTT
Organism: Pseudomonadota bacterium; assembly: GCA_039034035.1. GTDB lineage: Bacteria > Pseudomonadota > Alphaproteobacteria > Caulobacterales > Hyphomonadaceae > UBA5336. The sequence continues at coordinate 1,391 of JBCCBN010000052.1, forward strand.
TGCCCGCCAGGTGGCGTTTCAGCGCCATGAAATAGGGCAGGTCCTCGGGGTCGGCCCGGCGTTCGAACAGGGTCAGGATGTACCGTCCGGCCTCAGTCTCGAGATAGTAGTTCGAGTTCTCAACGCCCTCGGCAATGCCCTTGAACGTCCGGGCGGCGCCAAGGTCATAGGCGGCGAGGAACCCATCCAGCTGGGCGTCATCGACATGGGTGTATACGGCCATGGCGTGACGGTTTCGCCCTATGCGGCGGTCTTGGCAACCATGTCCCGCTGCAGGGTGCGTCCGGCCAGCAGGTAATGCACAGCCGCCCAGCCATAGCCGCAGACAAAGATAATGATCGACCATTGCAGGCCGCGGGCATTGGCGCTGTTGCAAGCATCGGTCTCGGCGGTGCCAAGGGCTGAAAGGTCCTTGCAGGCCTCAAGGGTAAGGCCAAGGTCCGCGCCGCTGAGGAACACGGCCTTGAGCCAGGTCGACAGGATGCCGATAAGGGGCGGGCCGAGGCCATAGCCAAGGATGTTGACCGTGAACAATGTGAGCGCGACCGACGTGGCGCGCATGCGGCTGTCAACAACTCCGCCGGCCACCGCATACATCGGTCCGAGATAGTAATAATGGATCATCGCGGCGATCATCAGGAACGGCATCGCCACCCACAACGACTCGGCCAGGAATCCGATCGCATATAGCGGTACAGAAGCGCCCATTCCCACCGCTGGGAGCCAGGACAGTGCATTGGGGTGGCGCTGCGCCATCCGGTCTGACAGCCAGCCCGAGGTGAACACGCCGATTGCGGCCATGACCCCGAGGATGATCCCGAACAGCAGCGCGGCGTCCTGAATGGTCAGGCCATGGGTCCGGATCAGGAAGGATGTGGTGAACTGGCCGACCCCATAACCGACAAAAGAGGCCACCGTGGCGCCGGCGACCACATGCAGATAGGCGGGTTTCTTCGACAGGATGCTCAAGGCTTCGCCAAAGCCGACCTTGGGCTGGTTCTGCAAGCTCGCCGGATCGGTATACCCGCGGGGCGGCTCGGTCACGGTCATCTTGACGATTATGGCGACCAGGATGCCCGGGACGCCGACCAGCACAAACGCAATGCGCCATCCCTCAACATCGCTCCAGTCGATAGCGTTCTGGGCCCATCCCATCCCGATGCTGCCGAGGAAGGCCGCGAAACTCGGCCCGTCGAGATTGCCCGCAATGAAGCCGCCAAAGACCGATGCCAGCATACCGCCGAGCGGGACTCCGAGGGCATAGATCGAGACGGCGGTCGCGCGGCTTTCGGGGCGGAAATAGTCCGCGATCAGCGATTGGGCCGGCGGTGTACATCCGGCCTCGCCAATGCTCACCCCGACGCGGAACAGGAACAGGACCAGGAACGACCCGGCAATGCCGCACAGCGCGGTAAAGAGGCTCCATACCGCGACCGAGATGGCAATGATCCAGACCCGGTGGAACCGTTCGGCCACCCGCGCAATCGGGATGCCGAGTAGCGTGTAGAGAAACGCAAAGGCGGGCCCGCCCAGAAGGCCCATCTGCCAATCCTCCACCCCAAACGACGCCTTGATCGGCTCGGTCAGGATATTGATGATCGTCCGGTCGATGAAATTGAAGATGTAGACCATCAACAACGCGCCGAGGACGTAGGACCGGTAGCCCTTGGACCCGAAGCCAAAGTCCGGTGCTGCGCGCTCTGCGTCCGTGACGGATCCTGCGGAAATCGGAGTATCGGTCATGTCAGGCCCCTTTTGCCCGCGCCGATGCGACATCGGCGACGAAAGTTCGGCCCGTGAGCACAAAGAAGATCCCCGCCACCGAGAACAGCAAGGTCGCATAGCTGCAGGCCCACCGGATGCCGTGGGCTTTCGCGTCCAGGCAGGCGGCCAGCAGGGTTTCGCCAAGGCTGTCGTCGGTCAGGCTGCAGGTGGCCGTGATCTGTCCGGCAAACTCACTGGAGTTAATCCAGCTATTGGTCAGCCCGTCTGCGATCAGGCCGAAGGTCGGCGGTCCAAGACCGTAGCCGATGAGGTTCACGACGAACAGGAAGATCGCCACCGATGTGGCCCGGACCCTGAGCGATACCACGGCCTGGGAGATATTATATTGCGCCCCCAGATAGGTGTACTGGACGAGATTGGCTGCAAACATCGCGATGAACATCAAGGTCACGCCGGCGACCTGGAAGCCGAAGAAATAGATCGGGCCGCACAGGATCAGCGCGATGCCCGGAACCCAGCAGGCTGCCGTTGCGGAAAAACGGTTCGCCCGCTCAGTGAGCCAGCCGCCGAGAAACGCGCCCAGCGAACCGGCAATCCCGAACAGGGCCATGAAGCGGATTGCGGTTTCCCCGGCGCTGTAGCCATGGGTGTATTGGATATGCAGGGGCTGGAAGCCGACAAGGGAATAGCCGGCGAATGCGCAGAAGGTCGATGCGATTACCACCATCCAGAAGGTCCGTTTGGAGACCACTTCGGCGAACGCATCGGAAAAGGACGCCCGCTCGGGTTTCGTCGTTCCGGCGGGATCGGAATAGCCGCGGGGCGGTTCCTTGATCGTAAGAAGCACGATCAGGCCGATGATCACGCCCGGCGCACCGACATAGATGAACGCTTGCCGCCAGGTGAAATTCTCGAGCATCCACCCCCCGCCGACCTGCGCCAGAACGCCGCCGGCGGTGATCCCGATGGCGTAGATGCCGAGGGCAGTGGGGCGGGAAATCGGCTTGTAATAGTCGGAAATCAGGGAGTTGGCCGGCGGAGTACACCCCGCTTCTCCCACGCCAACGGCCAGGCGCGCCAGCAGCAGCGTGAAAAACCCAACGGTGAAGCCGCAGAGCACCGTCGCAACCGACCACAAGATGACGCAGACCCCGATGATCCGAACCCGGCTCACCCGTTCCGACAGGGTCGCGATGGGAATGCCGAGCAGGGTGTAGAACAGGGCGAAGCCGAGCCCCGACAGTATGCCGAACTGGAAGTTCGACAGGCCAAACTCGTCGATGATGGGGCGGCCGACCACGCTGATCAGGATGCGGTCGATGAAGTTGAACGTGTAGACAACCGTCAGCGTTAACAGGACATAGGTGCGATAGCCGAAGCTGCCGAAGCTCTGGCCTTCGGCGCCCGGTGATGCAGACGCACCTGTCTTGTCAGCCGTCACGTCGGTCATCGTGTTCCTCCCAACCGCGCCCGGTTCCCAGCGCTTGTTTTGAGGGGACCGTAACGTGCATTGCGGCCCCGGCAAGGGGATTCGCAGCGGAAGACACATGACCGGCGGTCAGATAATGCCGGCGGACTTGAAGCTGGTGACACCGTTCCTGCCGGCGATGAGATGATCGTGCACCGTGACATCAATCGCGGTCAGCGCATCGATCACGTCCCGCGTGACATCGATATCGGCGCGGGACGGGGTTGGATCGCCAGAGGGATGGTTATGCACCAGGATCACGGCGCTGGAGGCCAGTTCCAGGGCTCGCCGGGCGATCTCACGGGGGTAGACCGGCGCGTGATCCACGGTGCCCTGGCCGAGCAATTCGTCGGCGATGAGCTGGTTCTTGCGGTCAAGGAACAGCACCCGGAACTGCTCGCGGGTTTCGTGCTGCAGTTGGGTGCGGACATAGGTCTGCAAGGCGGACCAGGATGCGATGACCGGTTTGGCGGCGATCTCTTCGCGGGCGATTCGGCCGTGCATCTCCTGGACGGTCTTGAGATAAGCGGCGACAGTTTCGCCGATGCCTTCGACCTTGACGAGGTCCGTCGCCGGGGCCGCGAATACGCCGGACAGGCTGCCGAACCGGGCGAGGAGCGCCTTGGCGACGGGCTTCACATCCCGGCGGGGGATGAAGGCGAAAAGTAGGGTTTCGAGGAGTTCGTAGTCTTCAAGCGCATCGGGACCGCGCGTCAGCAGCTTGCCACGAAGCCGGTCCCGGTGGCCCATCCAATGGGGTTTCGCGCCGCCCTTGTCCATCGCCGGTTAGCGCGCCTTCTCCAGTCTCAAGGCGCCGAGAAGGTAGGCTGCGCCAATGAGCAGGACCACGAGGCTGGCAAACAGGTGGAACCGGTCAAAGGCCAGCGAAAAGTCTGCCGTTGTCAGCTGGGGCACGATCATCGCGCCACGCAGCAGGAAGAGCACAGCGATCACCCAGAGCCCAAGCCGCAGGAGCGGAAGGCGGCCTGCGGCGGAGTAGCCATAGGCGGCCATGGCGACCAAAGCCGCTGCGATGAACAGGATCGATACGGGCGCGTGCCAGGTTCCCTCTTCCAGCGATTGCACCACCTCCGGCGGCGCGCCCGCAAACGCCGTCCAGTCCGGCGGCCCGAACAGCAGGACGACATGGTAGATCGCCGCGGCGACCAGCGCGGTGGCGCCGAGCTGTACCGCGAGCCTGGTCATCCGCCCCGCTGAAGGGCGTGCGGCTGGTCCAGCCCTGCCGGGGATTTGGTGAAGATCTCGACCCCGTCCTCGGTAACGCCGACCGAATGCTCGTACTGGGCGGACAATTGCTTGTCCCGGGTCACCGCCGTCCATCCATCTGACAGGATCACCGCCTTTTCCTTGCCCAGGTTGAGCATCGGTTCGACGGTGAAGAACATGCCGGGCTTGAGTTCAGCGAACTCGTCATAGGCTTTCTTGCGGACCACCCGCGCCTGGTCGTTGCGGACATATTGTGGCCAGGCATGGACCACATTGGGCTCGTCATGGAAAAGGCGCCCCAGGCCGTGGCCGCAGAAATCATCAACGACCGAGAGCCGGGCCTTTTTCGCGACTTCGGAGATCGCCATGGCGATATCGGCAACCCGCGCGCCCGGTTTGATCGCGTTGATGCCGGCCATCATCGCCTCATAGGTCGCATCCATCAGGCGTTCGGCCTTCCGCTTGGGCGCGCCAGCCACGAACATGCGCGAATGATCGCCATGCCAGCCATCGAGGATCAGCGTCACGTCGATATTGGCGATGTCGCCTTCCTTCAGCGCCTTGGGACCGGGAATGCCATGGCAGATCACGTGGTTCAGCGAGATGCAGGACGCATGGCGGTAGCCGCGATAGCCGATGGTGGCGGACTGAGCGCCGTGGTCCTTCACGAAGTCGTAGATCAGCCGGTCGAGATGGGCGGTGCTCACCCCGGGCTGGACTTCCGGCACCAGCATGTCGAGGCACTCGGCCACCAGCCTGCCGGCCCGGCGCATCCCCTCGAATCCCTCTTCGCCGTGGGTCCGGATCTCGCCGGTTCGCATGGGGAGGATGACATCGGTTTCGGCGGAGGCATGGGACATGGGGCGCAGCTATGGTCTGTTCTGGGTATCAATCAGGGGAAGGCTTATCACAATCCGCGCTGCCAGGGCAGGGCGGCGCGCACGGTAATCGCGGCCTCGGTCACATGGCAGTCATGAACCAACACGTCCACCCCCGCCTCCGCAGCTGCGATCAGGCCCTCATGATAGGTCGGATCCAGATCGGCAGCGGTGGCAAAGCAGTTGCAATCGGACCGCTGGACGATGAACAGCATCACCGCCCTGTGCCCGCCGGCCACCCTGCCGGCCAGTTCGACCAGGTGTTTGGCGCCCCGGGCAGTCACGCTGTCTGGAAACTCCGCCAGCCCCGGCGTCCGCATCAAATGGCAGTTCTTGACCTCCACATAGGTCAGCGTGCCGGCCTCATGCTCAAGCAGGATGTCGATCCGTGAGTTGACGCCATACTTCACTTCGCGGCGCAGCGCGGTGAACGCTTCCAGCCCGGCGATCTGGCCTTCCCAGATCGCTTCTTCGGCAAGCCGGTTGGGATTGTTGGTATTGATCGCCACCAGACCCCCATCCGCTTCGATCAGTTCGAGGGTGAACGCCAATTTCCGTTTGGGATTGTCAGACCGCGACAGCCAGACCCGGCTTCCGGGCTCTTTCAACCCCATCATCGAGCCCGGATTGGGGCAATGGGCGGTCACCGTCTCGCCGGTCGCGTCGAGGGTCACATCGGCGAGGAACCGCTTGTAGCGTTTGACCAGTGTCCCCGAGACGAGCGGCGGCAATTGCATGGCTTCCCCCAATATCGCTTTTGCCGTTAAGGTGGATGAAAAGCGCCCGGCGGCCACCCAAGGGCCAGCCAGAGCGGCGACAGGGAGGAGACAATATGGCGGACACAGCGCATCAGGTCATTGAGGGCGGGCTGACAATCCGGCCTATGACACCGGCGATCGGGGCAGAAATCCTCGGCATCGACCTGGCCAACCCCACCGATTCGGACATCGCAGCGGTGCGCGACGCCCTGCTCAGGCACCAGGTCGTGTTCTTCCGCAACCAGCAGGCCCTGACCCGTGAGGCACACATCGCTTTCGCCCGCGCTTTCGGGGCCCTGGAAATCCATCCCGCGACCCCTGAAGGACAAGCCGACCCAGAAGTGCTGCGCATCGCCCACGGGCCGAATTCGCGCGGGCAGGAAAACATGTGGCACTCGGATGTGACCTGGCGCGAGTGCCCCTCGCTCGGCTCGATCCTGCGGGCGATCGAATTGCCGGAGGTCGGCGGGGACACGCTGTTTGCGAACATGCATCTTGCCTATCTCAAGCTCGACGACGCCACCCGCGAAAAGATCACCGGGCTGACTGCGGTCCATGATATCGCCCGCGTCTTCGCCAAGCGGCTGGGCAAGCGCGCGGAGGAGCTGCACGACAAATTCCCGCCCTCGGAACACCCCGTCGTGCGCACCCATCCCGAAACCGGTGCGCCGGTTCTCTATGTGAACGGTGCGTTCACTTCCCACATCAAGGATATGGACCGAGCCGAAAGCGACCGCTTGCTCGCGCAGCTCTATGCCGCGGCGGCCAATCCCGAGATCCAGTGTCGGCTGCGCTGGGCACCGGGCACGCTCGCCTTCTGGGACAACCGCGCCTGCCAGCATTTCGCGGCGTCTGACTATTTCCCTAACATCCGCATCATGGAGCGGGTCACCATTGCTGGCGACCGGCCCTATTTTGATGCTGCAGCATGATCATGGGCCGGCGCCTCGGGCGGGCGTGCGGCGCATTCCGGGTATCTGCAAGACACACATATCAAGCGAGGAAACACCATGTCGATGAACCAACCAAACCGGGTGGTGGGCGCCATAACCGGCATTACGGCCAGTCTCTGGCTTGCAGCTTGTACGACCGGATCCGATGCTGCGCTGCCCGAAGCGATTGCCAGCGCGCCGCCTGCGGCCGAAGCCGTCGCCGCCGCTCCTCAAGCCGCGGAACCTACGCCCCTGCCAACCTTCTCCGAAGACGGTATTGCCGCCCTCGAAGCGCGGATGGCCCAGTTCGTTGAGGATGGTGATGTGGCAGGCATCGAAACCCTGCTCGTGCACAGGGGCGAGCGCGTCAGCCACACATTGGCCGGCATCCGCAAGGCCGAAACCGGCGATCCGGTGACCGACGACACGATCTACCGCATCTATTCCATGACCAAGCCCGTCACCAGCGTCGCCATGCTGATATTGCTGGAAGAGGGCGCGTTCGAGCTCGACGACCCGATCACAGACTACTTCCCCGAATTCGCCGACCTTGAAGTACTGACCGGTCCAGACGAAAGCGGCGCCTATGGCACCGAGCCCCTTGGCCGGTCGCCCACCGTACGCGAATTGATGAGCCACCAGGCCGGTTTCGCCTATGGACTGTTCGGCGATGACCCAGCCAATACCGCCTTGCGCAATGGACAGGTGTTTGCGTCTGACGGTCTGGAGGCGTTCATCGACAAGATCGCCGGCGTGCCGCTCCTCTTCCAGCCGGGTGAGCGTTGGTACTATTCGGTCGCGGTCGATATCCAGGGCGCCATGGTCGAGCGGTTGAGCGGGCAGAGCTTTGGCGCGTTTCTCGAAACGCGCCTGTTCACCCGGCTGGGCATGCATGACACCGGCTTCCACGTCCCCGACGCCGATTATGACCGCTTCTCCGATGTCTGGGGCTACCATCCCGAGACTGCAGCCTTCGGCCCGGTGCCCGGCCCACGCGTCGCGTTCCGGAAGGAAACCGTCACGATGGAATCAGGCGGGGGCGGCCTCGTCTCCACCATGGATGACTATGCGCGTTTCGCCCAGATGCTGCTCAATGGCGGCGAATTGGACGGCGTGCGTATCCTCCAGCCTGAAACCGTCGAACTCATGCGCACCAATGTCCTGCCCGACACCACGACCGTCGACCTCAGCGGTACGCTGAGCGAAAGCGATGCGGCCACCCAGCGTTTTGGCTTGAATGTGGGGGTCTACCAGAACGCCGAAGCGTTCAACCTGAAGGTCGGCGAGGGCACCTATTACTGGGGCGGAGCAGCCGGCACGTGGTTCTGGATCGACCCGGTGAACGAGCTGTTCTTCATCGGGATGATCCAGCGCTTTGCCCAGGGGGCACCGACGCCGATTGATACCTGGCTGGTCTCCCAGGAGCATGTCTATGGCGCGCTCAACACCAGTGACACTGTCGGAATGGGCGGCTGATATGGCCGACGGGCCAACCGCCGCGGTGCTGATCATCGGGGACGAGATCCTCTCGGGCCGGACCCGGGACATCAATCTCCAGCAAATCGCCGCCTTTCTCGCCCCGCTCGGTATTCCCGTCGCCGAGGCCCGCATTGTGGGCGACACCCAGGACGAGATTGTTGCCGCGGTCAATGCGCTCCGTGTGGCCCACACCTATGTCTTCACCACTGGCGGCATCGGTCCGACCCATGATGACATCACCGCCGATGCCATCGCCGCCGCCTTCGGTGCCGAAATATCCGAGCATCCGGAGGTGATCGCCTTCCTCACCGCGCGCTATGCCGAAATGAACACCGAATTCACCCCCGCCCGGCGGCGGATGGCGCGCATTCCCCATGGCGCCAGCCTGGTGGCGAATCCGGTGTCTGGCGCGCCGGGGTTCCAGATGGAAAACGTGTTCACGCTGGCGGGGGTGCCCTCCATCGCGTTCGGCATGCTCCAGGATATCGGGCCGAGGCTCCAAAGCGGGACAGTCGTCGGCTCGGTCACGATCAGGGGCGGGCGACTACGCGAAGGCGACATTGCCGAAAGCCTGGGCGCCCTGGCCGAGACGATGCCGCTGGTGAGTTTCGGCTCCTATCCCTGGTTCCGCTCCCTCGACGATAGTGGGGTCCAGATCGTCGCGCGCAGCGCCGATGGCGACGCGCTCCGGCATGCGGAAATGGCGATCATCACGCTGGTCCAGGCGGCGGGAGTAACCCCTGATCGCGTAGACGACGCCGGCGCGTGAGGCCGGGGTTGGCCACCTTGTCACGGCTGCCGGTTCTGTGGTGTCTCGGCATCGCGACCCTTGTTCTGCACGCGGCCATCCACTGGGCCAAACGCTTTACCGGCGGCCAGTTGCTGGACCTGCGCTGGACGGCAGACGGCGCCCGGTCCCTGCTGGCGGGCATGGCCACGATCCCCGGCGCAGTGGATGCCCATATCTGGATCACAGGGGCACTCGATACCGCCTATCCCATGGCCTATGGCGGGCTGGTAGCCGGACTATGTGTGCGCTACTCGACCGTGCGCCCGGCGGTCGCCGCCGCACCGGCAATCCTCGCCGCCGCGTGCGACCTGGCGGAGAACGCCATCCAACTCCTCGCGCTCCATGGCCATGCGGACCTCCTGCCAGCCAAGACGCTTCTGACACCGGCCAAATTCGCTCTCATCACAGCGGCCTCGGCCTGGGCGATAGGGCTCTGGGTCACCGCTATGGTGCGTCCTGCCGCTCGGTAAGCGCGGCAAGCGCCGCGTGCACATCGCTCACCACAACCGAGCCCTCGCCCACAGCGCTCGCGACCCGTTTCACCGAACCGGTGCGCACATCGCCGACCGCATAGACCCGGGGCCAGTTCGTCTCGTACCGCGTTGGCATCCGGTCCAGCGTCCAGCCGGCCTTGACCAGTTCGAGATTGCCCACATCGGTGCCGGTCTTGAGGAAGTCCCGACCGTCGCGCGCCACAGTTTCGGGCAGCCAGCGCGTGAACGGCGCAGCGCCGATGAACAGGAACACGAAACCGGTGGGATAGGTGGTTTCCTCGCCACTGCCGACGTCCACAAATGTGGTCGCCGTCAACCGGTCCTCATCCGGGCCAGCCCCCTCGATACCGGACAGCGCCTTGATTTCCTTTTCCGGGTGGAGATGAATGTTTGGCGTTTCCTCAAGCCGGCGGACCAGGTATTCCGACATGGTCTCGCGAATATTGGCCCGGCGGTAGACCACATGCACCGCCTTCGCCGTTTGCGCCAGGAACACTGCGCCCTGGCCGGCGGAATTCCCCGCCCCGACAATCGCAACTTCCTGTCCGCCGCAAAGCTGCGCCTCCATCGGGGTCGCGCCGTAATAGATGCCGCGGCCTTCATAGCGTTCGAGATTGTCGATCGGCAGGCGGCGATACTGGGCGCCGGTGGCAACCACCACTGCTTTGGCCTTGAGCTTCCGGCCATCGGTCAAGCCCATGCAATAGGTCTCGCCCTCCTGTTCAAGCGATGCGGCCTTGACCGGCGACGCGATCCGGACACCGAATTTCTGGGCCTGGATTGCAGCACGCTCGGCCAGCTCCCGGCCCGACACGCCGGTGGGAAAGCCCAAATAGTTCTCGATCTTCGAGGACGTGCCCGCCTGGCCGCCGGGCCCTTCAGTGTCCAGCGTCAGCACCGACAAGCCCTCGGACGCGGCATAGACCGATGCGGCCAGCCCCGCCGGTCCCGCGCCCACCACGATCACGTCAGCACAGGCGCCATCGGGCAGGAGATCGAGCCCGAACGCCCGAGAGATGTCATTGACCGATGGCCGGACCAGCACGTCCGACAGACCACGCAACACCACCGGCAAGTCACCCGCTGCGACCCCCCGCGTCTCCATCAGGGCCGGGGCGGCTGCATCGGTGTCTGGGTCGAGCCAGACATGGGGGATGCCATGCTTGCTCATCAGGTCCCGGGCCATGAAGACCGTCCTGTCCCGCGCCGGCCCGATCACGATCGTGCTGGCATTACCGGCGGTTCGGCCGAACTCCCGCCGGGCGGTCAGTGTTCGAACGAAGACGTCTGACAGGGCGGAGTTCTCCACCAAGAGGCGTTGGAACCGGTCGAACGGGATATGCATTACATCCCCGGCCGCGCCCATGGTCGTCCGCGCCAGGGCGCTCTGGCCGGTCAGGACGGTGATATCGCCCGCAAATTGCCCGCGTTCCATATAGCCGACCCGCTTCGGCCCATCGGCCAATTCGACCGTGATATGGGTCTCGCCCGACAAGGTGATCAGCAGGTCCGATTGGGCATCGCCCTCGGCCGTCAGCGTGTCACCCGCCGCATGGCTCCGAACCTCGCCATAGGGCGCGAGCTGTTCCAGTTCTGCATCGGAAAACGTGTAGTTCACGTCGCTGGGCGGTGTGGCCATGGGCGTCCCCTTCGAATTGCCCCCCTCCACTTGGCTTGTCGGAAATGGGCGCTATCACTCTTGCGTGCACATAAGAGGTTTGGAGGAAATGACCATGGCAGATGATCTGGTTCTGGTAGAACGCCATGATGCGGTGGCCCTGGTCACCCTCAATCGGCCCGATGCGCTGAACGCACTGAGCCGGGGGCTCCGCTCTGCTTTGGTTGAGACGTTCGCGACGCTGGGCAAAGACACTGGCATCCGCGCGGTCGTGCTGACCGGCGCTGGACGGGCTTTCACCGCGGGCGTCGATCTAAAGGAGGCGGGTGAAACCGGTTTCGCGCTGGGCGCTGATGGCGGCAGCATCGATCTGGGGCAGGCGCTGGCGGCCTATCCCTGGCCGATTGTCGGAGCGATCAATGGGTTTGCGATCACCGGCGGGTTCGAACTGGCCCTGATGTGCGATGTCCTGCTCGCCTCCGAGGCTGCAAAGTTTGCCGATACCCATGCGCGGGTCGGCATCATGCCGGGTTGGGGGCTTAGCCAACGGCTGCCGCGCCTGATCGGCATCTCTCGCGCCAAGGAACTCTCCCTTTCGGGCAATTTCCTCGACGCCGAAACCGCCGAGCGCTGGGGCCTGGTCAATCGGGTGTATCCCGCCGACGAACTGGTGCCCGCCGGCCTGGCCCTGGCCAAGACCATGACCGAGTGTGACCCAGTCATGTCGCGCCAGTACAAGGCGATGATCGATGACGGGTTCGGCATGACGTTCAAGGACGCGATGAAGGAAGAGATCCGCCGCAGCGCCGAACATGCCAGCGGCGTCACCGCCGACGCCGTGGAAGCCGCCCGCCAAGCCGTCACCGCCCGCGGCCGCACCGTGAACTGACACCGATCCTGCACCCGCGAGCGCCCGCCCTGAGCGTTTTTGTCGGGCGCTCAACAGCCCCGAGCCGTCAGCCCGATCCGCCCAGCGGGTGATCAAACAGGAATGCTGCGGTCAGGAGGACCTTTTTCGAACCGCGCCACAGCCCTGAGCGCGATCCATCGCGTAGCGAGGCGAAGCCGAGCCCAGCGGGCGATCAAACAGGAATGCTGCGGTCAGGAGGACCTTTTTCGAACCGCGCCACAGCCCTGAGCGCGATCCATCGCGTAGCGAGGCGAATCCGAACCCAGCGGGTGATCAAACAAAAATGGTGCGGGCGGCCGGACTTGAACCGGCAAGACCATACGGTCGGCGGATTTTAAGTCCGCTGCGTTTACCACTTTCGCCACGCCCGCAGCGTTGAACTGGCAACCCGTTGGCTCATACCGCGCGGGCGCGCCCAGGGCCAGTCTCGTGCGTGCCCCGGGGCTATGCTCAGTTGGCGCGGATCCCCGCGCCCCTTGCCATCGCGCGGCGCGGGCCGCACTGTCTGCGTCATTCGAAACGGGGGCGAGCCGCCATGACCAGATCCACTACCGCGCTGATTGCAGGCGCCGCCGCCCTCATCACGCTGGCGGCCTGCGAAACGGCAACTGTGGAGGCCGAGACCGGCGATTTGAGCCGGATCGATCTTGCTGAACAGATGGGAGCAGACCCGGTGTATGCCGACCCCCAGACCATTGATCCTGACTTCCCGCCCGCCATCGCCGAACTCGCTTTCGAGAGCCATGGCGCCCGCCTCAATGGCATCGCCTACCTGGCCAATGGCCCCGGTCCGCATCCCACTTTCTTCATACTCCACGGCTTTCCTGGCAATGAGAAGAGCCTCGATGTGGCCCAGTCCCTGCGCCGGGCCGGGTTCAACACGGTGTTCTTCCACTATCGCGGGGCCTGGGGCTCGGGCGGGGCCTTCAGCTTCGCCAATGTGATCGAGGATGTGGCCGTGGCGAAGGCCTATGTCGCTGGCCGGGCCAGCGATTTGCGCATCGATCCAGACAAGATCGGGCTCATCGGACACTCCATGGGCGGGTTCGCGGCGCTCCACGCGGCCGCGCGCGATCCCGGCTTGACCTGCGTGGGCGGCCTGGCAGCGGCTGATTTCGGTGCGACGGCCCAACGGTTGAGCAAGGACGCCGAAGCCCGGGCCGGCTTCGAGGCCTATAGCGGCTATCTCGCGGCGGGCCCCTTGTCAGGCACCAGCGGTGAAGCCCTGGTGGCAGAGGTGGTTGCAAGCGCTGAGGCGTTCAATGTCCGTGCGCTCGCGTCGAGGCTCGCGGGCAAGCGGGTGCTCCTGATCGCCGCCAATTCCGACGAAGCGGTCAACGTCGAAACCGTGCACGAGCCGATGTCCGCCGCCTTCGCAGCCCAGGATGGGCTCGATCTCACATCGGTTCGCCTGGATGGCGATCATTCCTTCTCCTGGACCCGGGAGGCGCTGACCCGCGAAGTGCTCGCCTGGGCCGACGGCTGCCGCTAGCGACCCCGGTGTCCCTGCCGGTCCTCGGTGGCCGGCGCTCCATATGATAGATTCTGGAGTCTGAACACCGGCGCGAGGAGAGACCCATGGCAAAAGAAGCGTATGAAGCCGCGCTCGACGATGCGCGGGCAGCCCTGGAGGAGGCGAGCGCGCAGCCCCGCCAGCAGATCGCCAACTACCCCGCGCCGATCTCCGGCTGTGATGCGCAATTCAACCAATTGCTCAGCGACCGGGCCCGGATATCGCGCGCGATCGATGCGTTGAAGGCCGTCCCCTTCATGCCAACGCCGCGAATGCTTGAGCCCGCAGCGTTTCTGGAGAGCCGGTAGACCGGCCTCCAAGCCGTAGCCCGCATCACTCCGCCCGGTTCTGGCGGTTCTCGATCAGGTCGCCGACCACTTCGGGCTCTGCCAGGGTGGAGGTGTCGCCGAGATTGTCGAAACTGTCCTCGGCGATCTTGCGCAGGATCCGCCGCATGATCTTGCCTGAGCGCGTCTTCGGCAAGCCGGGAGCGAACTGGATGAGGTCGGGCGAGGCGATCGGGCCGATCTCGGTGCGCACATGCTTGACCAGGTCTGCCTTCAGCGCGTCATCCACCGCGACCCCGGCCCGCACGGTGACATAGGCATAGATGCCCTGGCCTTTGATATCATGGGGGTATCCGACCACGGCAGCCTCGGCGACCGCATCATGGGCGACCAGCGCGCTTTCCACTTCGGCCGTGCCCATCCGGTGGCCTGACACATTGATCACATCATCCACCCGGCCAGTGATCCATACCATGCCATCGTCATCGCGCCGGGCACCGTCGCCGGTGAAGTAGTTGCCAGGATAGGCCGAGAAATACGTGTCGAGGAAGCGCTGGTGATCGCCATAGACGGTCCGCATCTGGCCGGGCCAGCTATCGGTGATGATCAGATTGCCCTCGGTCGCGCCCTCAAGTGCATTGCCTTCCGCATCGACGAGCACGGGCTTGATGCCGAAGAAGGGCTTCATCGCGGCGCCGGGTTTCATCCCGGTGGTGCCGGGCAGGGGGACCATCATCGTGGCGCCGGTCTCGGTCTGCCACCAGGTATCAACGATCGGGCAGCGGCCCTCGCCAACCACATTGAAATACCAGTCCCAGGCTTCGGGATTGATCGGCTCGCCGACCGATCCCAGGAGCCGCAGGCTCGACCGGTCAGTCTTCGTCACGTAGCCGGCTCCTTCGCGCATCAGCGCCCGGATCGCCGTTGGGGCGGTGTAAAACAGGCTGACCTTGTGCTTGTCCACCACGTTCCAGAACCGGCTCGCATCGGGATAGGACGGCACGCCCTCGAACATCAGGCTGGTGGTCCCGTTCGCCAGTGGCCCGTACACGATATAGGTGTGCCCGGTCACCCAGCCGACATCGGCGGTGCACCAGAACACATCGTCTTCCTTCAGGTCGAAGAC
>JBCCBN010000053.1:0-16527 GCA_039034035.1 Pseudomonadota bacterium
AGATGATTTGCTGGAAGGGGGCGTTGGAGACGATCGTCTCTTAGGCGGTGATGGCTTCAACCGTCTCCTCGGCGGCGCGGGAAACGATACGCTGATCGGAACCAACTCGCTTCAGGGTGAGCTTTTCGTCGGCGGTGCCGGTGCTGACCGGATCGAGTTGAACACAGGCATCGCGAACGACCGGATAATCATCGACCAGATTTCGACTGAAATGGACGGCGACGTCATTGCGAATTTCGGGCTGCAGACCACAGTTTTATTCAGCGAACCCGAATTCGACCACCCATTTTCATTCATCATTCAAGGAGACTTCACTGGGACCGCCGGGGAAGTCCGCATCCTGTACGAAGGCGACGACATCATTGTCAGTGTCGATATGGACGGCGACGCTTCTGGCGATGCCACGCTGACGATCAACGATCCGGCGTACAAGCTCTACGGCGCTGCACCGCCGCTCAGGATTGGCGGCCTGGACGGCGGCTTCACGATCAGCATAGACGGAAATGCGGACGTCATCAGGCTGGGTGGAACAGACGGGGATGATGTGCTTTCCGGGACGCCAGGCCCGGATTTGATCGACGGCAAGGGCGGCAATGATAAACTGGACGGCGGCGACGGCAACGACCTCCTGATGGGGCTTGAGGGCGATGACGTTTTGTTCGGCGGCGATGGCGATGATGAACTCGTTGGGGGCGACGGAAACGACACGCTGGACGGCGGCTTTGGCACCAACGCCTTCGACGCCGGCCCCGGCGATGACCTGATCATCGCCTCAGGCGCGGCCGATGACATCGATGGCGGACTAGGCGTCGATACGGTGGAGATCCTTGATAGCGAAGCGTTCGATATCAATGACGCCGTCTTTGCGCCCAATCCCCAGTCCGGCCTCGTCCTCGCCAGCCTGACCACCGGCTCGGTTTTCACCCTTTCCAACGTCGAACAGGTCCTCCGCATCAATCCCGTCACCACGCAGGCGGAGGAAACTTTGCTGCTCGGCACGACCGGCGATGATGATGTCGACGCCAGTGCCGGCGACCGAGATACCACCATCTTCGCCGGCGACGGGGACGACATGCTCATCGGCTCCGCCTTCAGCGACCTTCTGGTTGGCGGCGCCGGTGACAGCGTACTCGACGGGGGTCTGGGCGACGACGTTCTCGTCGCTGACCTCAACGGAACACAGGCGCTCGATGGCGGAACCGGCGACGATACGGTCGTGCTCGAGAATTTCGCGGAAACCTCGGACCCGCTGACCGTCACCCTCACCGACATATCCGCGACATCGGCCGCTGGAGCCGCGACCTACCAGAACACCGAAACGGTGATCATCGCCGGCCCCACCGACGGCGACGACACCGTCGATGCGAGCGCGACGACCACCGCGCTCAATAGCGTGGTCCTCCTCGGCGATGCGGGCGACGACACCCTGATCGGTGGCGCCGCCCAGACCGTCCTCTGGGGCGGTGCCGGCCAGGACACCCTCACCGCCGGCACAGGACAGACCGCCTTCTTCTTCGAGAGCATTACCGACGAGGTGGATGGCGACCAGCTCTTCGGCTTCAAACCCGGCGACACCCTCATCTTCTTCCAGGTCGAAGCGCTCGCTCAACCCGCCGCCCTTGAAATCAGCTTCATCGCAGACGGCGCTTTCACCGGCACCGCAGGCGAAGTCCGCTACCAGTTCGATGCCGGCAACACCCTCGTCGCGTTTGATCTGGACGGCGACGCCGCCGCCGACACAACCCTCACCCTGACCGGCCAAACCCTTGAGCTCACCTTCGATTTCAACACCGTTCTCCCCTTCACCGGCCTGGCGCTCACTGTGGTGGAAGACCTCACCCTCACCGGCACGTCCGGCGATGACGTGCTTGATGGCGGCGACGGTGATGACACCATCAGCGGCCTCGGTGGCGCCGACCAGATCGCCGGCGGCTTTGGCGACGACACCCTCGATGGCGGCCCCGGCAACGACCTCATCCGCGGCGGCGACGGCAATGACAGCCTCACCGGCGGCCCCGGCGCCGACTCCCTCGACGGCGCGTCCGGCAATGACACGATCGATGGCGGCACCGGCACCGACGAAATCTCCGGCGGCCCGGGCGACGACATCCTCAATGGCGGCGATGATGACGACCTGATCCAGGGCGAAACCGGCAATGACACCCTGCGCGGTGGCGCCGGCGATGATGTCCTCGGCGGCGGCCTCGGCACCAACACCGTCAATGGCGGCGCCGGCAATGACACGATCGACATCGGCGACCCCTTCGCCTTCGGCGTCACCATCGACACCATCGACGGCGGCACCGGGTTCGACACCCTCCGCTTCGCTTCCGACCGCAGCGTTTTCTTCGACCTCACCGCCCCCACCGCCGACACCGGCACCTTCTCCTTCGTCGACGACACCGCCCTCTTCGACATCACCTTCGAGAATATCGAACGGCTCCAACGGCTCGATCCCGCTGATCTCACCACGCTCAACCAACTCGTCCTGTTCGGCGGCGATAGCGGCGACACCATAGACGCCAGCAGCGAAGCCCTCCGCGTCACCATTGCCGGCCTCGATGGCGACGACACGATCACCGGATCGGCCTTCGGCGACATCCTCCAGGGCGCTGCCGGCAATGACACGCTCGCCGGCAATGATGGCGACGACACCTTCATCGAAACCCTCACCGGCACCAACACCATCGATGGCGGCGCCGGCTTCGACCGGGTCCAGATCGACGCGTTCGGCGCCTCCCCCACCACGCCGCTCTCCATCACCGTCAACAACCTTGAAATCCGGTCCGCCACCACCGGCGGTCGCACCAGCATCACCGCCATTGAAGGCGTCACCCTCGCCTCCACCGGCGCCGGCGACGACACCCTCGACGCGGCTGCTGCATCCATCGAAGTCGCGCTCGATGGCGGCGCCGGCAATGACACGCTGACCGGCGGTAGCGGCACCAATTTCCTCCGCGGCGGCGCTGGCGCAGACACGATCATCGGCGGCAGCGGTCCCAACCAGATCGAGATCATCGACGCCGCCCTCGAAATGGACGGCGACACCGTTTCCGGGCTGAACACCGGCGACACGCTCACCATTCTCTCCCCCGATATAGACGCCGGCCAACTCTACTTCTTCCTCGGCGAGGCCGCCTTCACCGGCCGTGCCGGCGAAATGCGCATCGTCCGCAGCGCCAGCGAAACCCGCCTCGACGCCGATCTCGACGGCGACGGCCAGGCCGACCACGCCCTGCGCTTCACCGATGGCGATGTCCAAGTGTCGCTCGGTTTCGAAGACGTGGAAGGCTTCAGCCTCACCGTGGACGCCGTCACGCCGCCCCCCGGCGGCGACCCAGGCCCCACACCAGATCCCGGCCCTGACCCAATCCCCGATCCTGGCCCAGACCCAACCCCAGACCCAACCCCAGACCCCGGCCCCCCAACAGCCGGCGACCGCATTGAGGGCGACGACACCGCCGACACGCTGCGCGGCACCGGCGGCGATGATGTCCTGCTCGGCCGGGGCGGGGATGATGACCTCCGCGGCTCCAGCGGCGACGACACAGTGAACGGCGAAGCCGGCGATGATTTCCTCGCCGGCGGCACCGGCGCCGACACCCTGCTCGGCGGCTTCGGCGACGACACGCTCAATGGCGGCGCCCAGGACGACCGGCTCGATGGCGGCGCCGGCGAAGACCGGCTCCTCGGCGGCGGCGGCAATGATATTCTCGAAGGCGGCGATGATGACGACCTGATCCAGGGCGGCCGCGGGGCCGATACCATCGATGGCGGACGCGGCAATGACACCGTGCTCGCCGGCGCCGATGACGACTTCATCAATGGCGGTTTCGGCGACGATTTCCTCGCCGGCGCCAGCGGCAACGACACCATCGATGGCGATGGCGGAGACGACACGATCAATGGCGCCCTGGGCGACGATGTGCTCAGCGGCGGCTTCGGCAACGATGTCCTCAATGGCGGGGCCGGCCGCGACATCCTCTCCGGCGACAATGGCGCAGACATCGTTCGCGGCCAGGGCGGAACCGATCTTGTCTCCGGCGGTGCCGGCAATGACCAGCTCTTCGGCGGCGGTGGCGACGACCTCCTGTTCGGCGATGCCGGCATCGACACCGTCTTCGCCGGCGGCGGTGCCGACACCGTCGTCCTCGCTGACGGCACCGATACCGTACGCGGACAAAGCGGCCTCGACACCTTCATCATCGATGGCGCCGGCGTCGGTAACCACACCATTGTCGATTTCGACCAAGGGGAATTCGTCCGTCTCGAGAATTTCGACTTCTCGAACCTTCAGTCTGCGGAGGAGACGTTCCAGCAGTCCGGAACAGATGTCGTGTTCCAGATCGGCGAAATGGTCGTGACCTTCACCGGCGCAACCCTCGCCGATGTGGTCGAAAACCTGGCCGTCGAGAGCGCCAGCCCACCCCCGTCCGATGCCGGACCCGGCACAGTTTCCCTCGCGCGCGCAGCCGACCTGCCCGGCGACGAGGCCGACACTGTGTTTGTTTTCGAAGCCGACGATTTTACCGAAATCGCGTAGAGCGATTACACTTTTGGTGGAAGCGCTTCAGCGGGCAAAGCCCGCCGGCCAGTCAGGCCGCCCCCGCGCAGCCAGCCTGCCGTGAGCGAAATCGGTCTAACCACCCTTCAAAACGAGCGGAGCAGGGCGGCCACCGTCGCGTCCGTCTGCGTTTCCCAATCGCCGAACTGGAGCCCAAACCTTGTCCGTGCACGGCGCGCGTCCAGGCAAGCATTCGCTGGGCGCGGCGCCGCCGCCCCAAAGTCCGCTGTCGAAATCGGTTCCACCGCCGCGGTGGGCCCACCCAGCCGCGCACTGGCCGCCAGCACACGCTCGGCCTGGCCGGCGCGATGGGTGGCTGTGTCACCGGCCAGGTGATAGGTGCCCCAATCCTCAAAACCGGGCGCGCACGCTGCATCCACCATGGTAAACAGTCCCGCTGCCACATCGTCTGCATGGGTGGGGTGCCCGAATTGGTCGGCTACAACTCGAAGCGTGTCCCGATCCTGGGCGAGGGTCAGCATGATCTTCACAAACGATCCGGCATAGGCGCTGAAAACCCAGCTTACCCGCGCAATCATGTGCCGCTCGGCGCGCTCTGCCACTGCCCGCTCACCGGCAAGCTTCGATTGTCCGTATACGCTCTCAGGATTGGGCGCATCCTCTTCCGTATACGCTCCCGCTTTCAGGCCATCGAACACGCAATCGGTGGAAACATGCACAATCGGCACCCCGGCCCCTGCGCATAGATCTGCCAGCACGCCCGGCCCGTCCGCATTCAGCGCATAAGCGGCCTCCCGCTCGCTCTCCGCCGCATCCACGCGCGTATAGGCCCCCGCATTGATCACCGCGCTCGGCCCAACCCGCTCCACCGCGCGCGCGAGTCTTGCCCGGTCTGCCAGGTCCACCTCATGCCGTCCCATCGCCACAACAGGCCGGCCTGCCGCAGCGGCACCGGCCACAAGCGCCTGCGCCAACTGGCCCGATTGGCCAATGATCAGTATGGGAGCGGTCTCCGGCGCTGCCATGCTCAGCCCCGCTCCGCAAATGGAGTTTCGAACGCGGCAAAGGGCGCCCATGCCCCATCCCGATCCGACAGCGTCACCGGCTCATCCAAAACCGGCCAATCAATCGCGAGGTCTGGATCGTCCCATCTCAAGCCACCCTCCGCATCCGGATCATAGGCCGCACTGGCTTTGTAAGTAACGATTGTGTCCGGCTCCAGCGTCATGAATCCATGGGCAAATCCGTCGGGCACGAAGATCTGCTCGCCACCCTCTGCGGTCAGCGTCGCACTCGTCCACGCACCGTACTCTGCCGAGTCGGTCCTGAGGTCCACCGCGACATCAAACACGGCCCCACGAACACACTGTACCAGCTTGGCCTGGCCCGCCGGTGGCGCCTGGAAATGCAGTCCCCGCACCGTACCGCGACGGGTAGAGAGCGACAGATTGTCCTGCACAAAATCGGCATCAATGCCAGCTGCGCGATACCGGTCGCGCTGATAGGTTTCCGACAAAACCCCCCGCGCGTCGCCAAACCTCCGGGGGCGGATCAGACAGGGACCAGGAATGCCGAGCGGTTCGACATCCATTACCCCCGCTGCCTCCAATCGCGGTACCAATCCACAAACACTGCCAATCCGTCTTCCATCCGGGTCTTCGGCACATATCCGTAATCGGCCTGAAACCGGGAAATGTCAGCATACGTCTCTGTAACATCGCCCGGCTGCATTGGCTCCATGATCTTTTCTGCCGGCTGCCCAACCAGCCGCTCGATCACATTGATCATGTCCATCAGCGGCTCGGGCGTTGAGTTCCCAACATTGTAAACGCGGTGCGGGCGTTCGGCTTCTGCAAAGTCCGGCGCCGTCTCAATCGCCGCTACCACGCCGGCCACCACATCATCCACATACGTCATGTCCCGCCGCATCTGGCCGCCATTGAACACGCGGATCGGCTCACCGTCGAAGATCCGTTGGGTGAACATCCAATAGGCCATGTCCGGCCGGCCCCATGCGCCGTATACGGTAAAAAACCGCAACCCGATCTGCTTGAGCCCATAAAGATGCGCATAGGACGAACTCATCAGCTCGTCGGCGCGTTTGGTGGCGGCATAAAGCGACACCGGCTCCACGGCGGCCTGATCCTCGCTGAACGGAACCGTGCTGGTATCTCCGTACACGGAGCTGGATGAGGCATAAACAAGATGGCGGATCGATTTCGAATGCCGACAGGCCTCAAGCACGGACAAATGCCCCAACAGGTTCGCCTCGGCATAATCAAACGGATGCTCGATCGAATGGCGCACGCCCGGCTGGGCCGCCAGGTGCACCATCACGTCTGGCGCCTCGTCTTCCACGAACCGGCCAAACCGCTCCCGGTCCGCCACGCTGATCTCGTGAAACGCCGCCCGGTCGCCCAGCGCTTCCAGACGTGCCTGTTTCAGGCCGATCCCGTAATAGGGCGACAGCGAATCGACGCCCACCACCTCATGGCCCTTCGCCGAGAGGGCTCGCGCCGTGTGGAAGCCGACAAAGCCGGCAATGCCTGTGATCAGAACTTTCATGGAAGGCCTCCGAACGGCGCCGAACTGCGCCGACCCTTAGCTCGCCCCGCGCGCGCTGTGAAGGCGCGGCCGCTGCCCCCACCTCCGGCAGACTTCCCCGACGTCGCGTCTCGTCAATTCCGCTGGGTTTGCTACACCGACCCCGAAAAACAATCCCGAACCGGGACCGAAGTCAGGAGGACGTCATGGCCAAACACAACATGCCGGTGCTGGTTGGCGTCGGCCAGGTCGTCGACCATTGGCGCGCCGAACAGGGCGCTGCCGCCGCGCCATCGCCCCTGTTGCTCGCCACCATCGCGGCCCAGCGCGCGTTGGCCGACACCGGCAGCCCGGGCATCGCCGCGCGCATTGACACCTTCGCCATGGCCCGCACCAACGAGACCAGCTACCCCGGCGCGCCCCAGCCCAATGGCGTCAATGCCAACCTCCCCGGCACACTGGCCCGCACCCTCGATGCCCAGCCCGCTGACCTGATCTTGGAGATCGCCGGCGGCCAGAGCCCCCAGGCCCTCGTCAACGAGATGGCCGCCCGCATCCATGCTGGCGAAAGCCAGTGCGCCCTCGTCGCCGGTGCCGAAGCCATCGGCGCCACCAAGGCCGCCCGCCGCGGCGGTGTGACACTCAATTGGGAAGACGACGACCCCCGCCCCTTCGAGGATCGCGGCCATGGCCCGCGCATGCTCACCCGCAGCGAAGCCAAGCACGGCCTCGTCGTCCCCGCCTATTTCTACGCCCTGTTCCAGAACGCCCTGGCCCACCGCCGCAACGAGACCCGAACCGAACACCGGGCCGTCATGTCACACCTGTTCGAGCGCTTCAGCCAGGTCGCTGCGGCCAATCCCTACAGCCAATTCCCCACCGCCCGGACCGCAGACTGGCTCGCCACCCCGTCGGCCGAAAACCGCCCCATCGCCGACCCGTTCCTGAAATGGCACGTCGCCCAGGATGCGGTGAACATGGCCGCCGCCATCCTGCTGGTTTCCGAGGCAAAGGCCGACGAATGGGGCATCGCGCCAGACAAGCGGGTCTACCTCCACGGCGCCGGTGAAGCGGGCGACCTGCAAATCTCCGAACGCCCCAAGCTCGATGGTTCCTGGGCCATGGACGTCGCCCTCAACCGCGCCCTCGACCAGGCCAGCCTCACCCCGGCAGACATCGACCTCTTCGACCTCTACTCCTGCTTCCCCATCGCGGTGATGAGCGCCTGCGACGTCCTCGGCATCGACTATCTTGCTGAAACGCGCCCCCTCACCGTCACGGGCGGGCTGCCCTTCTTCGGTGGGCCGGGGAACAATTACTCGATGCACGGCATTGCCAGCATGGTCGACCGGGTCCGCGCCGCACCCGGCGCTCGCGGCTTGGTGCTCGCCAATGGCGGCTGGATGACCAAGGAAGCCGCCGGCATCTATTCCACCGCCCGGCCCGCTGCCTTCACCCCGGCAGACCCCGCCGCCAAGGCGACCACGAGCGTTCCCCTGGCAGAGGCCCCCACCGGCGGCACGCTCGAAACCTACACCGTGGTCCATGGCCGCGACGGCCCCGCCAAGGTCATCGCCTTCTGCCGCACCGCCGAAGACAAACGCTTCATCGCCACCGGGGACGCCCCCGCGCTGGAAGCGCTAAGCGGCGAGGCCAACCGGATCGGCCAGCCGGTCACCGCCGTCTCCCAGGACGAAACCAACACGTTCAGCCTGGCCTGAAGCGTTTCGCCCGCTCAACACCGGCCCCCAGCAATAGAGTGCTTCCGACTTTGGCGGAAGCGCTCTAGCGGGCAACGCCCGCCGGGCGATTAGCCCGCCCCCGCGGAGGCGGAGGCGAAGCCGGAAGCCGTGAGCGCAAAAACAACCGCAGCCCGAGCGCGCCAAAGGCAATACCGATCTATCGGCTCTCAACGTCGATCAGGCACAGCGCCTCGCCCAGCGCCACTAAGGTCCGCCGCGAACCATCCGTCGCGGCCAGTCCCACACTTTCCGCCGAAGCGATATCGATCGCTGACAGCCCCGCCGCGCTGGTCTCAGTCACAACTTCCCGCCCCTCCTGCCAGCACGTCACCGTGTAGGGCGTGTCGCTGGCGGCCGGTTCGGCGGCGGCGGTGAGCTGCGGGCCGGCAAAGGCAACAAGGCCCGCCGCACCCGTCATCAAGACGGCGGTTACGGCGCAAATGGCCAGCCGGGTGGAGGGGATAGGGAGGGTCATGGGATCTGGCCTTTCAGGGTGACAAAGAGACAAAAATGAATTGGAGGCGCGGAACGGAGCGCCGGACCGGCACCCCGCCCCGGTGACCGCTACCGCACGAGAAACTCACGCGTGCTCACGGCCAAATCGTCAGGCGCGCCCTCGCGAATGGCCGCTTCCAGCACCGCCAGGTCGCCCATCGGCAGCGGCGTCAGGTCGCCCGCCTTCAGCGCATCGGGGAAATCGACCCCGATCTCGGTGCGCGAGGCGAAACACTTCACCGTTTCCCGCGCCCCGGCTTGTTCGAACACCAGGCGGAAGCCCGCGGTTTCATCGGGGATCTTCACCATCCTCCCGCCCGGCACCAGCGCATTGGGCTGGAAGCGGTTCGGGAAGATCCGAGCCACAGACCCGGCGCCGTCCTGGTAGAAGCAGTAGAGATACGCCTCGGCATTCAGCCGCACACGCATCTGCAGCGGCATCTCCACCTTGTAGGTCGGAAACTCCAGCGTATCCGTCATCGAGATGAACAGCCGCTCTGAAACAATCGCGTCATAGTCCGGGCCCGCGCCCGCAATCGGTGCGCCCTTGCCCGCCAGTTTCACATCCCGCCCCAGCAGCGATGACACCAGCTGACGGTCAACCCGTCCCGACGCCACCAGATTGTTGCTCGCCTGGTACTCGCCAATCGCATCGCGCAGCGCTGGCGACGCTTCGCCATCCACCGCGCCGCTATAATAGTTCAGGCCCGCCAGCGACCGCTGGGCATACTCGATCCGCTCCCGGTCGCTCATGGATTTGAAATACTGGCTCGCTTCCTTCTCCGCAGCCGGATCGGTCTGTTCAACTCCCAGGCAGCGCCAATAGGGCACCCGGGTCAGCTTGCCGAGCGATTCAATCGTGTTCAGCTCCACCAGCGTCCGCACCGCCGTATGCATGCCCTCGCTCTTGGACCGCGCCGCCTGGGCAAACCCGCCCACCAGCTCGCTCCCGATCTCCACATCAAAGCTCACATCGCCAGCAAAGGCCCGGCGGGTCACCGCAATCCGATTGCTTGACGCCACACCCGGCACGATCAGGCCGGTCTTCACTTCGCCGACATTGATATCCAGCCCCACCACCGAGGATGACGCATCGAAATTGGCGCCCGCACCGGTTCCGCCTACCCGTAAACCCCCGCCCTGGCTGTCGGTCACCACATTCTCGTCAAACGTGGTGATCGCGCCGCGCACATAATAGTTCGGCGTCAACAGGCTTTGCTGGCGATCATAGAAACGCCGGTCCGGCGCCGGGCCAAAGCCGGCAGAGACTTCCTCGAAATCGATATAAGTGAACGCCCGGCTGCGCGCGCTCATCCGACTCACCGCAGAGATGAACATGTCCCGCGTGCCCACCTGGATCTCTCCCGTGGAGTCCGGAATGCCATTGGTCGTCAGGCGAATGTCGCGAATGCCATAGGCATACAGCATGTCATCCATACAGGTCAGCGCGTCAGAGAAATTCGTCGCGGCCGCAATTGGTTCGGCTTTCGGCTGGGTCGCCTGGTACACCGTGTCCGGCGAGGCCGCACACCCGACCAGCATCGCCGCTGAGGTCAAAAGGCCGGCCATGCGCCGGGCCATGCTGGATCGTGTCGGGAGTGTGCGTTTCATTGGCCTCGTCCTTGTTTCCGGGCCGCAGCCCCTGCCATCCACTGTTTTCCCATAAAACCACGGATTGGCGTGTTTGCATCCTGTTGCGGGGGTGGGGGTGATCAATCGAAGGGAATCTCATTGGGATCGGCGGGTGGCGGCGTGTATGTGTCCGATGGCGTCTCGCCCGAACGGTTCTGGAAACCGGCCTGGCCGCGCACCACCCGGCAACGACCACCAATGTTCACGATCGTGTCGGCCACAATCACCTGCTGGTCCGGGGCCGACCCGTCTGCATTCGCGCCGATGTTCAGCGAGGAACAGTCATCCTCGAAAGAGCCATAGAACCCTTCATCATCACCCATCACCGCGATATCGGCCTGGATCCGGTTGATCATCGCCTGGGCGTCGGAGGGAATCGAGCCGGTCTGGTTGTACTCCTTCGCGTCAGCGGGGCTCGCCAACGGGCTGGCGAGCGCAAGACCGGTCAGGGCAGCGATCATGATAGGGGTGAAGCGGGGCATGGCAGTCTCCTGTCTTTGAAAGTGTTCGGTGAACTATGATTAGCGCGGGCTGCGGGGCAGCGCTGTGCCAGAGGGCACAGGCGAGCGGCACGACCGGCCCCGCTCGCCGATCACCGAACAGGCATAGCTGCCCGGCGACGCATAAACGATCGAGGCGTTCCCCCGCCGGCGCACCCCGACCGAACGGCCGGACTCCACCGCTTCCAGGCATGTTTCGAACACATCGGCCCGGCTCGCCCCATCGAGATTGCCGGTTGCGACCGAGCAGATCTCAACCGCATCGGTGGCCACGGGCTCGGCTTCGAACAGCCGCGCATTGCGGGCGTCCCGTTCAATCCGGTCCGACATTTCCAGCGCCCGCTCTATGGGGCCGGTGTCGAACTTCACTTCAGCGACCGCCGGACCGGCCACCGCCGGCAGGCACAGCGCTAGAACGGGCAGAAGAACGGGATGAAGGACTTTGGACATGAGCGTGACCCTCTCGGTCGGGATGGCGCGTGCATCACGCCTGAAAGCAAGGGCCCGCGGACGGTTCTGAAGCGTCCACGGGCCGGGTTGAGACAGCGCCGAAGCGCGCGGGGGGGGGGAGAAGGGGTGGGGCCGAAGCCCCTCCCGGCCTAGCAGCTCTCGCCGATGGCACCGATTGAGGAGCAGGCGTTCGACAGGAAGCCTTTGGAAACGACCGTGTTCGCCCCGGCGACATAGGTGAGCTGATCCACAGAGCCGGAAATATCGGCATTGTTGATCGTGCCGATATTGCTTTCTGCGTCGGACAGGAAGCCGGTCGAAACCACGGTGTTGGCACCGATCACCGTCGTGAGCTGGGTCACTTCGCCGTCAATATCGACATTGTCGATCGAACCGATGTGGCTGGTCGCGTCGGACAGGAAGCCCGTGGCAACCACGGTGTTTGCGCCGACGAGCACGGTAGCTTGGTTGACGTCACCGTCGATGCTGACGGTGCGGTCTTCCTGGGCGAACGAAGCGCCGGCGATGGAAGCGGCGGCGAGGGCGGCGATTGCGATCTTCTTGAACATGGTAGTCTCCTGGTTGGGTTCGGTTTGGTCTCTGTGGGGCTGGGCGTTGTGTTCAGTCCCTGTCCACACATTCAACCTACCCAACCGCCCCCAGGGCCGGTGTGCCCTCCAGCACAGGGCAAAACTTTTTCGAAAAAAATCTATAGCCCCATGATTTCAATACGAAAAAACCCCGCTCCGAAGAGCGGGGTCTGGGTCTGGTGCAGGATCTGCCGGCAGGTTGGGCCAGCCCGGCCCGCGAGGTCACGCCGCCATCAGCAGCCCCTTGCGTCAATCATCGTGTCCCTGCTCTTGGCCCCAATAGAGCCCGTCGAGATCCCGAACGCCTTGCCCGATTTCGACTTGGTTTTCACATCGCCTTCGCTTGTCCGGTACGCGCCCGAATGCCGTCCCCCCTTGATCGTGCCGATACAGGTCGTGGCCGATTTGCCGATATGGCCCGCATCGGTGATCACATCGCCAATAATGATGGTCTGCTCGAACCCGCCATCCAGCTGGGCATCCTCGATCGTCCCGATCTTGGTCGTGGCATCGGCAAACAGCGAGTCTGCTTTCGTATAGCTACTACCCACCACAACCGTCTGGCGCACCGAACCCGACGCAGAGCTGTTCAGAATCGTCCCGATCTGCGTCTCCGCATCCGTACCCATGCTCTTGGCCAGGGTCACATTGCTTCCTACCACCACCATCTGGTCCAGCGAGCCATTGATATCGGCATCATTCACCACGCCAATATTCGTCTCGGCCTCGCCCAGGAAGCTCTTCGCCACCGTCGCGTTCGACCCCACAATGGTCACCGTCGACAGATTGCCATCAATATCAACCGTCCCATCGCGCACCTGCGCGGCAGCGGTGTTGACGGCGCCAGCCGCCAGGCCAACCATCAGGCTGGAAGCGAGCAGGGCAGAAACAAACGAGCGTCGGGGCATGGGTCTCAATCTCCAAAGGTCGAGACAACCCTTCCACACCACACCGGCCCCGCCTGTGCCCCACAACACAGCACCCGCTTTACACCGCTCTACCCGGCGCAAGGAGAATTGGAGCGGGTACACGGAATCGAACCGAGATCCTCAGCTTGGAAGGCTGCTGCACTACCGTTGTGCTATACCCGCACTGGGGCGCCGGCCGGTCTTTCTGCGGAAGCGGGTGGTGGAGGGAGCTGGATTCGAACCAGCGTACGCTAAGCGGCCAGATTTACAGTCTGGTGGATTTAACCACTCTCCCATCCCTCCAAAGTGACCCTTGTCCGCCCGGACGCAGGATCCGCTACCGCATTGCCGAATTGACGCCGCAGGTCCGTCCCGCATAAGGCCTGCTGTCAGGCCCCTGGCAAAACGGAAACGGTCTTATAGGGATGAAGCGACCCCCACGCAACCGCCAAGATCGGCGCGCCAGCAGCAGTGGCGAGCGCCCCCGCACACTGCGTGCAGACGCCCCCGAGGGCCCCCTCTGGCTATGGGGCAGCCACGCTGTCACCGCTGCCCTTGCCAACCCCGCCCGCACCATTCTTCGCCTCATCGCCACCGAAAATGCCGCCCGCCGTCTCGCCCTGCCAGACCCCGAAATCGTCTCCGCCAAAACCATCGACAATGCCCTCCCGCCCGGCGCCGTCCACCAGGGCGTCGCCGCCCATGTCCAGCCGCTCACGCCCCTGCCGCTTGGCGACGGCCTCGACACCGCCCCCGGCGCCATCGCCGTCCTCGACCAGGTCTCCGACCCCCACAATCTCGGCGCCATCATGCGCTCGGCTGCCGCCTTCGGCATTGGCGCCCTCATCCTCCAGACCCGTCACACACCGCCCATCACCGGCACCGTCGCGAAAAGCGCGGCCGGCGCCGTCGAGCAAGTGCCCGAAATCCGCGTCGTCAACATCGCCCGCAGCCTCGAAGCCCTGCAAACCGCTGGCTACACCGTGATCGGCCTCGCCGGTGGCGGCAGCGCTCGGCTCGACACGGCGCTCGATGGCGCCGGCAAGGTCGCCCTCGTCCTCGGCGCGGAAGGGGCCGGCCTCCGCCCTGCCGTCGCCAAGGCTTGCGATCTCATGGCCCACATCCCGATCAGCGCCGCCATGGAGAGCCTCAACGTCTCGAACGCTGCTGCCATCGCCTTCCACGAAATCGCACGCGCCCGGAAATCCGGCCCATTTTCGCCCGAATGATTGGGTGCTATGGCGGTTACCAGAAGCGGTTCCGACTTTGGCGGAAACGCGGTGCGGGCCAGGCCCGCCGGCCCTGATGGGCTGCGCGCGCAGGCGTTTGGCCACAACCAAACCGCCATGGGTGCAAATAACAGGCAAGGCCGGCTCCGCTGAAAACGGAAACGGCCCGGTGCGGAGGGGTCCCCCATGTTGCGTTTCATTTCCGTCCTTCTGATCCTCGGCGGTCTCGCCGCCGCTGGCTTTGCCGGCCTGCGCCTGATGGCGGACGACCGCCCCGTCGCCGCCAGCCAGCCAGCCGCGCCTGCCCCCGAAAGCACGCCGACGACCCGCGCGGCCGCACCACCTCCGGTTCCGGCCCCCGAAATCGCTGAATCCAGCTTCGAGATCATGGGCACTGCCCAGACCCGTGACGCCGCTCAGGCCCTCCGCGAGGTGCCCATCGCCCATGAAGCGCCCGACGAGGTGATTATGGGCGAGACCTTCGAGGTCACCCTCGCCATCGATGCCACCGGCGCCGACACCGCCGCCCGCACCCTGCCCGGCCAGGGCAACATCGTCGAAGGCGATGCTATGGTCGGCGCCGAAGCCAAGGCGCTGCTCACCGGTACCAGTTTCGAGATCGAGAGCCTGTCGCCGGAATTGCAGTCAGTGTCCGAATTCGCCGCCAATAGCTGGCGCTGGCGCGTGCAGGCCAAGGCCGAAGGGCGCCATGATCTGGTGCTGGAAATCTTCGCCATGGACGGTGAACGCGCCCTGCCGGTCCGCAGCTATCGCGACACGGTCACAGTCCAGGTCACCACGGTGGGCCGGTTGGTCAACGCCGCCAATGACGCCAACCCCATCGTCATGCTGCTTGGCGGTATCGGGTCCATTCTCGGCGGCGCGCTCGGCGTCTTCCGATTCTTCCGCCGGTAAGCGTCCGGCCCGGCCTACTCCGCCGCAATCGCCTCGGGACGCGCGGCCGGTTCCGCCGCGGGTGCGACCGCCCGCACGGCCGGCTTCGACGCGCGGACCAGCTTTGGCCGCCACACGCCCAACACCACATTGGCGAGGCAGATCACCATCACCGCCCACAGCGTATACCATTCCAGAGACAATAACTGGTCCAGCGCATCGGGCGGCGCCGTGCCGGCAGCAATCTCCTGGGCTTTGCGCGCCGCATAATCGGCCTTGGCGCTGACGATCGTCAGCACGCCCTTGAACATCAGGATGCCGAGCAGCGCCTTGATCCACACCCAGCCCCGGTCGAGAAACGGGGTGTGCACCACCATGGACAGGAGGCCCGAAACCAGCGCCACGGCCAGCGACGGCATAAGCAGGTAATCAGCCACCACATCGATCGACTGGCGCAAATCCGCATAGGCCGCCAGCGACTCCTGCGGCGCGGCCACCAGCAGGATCATGTAACACGCCAGCCCGCCCATCAGGCCGGCCGCCGCCACCGAATGAAGGATCTTCACAGTCTTCCGAGCCATTTGCATGGTGGTTAAACTAGACCGGTTCTTCCCCCACGACCAGCAAGAGCCACCTGGCCCAAACCCCGCCCGCGTAACTCACCTCCAAACTCGACCAGCGCTAGGCACCCCAAGGGGCGCCCGCTGCCAGCAGTATCCCATGAGCGCGTAAGCGCGAACAAAGGGCGACGGCCCGCCGGCCCGAATGGGCCGCCCCCGCGGAGGCGCCACGCGCCGTGAGCGACATGAATGCGAGCGCAAGAGACTCCCAAAAACTTATCCGACCGACTTCGCCCCAGCGCATACTCCCCGGTGCCATGTTCACCGACCCGATTTTCGACAAGCACAAGGACTATGTCTGGCCGTTTTTCTGGCCAGTGTTCGTGCTCGCCATCCTGCTGTTCCGCCAGCGGGCCGGTGCTCTGATCGCGGGCGGCTGCCTGAACATCAATTACGAA
>JBCCBN010000054.1:0-16313 GCA_039034035.1 Pseudomonadota bacterium
CCAAGACGCTCTATGCGGCCGATGTGGACCGGGCCTTGGGCTTTCGCGAACTGATGCTGCAATTGGGGGGGACGATTTCCGATGAGATCAAGTTCATGGCCGGCACCTTGCGACCGGGCGAGGCCGATCCGGAACCGGTGATCGTGCCGGGGGTGGATTCGATTGATGTGAGCGATGCGGTGATCGGGCACCTGGGCGGGCTGAGCCATCTGGAGAAAGTGCAGGACCGGTTTCGCCATTCGATCTATGGCGACAGTTGCGACATTATCCGGGACATTCGCCTGTTGCTGAACGATCCGGCAGCGCGGCCGGATGAGCGCCTGCCCGGGCTGGCACCTGTGCCGGCGCGGGCGGTGAACGGGGAAGTGTTCTGGCGATTCAGCCCTCCGGTGCCAGGCGCGGAAGCTGATTGGTGCACCTCGCGGGCGGCGGCTGCGGGTTAGGATCTGTCGGCGGTTGGCGGTGGTTGGTTGGCCAGGCGGTCGATTGCGGTTTGCAGGATGATGGCGGCAGCGGACGCGTCGATCAGAGCGGCACGCTTGTCCCGGCGCATATCGCTCTGGATCATGTCGCGTTCGGCCTGGGCGGTTGTGAGCCGTTCGTCCTGGAAGGCGATGGGCAGGTTGCGGGCCTTGAGGATGTTGTGGGCGAGGGCGCGGGCGGCCTGGCTGCTAGGGCCCTCGCTGCCATCCATATTGAGGGGCAGGCCCATCACCAGGCCGACTGCGGCGCGGGCGTCAATCAGGGCGAGCAACCGCTCCAGCGCCGGCGCGAGGCGCCGGCCGCGCGCTATGGTTTCGACGGGGGAGGCGATGAGCCGGCCAGCATCGCAGGCGGCGACGCCGATCGTGCGCGCGCCGGGGTCGAGCGCGAGCAGGACGCCGGTGGGCGGCAGGTCAACCAGGTCGCAAATTGCCATGGCTCTCCGATAGGGCCTTGCGGGCAGGAAAGCGAGAGCCTATCGGAAGGGACTGGCTGGCGGAGAGAGACCGATGTCCGTTTCGAAGGATGATGTGCGCAAGGTGGCTCGGCTGTCTCGGATCGCCGTGCCGGAGGCGCGCCTCGAGGCGTTGGCTGACGAGCTGAGCGGCATCCTCGGGTGGATCGAGCAGTTGAACGAGGTGGATGTGGACGGCGTGGCACCGATGACGTCGGTGGTCGAGACCCGTTTGCCGATGCGCGAGGATGTGGTCACAGATGGCGATAAGGTCGGCGATGTGTTGGCCAATGCGCCGAGCGCGGCCGATGGGTTTTTCGTGGTGCCGAAATCGGTGGAGTAGGGGCGGGGCGGGACTACCTTTAGGCGACAACGGGCGCAGTGGCGCCGGATACGGCCCCGATCCTTGGAGCCTTATTTGGCGCCTTGGCCTGACAGCATGACTTTCAGCGTCTTGGCGGCGATGAGAAGGTCCATCCAGACCGAGAAATACTTGATGTAGTAGAAGTCGAATTCGAGCTTCTCTTTCACATCGGTGAGCGAGGTGACGTGGCCCTGCTGAACCTGGGCCCAGCCGGAGATGCCGGGGCGAACGCTGTGGCGGTAGGCGTAGAAGGGGATCTCGGAGGCATACCAGTTCGACAGGCGCATGGCCTCAGGGCGCGGGCCGATCCAGCTCATCTCGCCACGCAGGATGTTCAGCATCTGGGGCAATTCGTCGAGGCGCGACTTACGGAGAAAGTTCCCGACAATCGTAATCCGGTCATCATCGGCGGCGGTGATGTCCGCCCCGAGGCTGGTGTTTGCGTGCACGCGCATTGTGCGGAATTTGTAGACCGTGAAAGGACGGCCGCGGTAGCCGACCCGCTGTTGGCGGAAGAGGGCGGGCCCGGGACTGTCGAACCGGACCATGAGGCCGATGACCAGGAGCGCCGGCAAGAGGAAGATGAGCGCTGCGGCAGCGACAGCCATGTCGATGTATTGCTTGGCAATGGCGTAGAGGTTGTCTGGCGACAGGTGGCCGAACGTGTTTTCGGACAAATGATCCATCTGGACACGGCCGGATAGGGATTCATGCAGCGGTTTGGCGTTGAGGACGGTTCGGCCGTTGAGCACTTCCCGGGCCAGGGTGGCTTCCCATTCTGGCGAGAGGGTCGGGTCGCTGAAATCGGCGGCCAGAGCGACGGCGGTGTCTTCGGGGATCTGGCTTGGGTCCGTGACTGAAATCCAGCGGATCCAGGAGATATCGATCATGCGGGTGGACCGGTTCGATCGAACGAGAGCGATGGTCCACCGTTCGAGGCGGGGTGTAATGATCGCGATCAGGGCGAACCAGGTGGTGACCATCGCGAAGCTGGCGGCGAACTGGTAGCGGCTGTAGTCGAACCGCCACATCATGAAGATGGCGAGGATGAGGGCATAGGAAATCAGGAAGGATGGCAGGACCCGCATCAGGGTGCGCGTTCCGGGCAGGACCGAAATCTTGCGGTACAGCATGAAACCGATGAGAGCGGCGAGCAGCGTGCCAATGATGGAATTGTCATAGGAGACGAGCTTATCGGCGACGCGCTCATAGTTTTCGCGAATCAGGGCCGGGGCGACACCGCCGATCAGGGCTGCGCAAACCGCCTGGAATGGGATGGACGACAGGAGCCCCGCGAGCCAGCGGCGGAGGCGCGTGACGACCCCGGCTGGGGCGGCGGCCTGGCGGCTTTCCGGAATGATGCTCATCGCGCGGTCGAGGCCCTCACCTCATTTCTCAAAGAGCCGGTCAGATGGAGCCGGCCCGTCCCGCCTCCGCCCCCGTCAGGAACTGGTCGCTTCGAAGAATCCGAACAGGCCGGTGTCGAGGCCGGAGCCGGCTTCAAAGTCGTCACTGAACAATGCGCTGGTGGGCGTATCGGTGACGGGAATGCGAGATTCGGCGGTGTCGATGGCGGACGATCCGTCAAGCACAGGGGACGGACTGCTCGAGGCACTACCGCCCTCGCTGTCGCCAACCACGGCGGCGAGGCCAGCAACGCCGAGCACAGATGTAGCTGTTCCAGCTGCTGCACCATTTGAGGCGCCGGTCGTGGATGTAGCGGCCACGCGTTGTGCTTTTGCAGACGGCTCTGCCAGGCGGACGATCTGGTCTTCGCAGGGCGTATCACCGATCACGGTCATGGCGGGCGCTTCCAGCGTCTGGACGCAGCCTTCGGCTTCGAGTGTGGTCTGCCCGTTTCCGCGGACAACGATCCGGTCGCCCGGCTGTAGGGTAAAGCCTGATTTGATCGTGGTCGATGTACCGTCGCGGATGACCGTGACTGACCCTTCATCCCCGCCGACCTTGGTCAACGTGCCGAGCTCTTCTGTGAAGCCGGGGCCCGCAAGGGCGCCAGCGGCAATCAGTGTAGCGACTAATCTCAGTGTCATTGGAAGTCCCGCTCCAAAATCCTGTTGTTGCAATGCCCTGTCACTATTCAAGTTCAGGGCCGCAAATCCCACCTTCTGGTTTTCCGTCAAGCAATATCCGCCCAGTCGAACTCTTCGCTGACGAAGACGGGGTCGATATCGGTGGTTGGCGCTGGCTCGGCGACCCGCGAAAGGGTTTCGGAGGCCGAACCGGCATCGAGCACGATGGCGTCGCGAACCGCAGCGACGTTTGTGCCCCTGAATTCCACCGTTACATCGCCGGCGGTGAAGACCACATTCGTACTGACCTGCGTGAATGCGGCCTCGGCGGCGGCGAGATTGGCGAAGCCGAAGCCGTTGAGTTCGACCGTCTCGCCAGCCGTGAAGCCGACCACCAGGTCGCTGCCCTCATCGGAGGCGTTGAAGACAAATGTGTCCGTTCCGGCCTGGCCGAGGAGGAGATCGTCACCAGCGCCGCCATCGATCCGGTCATTGCCGCTGCCGCCATTGACCACATCGTCGCCGATATTGCCGAACAGCGTGTCGTTGCCGGCTGCGCCATTGACGACATCGTCGCCGCCGCCGCCATTCAGCGTGTCATCGCCGGCACGAGCGTTCAGTTGGTCACGCCCGCCGCCGCCGAGCAGCGTGTCATTACCGCTGCCGCCATCAAGCAGGTCGTTGCCGGCCCGGCCGAGCAAGACGTCATTGCCCTTGTCGCCAAACAGGGTGTCGTTGCCTTCATTGCCGTCGAGGCGGTCATTGCCGTCTTCGCCAGCGATGAAATCGTCGCCCTTCTTGGCGAAGATTCGGTCATTGAATTCTGTGCCTTGCAGGAGATCAGCGCCATCGGTGGTGCTGAGGTCCATGGGTTGGTCGTTCTCGATCCCGGAAACGGCCGTGAACAGGCCGGGCCGGGCGCCACCGCCGGTGATGGGGGTGAAGCTGTCGAGCATGTCTTCGAACGTGTTGCCGCCGAAGACGGTTCGGTCGACGTCCTGAATGCCAGCAACGCCGGTGAGGAGGCCCTGGAAGGTGTTGGAGAAGATGCCGGTATCATTCGCGCTGCCGCGGATCAGGATGCCGGTATGGGAGCTGTCTTCGAACCCGCCGCTGCCGTCGGACGGGCCGCTAATCGTGTTTCCGAAGAAGCGGAGGCCATTGCCGGGGTCCACTGCCAGGATGCCGGCGCTGGCGAAATCGCCGCGAAGATTGCCGATATCCGAAATGGTGCTGCTGGCAACCCGACCGGTAGCGCCATCCTCGATGGTGATGCCGTTCTGAGCGATGGCGCCGGGAGATGTGAGCAGGCCTGCGCCTTCGACAGTGGTGTTTTCGACCAGGAACACAACGTCGTCGCCGACGAGGCGGATGCCGGTCTTCTGGAAATCAGACACCGAAGTGTTCAGGATTGAGACGGGAAGGTCCGTCGTGCCTTCATTGTTCACAACAATCGCATCGCCGGACTGGTTGCCGCTAAGTGTGCCGGATACCAGAGGATCGCGGATGCCTTCGACAGTAACCCCATCGATGACGCCGGAGGAAAAGGACATGAGGATGCCGATGAAATTGGCGCCCGGAGAGACCGCGTCGCCATTGCCCCGGCCGTCCACGGTGAAGCCCGTCAGCGTGATGTTGTCACTGGAAAAGACCTCGACGACGGACTCGCCGGCTCGAAAACCTCCGCCGGACCCGGGAACTGTCGTTGCGAGGAAGGAGTTGGGCGCTTCGATAACAGTTCCAGCGCCACCTTCCAGCGTCAGGTTAGCCCGGTTCTCTATCGTCACCTGCTCGCGGAACGTGGCATTGGCAATAATGATCGTGTCGCCATCAGCGGCCGCGTCGATCGCCGAGTTGATCGAGCCGCCGGGCGCAACCAGGATGGCATTTGTGTCTGCAAACTGGAGCCGTTCGATGCTGGAGATGGTGTCCGTACCGTCAGTGCCACGCTTGTCGATCACGGTGCCTGCGGCGACGTCGACGATGTAGTCATCCCTGTTGCCGCTCAGGATCAGTGTATCGAAGCCGGTGCCGCCATTGACCGTGTCATTGCCGCCGCCGCCAGTGATGAAATCGTCATCGGCATCGCCGTTGAGGATGTCATTGCCGCCGCCGCCGAACAATTCATCATCGCCATCACCGCCGTTCAGCGTGTCAACGCCGCCGAAGCCGAACAGGTCGTCATCGCCGCCCAACCCGCTGAGCGTATCGGCATTATTCGTCCCGTTAAGGGAGTTGTTTCCGCCGTCACCGGTCAGAACGATGTTCGAGATGGGTCCAGTGACCACAGAACCAATAGTCGTCAAAGATTTATTGCTTGCCATTCTAGCCCCCGTAAAC
Source organism: Pseudomonadota bacterium (assembly GCA_039034035.1). GTDB lineage: Bacteria > Pseudomonadota > Alphaproteobacteria > Caulobacterales > Hyphomonadaceae > UBA5336. Next base: position 5,672 of record JBCCBN010000054.1, read on the forward strand.
GCGCATTCGCACACGTACGAGATCGATATGACGCAGCTACGATTCGTTTACAACTCGTTAACGCAAAATGATTCGGCCTGGATCGACGGTTTTCTGTCGCGACCGAACGTAGAAAGCTGTTTTTTTTCAGTTCGGACAAATTCACCCTGGCTAATTCGTCTGTGGAGAGAGACGCGCCCAGGGCGTTTGTCGTAATAAACGCACCAGATTCAGTCGTGCTCCTCGGCCACGGACAGGAGGTATTTGCCATAGTCGGTGTGGCCGTATGCGCTGGCCAGAGCCTCCAGTTCGGAGGGGGTGATGTAGCTCAATCGGAGCGCGATCTCCTCAAGGCAGGCGATCTTGAGCCCCTGGCGCTCTTCGATGGACTGGACGAAATGGGCCGCCTTGAGCATTGCGTCGGGTGTTCCGGTGTCGAGCCAGGCATAGCCGCGCCCCATCATGCGGGCGGTGAGGAGGCCGTCGGCCATATACATCTGGTTGAGCGTCGTGATTTCCAACTCGCCGCGAACGGATGGTTGCACAGCGCGGGCGCGGTCGCAGACCGTATGGTCGTAGAAGTAGAGCCCGGTGGCGGCAAAGCTGGACCGGGGCTGGTCTGGCTTTTCCTCGATGGAGATGACCTGACCCGCAACGCTTAATTCGATGACGCCATAGGCGCTGGGGTCGCGAACCCGGTAAGCGAAGATATGCGCGCCCTCGGTCAACCGTGCCGACGATTGCAGCATGTCCGAAAGCCCGTGGCCGTAAAAGATGTTATCGCCGAGCACCAGTGCGCATCGATCACCGTCGATAAAGGTCTCCCCGATGATAAAGGCCTGAGCGAGGCCTTCTGGTGCGGGCTGGATGGCATAGGAGAGGTTGAGCCCAATCGCGGATCCGTCACCCAGGAGGCGTTGGAAGGCCGCCTGGTCCTGGGGTGTGGTGATCACCAGGATGTCCCGGATGCCAGCGAGCATGAGCACTGACAGGGGATAGTAGATCATCGGCTTGTCATAGATGGCGAGCATCTGTTTCGAAACGCCCCGGGTGAGCGGATAGAGGCGCGTGCCGGAGCCGCCGGCGAGGATGATGCCTTTCATGGGAGGGGCTCCTGTCTATGAGCTCGGGTTCCGGGTCGCACGGCGAAAGCTCAGACTGCGCCTACGGGATCAGCATGGCCGAGACGCTCGCCGGTAAAGCCTTGGGCGCGGACGCGATCGATCCAGCCGGGATTGCCGAGATACCAGTCCACGGTCTGGGCGAGGCCTTCGCGGAGGGCGGTTTTGGGCGTCCAGCCAAGCGCTTGCTCGATCTTGGTAGTGTTGACCGCGTATCGCTGGTCATGGCCGGGCCGGTCCTTGACGAACGTGATGAGGTTTTCGTGTCGGCCCCAGTCAGTGTCGGGGCAGCGCTCGTCCATGATCGCGCACAGGGTGCGGACAAGATCGAGATTGGTGCGCTCAGCACGGCCGCCGACGGCGTAGGTTTCGCCGGGCTGCCCATCGGCGGCGATGCGGAGCAGGGCGTCGGCATGGTCATCGACATGGAGCCAGTCCCGGATCTGGGTGCCTTGGCCGTAGATCGGAATTGGACGGCCCTGGCGGGCCGCCTCGATCACGGTGGGGATGAGCTTTTCGGGATATTGGCGGGGGCCGTAATTGTTCGAGCAGTTGGAGATGAGGACAGCCAGCCCATACGTCTCTCCCCAGGCGCGGACGAGCATGTCGGACGCAGCTTTCGAGGCGGAGTAGGGTGAGTTGGGCCGGTAGGGACTGGTCTCGTCGAAGCTGCCGGTTGGGCCGAGGCTGCCGAATACTTCATCGGTCGACACGTGGAGAAACCGGACCTCGGAGGCGCGGCGTGAGGCGGCATGGGCGCGGGTGGCTTCGAGGAGGCGGAACGTGCCGACGATGTTTGTGTCGATGAAGGGGCTCGGGCCGTCGATGGACCTGTCCACATGGCTCTCCGCTGCCAAGTGGATGATGGTGTCGGGGGCGAACTGGTCGAGCGCTTTGGTGATGGTTGGGCTATCGCCGATTTCGGCTTGAAGGAACGTGTAGTTCGGCAGGCTGGCGAGAGTACTGAGCGTGTCGGGATTGGCGGCATAGGTGAGGGCGTCGATGTTGAGCACCGGGTGGCCCCGGGTGGCGGCCAGTTCAACGACTGCGGATCCTATGAACCCTGCACCCCCCGTTATCACCAACCGCATGGGCCATGCCTCGCCTGACCAGTCCGATACCGTCCGGACCTGCGAGACAGGACCACCCTTCTCGCTTGCTGGATTGTTTGTATCGGAACCGGCACCGGCCCCGCAATGGGGGTGGACATGGCCGGGTGGACGGTGGACGAGACGTCAGGTGTCGGCCTCTTGACCGGTGTCGCCGCTTCCGCTGGCATCCTGGCCGGGTTCATCCTGGCCGGCATCGGGGTTCCAGGCATAGATTTCGCGAATGGTGCAGCGTTGTGGGCGGACGCCGGCGCCGCCGCCAATACCGAGCAGGCTGTCGGACGCGATCAGTCTATCGCCCTTTGACAGGCAATTGGAGCCGCCGACTGTGTCGAACCCGATGGTTTGGGCGTGATCGAGTTCGAAACAGCCGCCAAAGGTCTCGATCCGGTAGTGCTGGTTGCGCCGGGCTTCGATGATCACGGAGTTCCGGTCTGTCTCGCCGAAGCCGTCAATGCTGGAGACAAAGCAGACCCGCCGCACGGCATCGCCCTGGCGTGGGTCGGCGGCGGCGGTGGAGGCCGCGGTAGCGCCGGCCGGTACGGATGGGGCCGAGCTGGCGGCGTTGGCCTCAGCACCTGCGGCTGGTGGCGATGCGCAAGCGGCGAGCATGAGCGGAACGCTCAACAGGGCCGCGGTGGCGAGGGTTGGTACCGAATGGGTGCGCATGGGTGTCGTCTCCTGGTCAGCCTCCCGTATCCCCAACACCACGCTGGCACGGCCGACGTGAACCGGCGTTAAACGCAACGCCGACGCGCGCAAATAAAGTGCACAGGCGACGATGAGAGGTGGCGGCGCCGGTCCGGGCTTGCCAGCGGCGGCAGGGGCGTCCTACCAAGGCGCGCGAAACGGTCCATTCGGGCCGCCTGTTCTGGACTTTTCCTATGCGTGACCTGACACACCTAACCCTGGCGGGGGCCCTGGACGGGCTAAAGGCGAAAACCATCTCCTCGCGGGAGCTGACCGAAGCCTATCTCTCCGCGATCGAGGCGGCGAACGGGACACTGAATGCCTATGTCGTGGTCACGGCGGAGAAGGCGCTGGCCCAGGCCGACGCATCGGATGCGCGCCGGGCGAAGAAGCGGCCCAAGCTGGGGATGCTGGACGGTGCGCCGTTGGGGATCAAGGACCTGTTCTGTACCGAGGGGGTTCGGACTACGGCTGGATCGGGCATCCTGGGCGAGTTTACCCCGCCCTATGAAGCGACGGTGACACAGAATTTATGGGATGCCGGCGCGGTGATGCTGGGCAAGTTGAACATGGATGAGTTCGCCATGGGGTCTTCGAACGAGACCTCTCGGTTTGGGCCTGTCGCCAATCCCTGGCGCCGGGCGGGTGACAATCGCAGCCTGACACCCGGTGGATCGTCGGGCGGATCGGCGGCGGCGGTTGCCGCCGATCTGTGCTTGGCCGCGACGGCGTCGGACACGGGAGGATCGATCCGCCAGCCGGCCGCGTTTACAGGGACGGTTGGGATCAAGCCGACCTATGGGCGGGCGAGCCGATATGGCATCGTTGCATTCGCCTCATCGCTGGATCAGGCCGGCCCGATCGCCAAGACGGTGGAAGATGCGGCGATCATGCTGGAGGCGATGTGTAGCCACGATGGGCGCGATTCGACGTCGCTGGCGGTTGAAACACCGACCTGGCGCAAATCGGTGGGCCAATCGATCAAGGGCATGAAAATTGGCGTGCCCAAGGAATACCGGATCGACGGCATGCCCGAGGAGATCGAAGCGCTGTGGCAAGAGGGGATTGCGTGGCTGAAGGCGGCGGGTGCGAACATCGTCGATGTCTCACTGCCCCATACGAAATATGCGCTGCCGGCTTACTACATCGTCGCGCCGGCAGAGGCCTCGTCAAACCTCGCGCGGTATGACGGGATGCGGTATGGCGAACGGGCGGACGGCAGCGATCTGACGGCGACCTATGAAGCCACGCGGGCCAGCGGGTTTGGTGCAGAAGTGCAGCGGCGGCTGATGATTGGCACTTATGTGCTGTCGTCGGGCTATTACGACGCCTATTACCTGCGGGCCCAGAAGGTGCGCACGCGTATCCTTGAAGACTTCACGACGGCATTCCAGGACGTGGACGCATTGCTCACGCCCACTTGTCCGAGCGCGGCCTTCGCCTTCGGGGAGAAGAACGCAGATCCAGTTGAGATGTATCTCAATGACGTATTCACCGTGACGGCGAACCTTGCGGGCTTGCCGGCCATATCTGTGCCTGCGGCCGTGAATGGCGAGGGGCTTCCGCTGGGGTTGCAGGTTATCGGCAAGGCGCTGGATGAGGTCAGCTGTTTCAAGGTGGGGGCGGTGCTCGAAGTGTCGGCGGGGTTTGCGGCCAAGCCTGAGGCGTGGTGGTAGCGTCTCGCTGCGGATTTCGGGGCGCGTCTGGGTGCTGAAGGCATCGGCGCCGGCTTGATCTTGGTGCGCCGGCGCGTCAGAGTCCGAGGATGAGGTTTGCACTTTACATGGCGGGTTTCAGCGCGGTGGCGCTGGGCCTGGGATATGCGCTGTTCGTCCAGAACGGGATCGACCCGTTGGCGCCGGAAGTGCGCACCATCATGCTGATATCGCTGGCGGTAGCGGGCTATATCGGGTTGCGGCTCACATTGCTGGTGCGCGGCATTGAGCGCCGGGCGTCCGAAGCGGTCGACGAGGGCGATGGCGAAGATCGCCGGCGATCGGCTTTCTCCCGGTGGGGGCGAAGCTCGGCCCTGGATGCGCGTATGGACGTTCGGCGAGAGCGTGTGCGCCGGGCACGGGAAGCGGCAGAGCAGGCCGAGCGCGACGCATGAGTCGGTCTCGTTGTTGAAGTGTGCTGCCGCCGAGGCACGATGGACGGGCCGCAGGCGTGAGACGCTTGACGAGCGGCCCCAATCTGTCGTCTGCCCTTGAGAGACAGTGAATGGAAGGAGCCGCATATGGGCGAGGCGCGACCCGCTTACCGGATCGAAGGGGAAACCGGCGATTGGGAAATGGTGATGGGCCTGGAGATCCACGCTCAGGTTTCGTCCCAGTCGAAGCTGTTTTCCGGCGCATCGACGAAGTTTGGCGCCGATCCCAATACGAATGTCTCTCTGGTCGATGCGGCAATGCCGGGCATGTTGCCAGTGATCAACGGGTTTTGCGTGGAGCAGGCGGTGCGAACCGGGCTGGGGCTGAAGGCGAAGATCAACACCTGGTCGCGGTTTGATCGGAAGAACTATTTCTATCCCGACCTGCCCCAAGGCTATCAGATCAGCCAGTTCGCTCACCCGATTGTTGGCGAAGGCGAGATCGAAGTGGATGTGGAGCCAGCCCACGGCGATCCGGCCTATGGGTTCACAGTTGGCATCGAGCGGCTGCATCTGGAGCAGGATGCCGGAAAATCCATCCATGATATGGACCCAAATTCGACCTATGTGGACCTCAACCGCTCAGGTGTGGCGCTGATGGAGATCGTCTCCAAACCGCATATTCGGACACCGCTGGAAGCGGCTGCTTATGTGAAGAAGTTGAAGTCCATCGTTGTGGCCCTGGGTACATGCGATGGCGACATGGAGAAAGGCAATTTGCGGGCAGATGTGAACGTGTCCGTGTGCCGTCCAGGAGCGTATGAGAAGTTCCGCGAAACGGGCGATTTTGACCATCTCGGTACGCGGTGTGAACTCAAGAACATGAATTCATTTCGCTTCATCCAGCAAGCGATCGAGTATGAGGCGCGGCGTCAGATCGACATTCTTGAAGCTGGCGGCAGCGTTGACCAGGAGACGCGCCTGTTTGATCCGAATAAGGGCGAAACCCGGTCCATGAGATCCAAGGAAGACGCCCATGATTACCGCTATTTTCCCGATCCGGACCTGTTGCCCCTCGAATTCGATGAGGCGTTTGTCGATGCGATCCGGGCAAGCCTGCCGGAGCTGCCGGATGAGAAGCGTGCGCGGTTTGAACGCGAGTACACGCTGTCGCGCTATGATGCCGGGGTTCTGACCGCGGACGGGGAAAGTGCGGCGTTCTACGAGGCTGTCGCCAAGGGACGCGACCCCAAGCTGGCGGCCAATTGGGTGTCGCAGGAGCTGTTTGGGTACCTCAACCGTGAAGACATTGCACTGGCCGATAGTCCGGTTTCAGCGGTCCGATTGGGCGGCCTTGTCGATCTGATTGCCGACGACACAATATCCGGCAAGATCGCGAAAACGGTATTCGAGAGAATGATCGAAACCGGGGACGATCCCGCCGTTATTGTGGACCGGGACGGCCTGAAACAGGTTACCGATACGGGCGCCATCGAGGCCGTGATCGATGAGATCATCGCCGCAAACCCCGATCAGGCCGCTTCGGTGAAGGAGAAGCCGAAGGCGATGGGCTGGTTCGTCGGGCAGGTGATGAAGGCAATGGGCGGGAAAGCGAACCCGGGTGCCGTCAACAAGATCCTGAAAGCGAAGCTGGGTGTTGAATAGGGAGTGAGGTGCGGTGTTCACCCATAGGCCAACAGTGCCGTGTCGATAGCGCGTTCCAGGGATTTGAGATTGGACACCTGGACCATGGTTGAGCAGTGGGGTTCGTAGCGCAGCATCTCGCTATCGCCGGTTCCCCAGACCGAGCGCGGCTCGGGGCACAACCAGATCGTCTGCTTCGCGCGCGAGGTGGCTTCGCGAAAGAGATCCAGCCTGGGGTCGCCATAATTCGACCGGCCATCACCGAGGATGATGATTGTCGTCCGGCGGTCGATTTCCTGCCAATGGTCCACCCGAAGGTCTGACAGGGCCTGACCATAATCGGTGGACCCGAAGCTGATGTCCTTGATGATGCGCGCCATGGCCGCTTCGAAACCGTCGGTATCGAGCCAGTCGCCGACATCCTTGAGCCTTGCAGAGAAGGCATAGGCGTGGAGGTCGGGCACGACTTCCTTGAGGCTGTGCACTAACAGCAACAGGAAGCGCACATATCGCGCGACTGAGCCGGAAACGTCGCAGATCACCATGAATTTGGGCCTGTCCCGGCGCTTTTGGCGCCAATGCAGGTCGAACGGGACCCCGCCAAGTCCGGCATTTGAACGGAGGGTTCGGCGAATATCGAGCTTTCCGCGGTTTTTTCGCCGCCGCCGGCGCGAATGCCGCGTGGCGAGCTTGCGGGCCAGTTTCGCAACCAGCACATTCATGCGTCGGATATCGGAAAGGTCGAGCGCGCTTATGGATTTTTCGGCGAGAACATCCTCGCGGAACTGTTCGGTTTGGCCGGCGCCATAGACATCAAACTGCTGTTGGGCGTGGGCGCGGGCGCGGCCCATCATGTCCCGGCGGATCTCCATCAGCCGCTCGGCGTCGGCTTCGGCGGCCTCGGTTTGGGTTCGGAGGCGGTCCAGGAGCTGTTTTTCAAGCCGCTCTACGCCCATGGCTTTCATCATCTGCTGGGCGAAATAACCGGTCTGGGTAGAAAACCGAATATCCTGGACGCCGGCGTCCCGGCCGGCGCGTTCCAGCGCCATGGCGATGGCCGCGTCGTCACCCTGTTCGGCGAGGTCGAGCAGGTCTGGGGCGCGTGGGTCAGATCCGTCGGCAGGTCTGTTGTCGCCGGCGGCGTCTCCGCCGTGTTGGGCCGAGCCGTTCTCAGCCACGTCGCGCTGGGCGAAGAACAGGTCGAACAGGCGGTTATAGGTCTCGCCATCGGTTTCTGACTTAGCGAGCACACCCTTAAGGCCCCGCTTCATCAGCGCGCGGTCGCCATATCCTATCGTCGCCAGGGCCCGTGCGGCATCGATGGCTTCAGCGGGCGAAACGTCGACCTGGGCTGACCGAAGCGCGCGGATAAAGTCGGTTAGCGTGCGTTCGCCGCTCATGACAGGTCGGGATATCCGCCCTGCGTGCGCCCGGTTCCGGCGCCTGCCTGACCAGCGGTATCGCGGGCGTCCCGCGCCATTTTTGCCAGGCCTCGGTCGACCGCTGCAATGTCGCTTTCGTGCTTGAGCAGGACGTTCAGCGTACGCCGAACCATCGCTTCGTCGAGCATGTCGGCGTGCATCAGCAGCAGCGTCTTGGCCCAGTCGACGGTTTCGGCGATGGATGGCCGCTTCTTGATATCGGCCTCGCGAAGGGATTGCACGAAGTCGACGAGCTGTTTCAGCAGATCTTCGCCGATGCCGGGAACGCGGGCGGCGACAATCCGGCGCTCACGGGCGGCATCTGGGAAGCCGATATGCAGGTGCAGGCAGCGCCGTTTGAGAGCATCGCTCAGCTCGCGGACATTGTTGGAGGTCAGCAGGACCAACGGTGCGACATTCGCGCGGATCGTGCCGATCTCCGGCACGGTGACCTGGTAGTCGGACAGGACCTCGAGCAGGAAGGCCTCGAACTCCTCATCGGACTTGTCGATCTCATCGATCAGGAGGACGGACGGCCCCGGCTGTTGCATGGCCTTGAGCAGGGGACGGGGCGCGAGAAAATCTGGCGAGAAGAAAATGTCGTCGAAATCTTTGAGCCGCCCAGTGATGGCATTCATGTCGCCCGCATCGCCGAGGATCGCGTCGAGCCGTTCTCGCAGAAGCTGGGTGTAGAGCAATTGCTTGCCATACTGCCATTCATAGAGCGCCTTGCCCTCGTCGAGGCCCTCATAGCATTGCAGCCGCGTAACCGGCACCTCAAGCCATCGGCCCAGGGACACGGCCAGGTCAGTCTTGCCAACGCCCGCGGGACCCTCGATCAAGATCGGCTTGCGCAAACGGTCGGCCAGGAAAACGAGGGTGGAGATGTCCTCGGACGCGATGTAGCCGACCTCGCCCAGTCCTTCCGTAATGGCCTCTGGCGTGGAGAGGGCGGGATAGGCCGTTTGCGGCGTGGTATCGGAGTCTGCCATGGTTTGCAGCGGTATCGCCTGACATGGTCGGCGGCAACCGTTCCGTTAGGGAATGTCGGGGTCGTCGCCCCGGGCATCGGCACCATGGCGTGGGTCGAGCAGGTGGCTGGTGCGCACATGGCCGAGCGCGCGTAACATGGTTTCCTTCAGGCTGGGCGTTTCGCGCGCCCAGGCGTCGAGGCGCTGGACCATGACCTGGCGCTGAAGGCCGGGCTGGGAGCCACACAGCGTGCACGGGATGATGGGGCACTTCAATCCCGCCGACAGCCGGCCAAGGTCTGCCTCTGCGCTGGTGATCAGGGGGCACAACACGCTGACGTCACCGGCATCATTACGCAAGGCGGCGGGCATGGCAGAGAGCCGGCGACCATGGACGAGATTGAGCATGAACGTGGCCAGGGCGTCTTCGCGGTGGTGCCCCAACACGATGGCGTCACATCGTTCTTCCCTGGCGATACGATAAAGATGGCCGCGCCGAAGCCTGGAGCACAGCGCGCAATAGGTCTGGTTCTCCGGGGTCTTGTCCGTGACGATGGTGTAGGTGTCGCGGGTGTCGATCCGATAGGGTAGGCCCAGCCCGGAAAGCCAGCGGGGCAGGGTCTCAGCCGGGTAGCCTGGTTGGCCCTGGTCGAGATTGCAGGCGAGGAGATTGGCCTGCAGACGGCCTTGCGCCTTGAGGTCGAGGAGGATGGCGAGCAGCGCGTAGCTATCCTTGCCGCCCGACAGGCAGACCAGCCATCGCGGGCGGCGACCTACCGGCGCCCGCGTATCCATGGCCCAGGTGCGAATGACCGTTTCCGCATTCCGGGCGAGCCGGCGTCGGAGCCGCTGGAATGCCGTTGTGCCGGGTGCACGGGAAAACAATCGGCGGGCGGCCTGGGTTGCCCTGTCCAAGGGGAAGGACGGGTCTGCTGGGTATGGTCGCGGGTCCATGGGATCGGGCATGGCCCAGGGCTTGGCAGGGTTCAAGCGCTCTGTTTTCCGACCAATGCGACGGGCTTGAAGCTTAGCCGGTGGGCAGGGCATGGGCCGAGATCGTCAAGCGCTTGGCGATGTTGCCGGGTGCCGTAGCCTTTGTGGCTGGCAAATCCGTATCCCGGGTAGCGTTCGTCCAGGTCGATCATGAGCGAATCGCGCTTGACCTTGGCCAGGATGGATGCCGCCGAAATCTCTGGAATAGTTCCATCTCCGCCAACAATCGCGCGGCCAGGGCCGGTCAATCCCGGGGGCACATCGGTGCCGTCGATCAGGGCTTGTGTGTAGGGGTGGAACAGCGCCTTGTCGGCCCGCTTCATGGCGAGGTGGGTTGCGCGACGAATGTTCAACCGATCGACTTCTTCGGGACGAGCCCAACCCAAAGACCATGCGGCAGCCCGTTCGACAATTTCCTTGGCCAAAAGTGTCCGCGCCCGTTCTGAGAGGGTCTTGGAATCAGCGAGCCCAGCAATTGGACGGTCCGGGTGCAGGACCACGGCTCCGGCGCAGACGGGTCCGGCCCATGGGCCACGGCCTACTTCGTCGATACCGCAAATAACCGTCCTACTCATACAGCTGATGAGGACGGGAGTCGCACCGATTCACAAGCGCTGTGACCGGG
>JBCCBN010000055.1:0-16235 GCA_039034035.1 Pseudomonadota bacterium
CCAAAAGCCCCCGGGCTAGAAGCCAGGAGAGCAAAATAATTATTAGCCATAAGATATTTCTTCTATCATTGGGATACTCCCGTGTTTCCAAAGAGACTGGCCGGGCAAGGCCTGTCAACCGGACTATTCCACAGGGCGATACACAGGGAGCTATTCAGCGCGCAATCGCGCGCCCTGCCCCAACCCATTGCCCAACCCCTGGGCTCGCAAGTCCTGTTCCAGCCCCGCTCTTGCATTGCGACACCTGCGTGCCATAGCCGGCCACACCTGATCGTCATCCTGAACACCGAGACCGCCATGACCGTCGCCGTCATCATTCCATTCTTCCAGCGCCAGGACGGTATCTTGCGCCGGGGGTTGGAAAGCGTGTTCGCGCAAAGCCATCAGGACCTTCGGGTGATCATCGTTGATGATGCGAGCCCTCATCCTGCCAAGTCGGAGCTGGCGCCCCTGCCCAAGCCGCAGCAGGACAGGATCACAGTGGTCGAGCAATCCAATACCGGACCAGGCGGTGCGCGGAATGCTGGACTCGACGCGCTGAGTGGGCGCGACACGGCCGCCGCCTTTCTCGATTCCGATGACATCTGGGACGTCGGGCATCTGGACCGGGCGATGCGGGCGCTGACCGAGCATGGAGCGGACCTGTACCTGGCGGCAATCGGTGGCGACGAAGCGTTTGACTACCATGCCGACATGCGTGCCGTCCTGGACCAGTGGCCGCACGCAATATGCGCCGAAGACCCTCCCCTGTTCGAAATCGAGGCACTCGGTGAGCGCATGCTCAGCGATTGGAGTTTCATGCACCTGTCATCCATGGTGATGGCGCCAGCGCTGGCCGCCAGCGTCCGGTTCGAGCCGGCATTACGGCTTGCGGCTGAAGACGTGCTGTTCTTCGCCGACGCCGTTCGGCTGGCTTCGCGAACGTTGGTATCGACCGCGCCGGGAGCGGTAAGGGGTCATGGCGACAATCTTTTCCATGGCGTCGACAACACGGCGGACAAGTTCCTTAGCCAGCAATTCTGCGTCTGGTCCGCGTTCCGCATGCTGCGCCATCGCGCGCCGCTATCGGCGGAGGCGACCTCGCTGTTGCGCCGACGGCAGGGCAAGGCGCGCAAGCAGGCGCTGTGGGGCCAAATGGCTCGCCGGCGCGCTGGAAAGCCGGTGCAGCTGGGCGGATTGGCGGGTTGGAGTATCCAGGATCCCGGACTGTTGGGGGCGGTGGTCGCGCTGGCCCTTGGTCGGGGCGGTGATGATGCGGATCTCGTGTAGGATCGGCCAGTGCCGGCGCACGCACTCGCGCCTCAGCCTGTACCGTCGCAAGAGCGCTCAGGCGTCTTCCAATGGAATGACATAGCGCGACTGGCGAGGCGCCTGTTTCAGCAGGCGACCAAACGCAGTGCGCAGGATGGCCGGGTCGCGGGCGATCCACTTCATCCAAAGGCCGACCGTGGGCGCTTTGCGTCCCTTGAGCCGATGGACCTGATTCCAGAAGAATTGCTGGCGCCGGCCCTCGATCCGCGCATCGAGGATCTTCCGCGCTTCGGGTGCCAGGGCCTGATCGCGCTGCAGGCTCTTGTACAGCGTCATCATGGTATATTTCTCGAGCGCGAGGCGGGCGTCATCGAAGGCCATGCCGTGCCAGATATTGTCACCGGTTCCCCGGGCCATGCCAGGTGCGTCGCTGGCGACTGCACCTTCCGCAATCTGGGCACAGTCCATCAGGAATGCAAAATCCTCCGACAGGCGTAGGGTTTCGCGGAACCGGACTTTCTGAGCGAGCGAGGCGGTGATGGCTGTGCAGGACAAGTGCATGTGCCGCCACCAGGGCCCACACAGAACCGGCCGCAGATCCCTCACCCAATAGGCCTGGGGCATGCCCAGCAGGGGTTCACTCTCCCCCCGGTTCAGCACCGAGGAGACAGGAACATAGTCTTCGCTGAATTCGTCGCCGGAAACTGCGGCCCAGAAGAGGTCGATCCCCGGCTTGGAAAGCGCAGTGGCGCAGCGGGCGAGGTGGCCGGGGTCCCAGATATCGTCGGAGTCCAGGAATGCGACGATCCTGGCCTGGTCCGAGACCGCGTCGAGACCCGCATTGCGCGCCGAACTGACGCCTCCATTAGGTTTCTTCACAATCCGCAGCCGCGTTCGCTGGTAGTCGGTCAAACCCGACAGGTCATCTTCGACCGGGCTGGGTGAGCCGTCATCGACGATGATCAGGCGCCAATGCTCGTGGGTTTGGGCGAAGACCGACGCGACGGCGTTGGCAAGGATGCCGGGCCGGCGCTGATAGAAGGGAATGATAATGTCGCAAACGGACATGTCGGGTGTCTTTCCGCCGCTCATATTCCCCTCCTGGGCACTATTGCCCACGCGCCCAGCAAGACCAAGGCCAGCTGCACATTCGGGCTGAGAATGGGCCCTTTTCACCGCCATACCCGCTTGGCGTGACATTTGAATTGGGCTTTATGGCGATTGCCCCCGGACGAATTCCACAACCGGTTTTCAACGGCTGGGGACGGGCGCCGCAAGGATTGCGAACGCGAGGGAACCTCCATGAAGGCCGTCGATATCATCATTCTGTCCTGGGACCGCACCGACGATACGATCGAGGCGATCCGTAGCGGATCCGAGCAGACTGGCATCGCGCCGCGGGTGAAAGTGGTCGACCAGGGGACCAAGCCCGACGACCTTTCGCGTCTCAAGGCTTTCTGCGACGCGCAACCCGCTGTCCAGGTGCGCTACAATACCGAGAATGCCGGCGTAACCGGGGGCCGCAATCAGGCGAGCGCTATGGGCGAGGCCGACTATATCGTCGCGCTCGACAATGATGCGGTATTTGCCGACCCAACAGTGTGCGCGCGAGCTGCAGCATTCATGGATGCCCACCCCGAGATCGGCGCTCTGGGATTTGCCGTGAATGTGTTCGACAGCCCGGTGGACGATCCGATCCCAGACCAGTCGAGTTGGAGCTATGGCCCGCTGGATCCGGTTACGTGGACCCGTCAGACTTTTCCCGCACGGCAATTTTGTGGCGCTGGGCACATGATCCGGCGCGAGGCGTTCGAAAAGGTCGGCACCTATGACGAAACGCTATTCTTCATGCACGAGGAAATCGACCTCTGCGACCGGCTGATGAATGCCGGCTACAAGATTGTCTACAATGGTGATTTTGCTGTCCGGCATAAGGTTTCTCCGGAACACCGGGTGCAGTGGCAACACAATCGGTACCGGTTTCACATGCGCAACCATGTCTACCTGATGATGAAGCAGCGCCAGCCGGCTTTTGATGTTTTCTCTGAACTGATGGTTATGACGGTCGCGGGGCTCCGCGCCGGGTTCGTGAAAGGGTCGATTGGGGGCTTTCTCGGCGTGCTGAAACTGTGGCCGACCGCGCGGCAACAAGCCCGCACCAACGCCTATCTGAAGCGCACACCAGCGGCGCAAGCCCATCTCGCCAGTTTTGCCGCGCTGGCCCGAAAGGATACACCGCCGCCACCCTGGCAAAACGCACCGAAGATCTGGCAGCTGATCTGCCGGCTACGCTGGGATACACTTTGGGCGCGCGACTTGCGGGGGCAGACCTAGGGCACCGCCCGCGGCCGACACCAATGGAATCTCCGTCCCCCTTCCTCGCACTGCCCAATCAGGATGCCCGACCGGCCAACGGAGCTTGCCCCGCATGCCCAAGCTGACCGCCAGCGTGACCCGCGGCGCCTCCTGGCTGCTCATCGGCCGGTTCCTCAGCCAGGCCATCGGGTTCGTATCCATGATGTTTGCCGCGCGTTTCCTGACGCCGGAAGATGTCGGCCTTGCGTTTATTGCGATCACGGTGATGACACTGGTCGGCGCAATCCTGGAATTCCCGACCGCTGCGGCACTGATCCATTTCGATGAGCCAACGCGAGATGACTACGATACAGCCTGGACGCTGGGGATTTTGCGCGGGCTGGTGGTCAGCGGCATGCTGCTGGCGCTCGCCTGGCCGATTGCGCAATTCTATGGGGATGAGCGGCTCTTCCCCCTGATGCTGCTGGTGGCCAGCTATCCGCTGATCCTGGGCCTGCGGAACGCTTATATGGAAGAGTTCGCGCGCGAATTGGTGTTCAGTCCTGAAGCCTTCGCGGAAATCGCGGTGAAGCTGACATCGGCGGCAACGATCATCTCGATCGCCTATCTGACCGGGAGTTACTGGGCGATCCCGATCGGGCTGGTGGCATCGGGCGGCGCCGGGATCGTTGTCAGCTTTATTCTCAAGCCGAAATTTCCACGCCTGACGCTGGTCTCCTTCAAGCGGATCTTCAACTACTCACTCTGGCTGGGTCTGAGCCACATCTTCCGGCACCTCACCTGGCAGGCTGACGGCCTCTTTGTCGGCACTTTGGGCAAGGCAACCATGGGCTTTTACTCCTACGGCACCCAGCTCTCGCAACGGGTGTCGACCCTTCTGACCGCGCCGATCAACCGGTCGCTGTTTTCGGCGTTCAGCTCGATCCAGAAGGATGGTGAGCGTCTGAACCGGGCGTTTCTGCTGTCGATGTCGTTCACCTTCGCGCTGATGCTGCCCTTGGGATTCGGGATGAGTGTGCTGGCTGAGCCGATTGTCCGGGTTATGTTCGGCGAAAAGTGGATGCAGGCCGCAATTGTGCTTGCGCTGTCGGGTCCGGTGATCGGGATCAATAATCTGAACATGCCGGCAGCAGCGCTAGCGATGTCTCTCGGCCGGACCAAGCTCTTGTTCTGGCGGAACTTCATCACCTTTCTGCTCCGCATCACGCCGCTGCTTTGGGCGCTTGCGCTGTATGGCCTGGAAGGGGTGTTGTGGTCGCGGGTGGGCACGGCCGTGTTGAGCGTCGGCATCAGCCTATGGATGGTCAAGCATATGGTCGGGATCACAATCCTCGATCAGTTCAGAGCGATCCTGCGCAGCGTGATGGCGGGCGCGGTGATGTACCTGGTCGTGTATTTGGTGAGGGATACGCTGATCATCAGCGAGGGCGCCATCGCGTTGCAATTCGCGTCGCTGTGCCTGGTCGCGGGCATCGGAGCAGCGACCTATGCGTCCGTCCACGCCCTGCTGTGGCTGGCGCAAGGGCGACCACTTGGACCTGAGACCAAGGTGCTGGACGGAGCCGGCAAGGTATTGAAGAAGGTCGGACTGACCGGAAACCAAGCCGCGGTCTCGTGAGACAAGCCCAGCATGGACGTCGGTCAGGGGACGGCGCCAGCTTCGAACCCGGCTGAAAGCCAGCTTTCTAGGTGACCGATCGTGGCATTGCTATCGAACGGCCAGTCAGTGCCTCCGCCCAAGAGGTCCTGGTGGAGGCTCATCATCAGCAAAGGCGCCAGGGCGGCTAGGCTGGCAGCCCGCAGCGCAGCATCCCCGGTCGGCGCACCGGGCGTGCCCGCAAACTTTTCCCGAACCGCTCCAAGCGCTGGTTCCAACACATATTCGAGATAGGCGCGCGCGACGTCAGGATCGGCGACCCCCTCAACAATGCCGAACACGTGGGCACGAATGAAGCCGCCATGGCGCATGCCCGCTTCGGAAATTCGGTAGTACTCGCGAATCGCAATTCCCGGGGATCCGCTGGGCGTGGCGACGGTGTCCCAGAGGTTCCGCCCCCGCCGCCCGATGGTTTCGAGAATAGCGATGACGAGACCTTGGCGATCAGAAAAATAGTGCCGCAGTGTGGGCTCTGATGCGCCCGCAGCTTGCGCAAACTGGCGCAGGGAGGGGCGCCGCAGGTCAGAGGTCAGCGCGAATTCGGTCAGGGCCTCAACCAGGGCCAGCTTCTTGGCCGCGAAGTCTCGATTTCGCACACCAGCTGGTCTTGGCATAGGCAGTTCCTTTCACGAGCTGGTAGCCGCCGGACGCGCATTTTTGGCCATGGACACGGCCCGCGCGTAATATCCCTTTCGGTCATACGCGAAGATATTCCAATCAGGCAATGCCTGGCCGGCCGAACTCGCCTGTCAGGGGAATTTTGGGCGGCTGGGAATGAATGCGCACCTAATCGGGCCGATCCGCCTCGACTCCGACCGCCAAATCGCCAAACCCAAAATTGTCTTTTGAATCAGAGAACCGCGAATCAGTATTTGCCTATTCGTCAAGCACTAAGTGACGCGACACCCACAAACCTGCAAATTTAATTCAATTCTGTGGAGAAAGATGTCGCAAAAGGGACATGGCTATGACTTAACACTTCTTTAAGGAAGAAGTCCGGCGGTCGCCAATACGAGCAACCGCACCCCTGCTGTCGTATATCGGATGTGGATACAGCGTCAGGACTGGGTGGGAGTACAGCGCCAGGGTTCTTCCAGTGTTCGATAACCTCTGCAGGGTATCAGTGGGGAGTGGCGAATGGGTGTGGAAAAAGCTCGGGCTGGCGCAGTTCTTGTGTGGCCAGACACAGATCGCGTTAATTCGGGACTGGGTGCTGACACAATGAGCTTCGAATCTGCCTCTGGCGATGTTGTGGATTTCCACAGCGTTCACGCCGCCAAATCCAATCGTAATGCCTTTCCGCGTGACCGCGCGTCTCGTTACCTCAAACGCAGCGTCGACCTGCTGCTGGCCATACCGGGTGTGATCTTTCTCCTGCCTGTGCTGGCGATCATCGCTGTTGTCGTGAAAATGAATGATGGTGGTCCGGTCCTGTTTGCTCACACCCGGCGGGGTCAGGACGGCAAAGCGTTCAAATGCTTGAAGTTTCGGTCGATGGCCGTTGATGCACAGGAGCGGCTCGCAGCCCTCCTGGCATCGGATTCCCGGCTCGCCGCCGAATGGGCCGCACGCCAAAAGCTGGACAATGATCCACGGGTCACGAGCGTTGGCAACTTCCTGCGCAAGACCAGCCTGGATGAGCTCCCCCAATTGCTCAACATCATTCGTGGTGACATGTCTGTGGTGGGCCCGCGTCCGATCGTGGATGACGAAGTTATTCGCTACGGCGACCATATTCGAGCTTATGACGCTTATCGGCCTGGTATCTTCGGCCTTTGGCAGATCAGTGGCCGCAGCGAGACGACCTATGATGAGCGCGTCGACATGGATGTCGAGTACGCGCGCCGACAGTCTTTCTGGCTTGACCTGAAGATCATGGTGCTGGGCATCCCCGCGGTGCTGCTGTCTCGCGGCGCCGTCTAATCACGGCGCCTCAGCGTCACGCCCATTCCTTCGCTCAACTCGAATACCGGTCGCCATTCGCTGGGACGAGGAGGGGGAGCGCCGGTCGCCGGTAGCCAACCAGACCTTGTCTGCAGGGGTTCACCTACCATCGCGTGCCGTTCGGGTCGCTGTTTATCAGCGCCCCACTCCCTGGCTTATCGCTGGAGTTGCTGCCGAAGAAAGCCGACTGCCCAGGCCATGTGCATGGTTCCGGCAGCGACACCGGCCCACGCGCCGCACAAGGATCGGTGGCGCAGTATCATCCAAACTGATGCCGCGCCGAGCCCGCCGAGATAGGCGAGCGGAAAGAGCAGCGCTGGCCAGAACAGCGGGGAAAGAAGACCCGCACCGCCAATGCCGAGCAGGTTTACGACTGGAAACAGTTGGCGAAGGCGAGGCCGCTGGTTGTGCTTGCGTAGGGTGCGAGCACGGCCTTTCCCATAGTTGAAGTACTGCTTGGCAAGGCTGCGAACGGTTGGACGCGGCAGATAGGCGATGCGGATATCGGCGTCGAGAAAGATCCGGCCGCCCGCCGCGACGACGCGGGCGTCATACTCGGCGTCTTCATTGTGCGAGAATGTCTCGTCATATCCGCCAATGGCCTGGAACATTGCAATTTCGAAGCCGGCGTGGTGGCCATGGTCGACAAAGCCCGATGCAGTTCCGCCGCGATGGGCTGAACCGCCCGATCCCAGCGGCGTGTCAACGATCCAGGCATTGGCTTTCTGAAAGCAGCCCTCGCCGACCGCATCCATGGGCACCACCAGGGACGCGACGCCCCGGGCCTTCAGAGCGTCGGCAACCTGGGTGACGTAGCCTGGCGGGTAGATCGAATGAGCGTCGCACCGAACCAGGATGCTGCGTCCTTCGCCGAACTGCGCGGCGACCCGGTTGACGGCAGCAGATTGCAGCCGGCCGGGATTATCGATCCATGTCACATTCGGAAATTGCCGAGCTACCTGCTCGACGATGTCGCGGGTGGCATCGGTGCTGCCGCCATCGGCGACCACGAATTGTATGCTGGTCAGGCGGGCATCGCCGGTCAGCAGGCTCCGCAGGCATGTCTCAATATGGGCTGCCTCGTTGAGCGTAGGAATG
This sequence comes from Pseudomonadota bacterium, assembly GCA_039034035.1. Lineage (GTDB taxonomy): Bacteria > Pseudomonadota > Alphaproteobacteria > Caulobacterales > Hyphomonadaceae > UBA5336. Next base: position 8,267 of record JBCCBN010000055.1, read on the forward strand.
GCGACGACGATTTCGGTCGCCGCCGCCTGAATTGTGTAGCTCGATGAGGGGCTTGCACCGTCTGCCATTAGGCCTCGACCTTCAATTGGCGCCAGACATGGGAGGGCGCGCTAGCCGCCCGTGCCTCCCGCGACGGCCATCGCCAGGGGTGGCTCGCTCGGAACACCGCACAGTTGACCCTTCTTGTCCATGGGCTGGTGTGCGACGCAGGCAATGTCCAATGACACACCGGAGGCAAACCGGGGACGACCCATCCAGTGAGCCTGTTCATCGGTGCCAGCCCACACATTGGCAAAGAGCTTGCCGGGCCGGTCTGGCAGCGCGGCCAGCGTGCGATCCACGCGGTGGACGTCTTCACCATCAATTTGCCAGATCAAGGCATCGGGGGTCCATTTCAAACCATAGGTGTGGAAGGCTTGGCCGGCATCGAATCCGAGCGCGACCTTGTCCTGCACCAGCACAACGTCATCGACCATCAGGCGGATGAATACCTCAGTGGTGTCCTTGCCCTGAAAGGCAAAGCCGAACTCGCTGGCGCCAGAGGATTCGTCACCTTCGGCGCGGGAATAGACGCTCGAAAGCAGCCCACTGCCCATGGCAGGGCGGATCACCGCTTCATATTGGCCGTACCCCATCGTGTCCAAGGTCTGGATTTCACCGCTGCCGAAGCGTTGGCCGCGCGTCTGCGGCGCAGTGATCATGAGGCTGAGATAGCGATCGCCGAGAGCGACATGGCTCTTATTCCAGGTCACATTCTGGAGACCGGCGTCGGGCGTGTATTCAGACACGGTCCAGTCATACGTGCTGAACCCCGAATTGGCGTCGGCATGGAGGGGCGCGGCGATCATGGGATCGGCGCCAACTGGCACCAGGACGCGCTCGCCAAGCTCGCCAATCTGGCTCACGGATACGGGCATCGTGCCATCAACCTGGTCGCCAATGCTGTCGGAGGCACAGCCCGCCAGGCCGAGTAGTAGCGCAGCACCGCCGATAGAGGAGGCGTGGGCAGGCCGTAAAATGCGTTTCCAAACAGACGTCATAGGTCTCTCCCGCAGTGTCTTTGCGTCACGTGTCATTGCGTCACCGGTTAAGCCAATGCCGATGCGCCGCGACACCATTGTGGGACAGGGCGCAGCAAATCACATGCCAGATACGCGCGATGCGTGACCTCACGCGGTGGCCACTCCCTTGGCGGGTGACCGCTCGTCCGCCACAAGACGGTCTGCAAGTTCCATGGTGCCGGCCAAATTTCACCACAAACGGGAGCGACCTTCGCGCTGTAGAAGAAAGGGTTTCCGAATGTCGCCGACGCTATCAACCTCAGCCTCCATGTCCGAAGATGCCGCCGCGCGCACTGATGCGCTCGAACGGCTGGCGCGTGGTCCGTGGAGTGTGAACGAGGCGTCGCCGGCGAACCGGCCCCTGCCCCGCTTGGGAACGATATCGCCATCAACCGTGCAGGAATGGTATGCCGAGCCGCGTGTGGTTGCGGTCGGTACGATTGCGCTTTGTGCCGCGTTCTGGGCTGGGCTCTACCTCTCCGCCACCGCGCTGTACTGACGACGAAGCTCGCGCCGGGATAGGGGCCTTACCGGGTGCGGTTGCGGATGACTTCGACGCTCCAATTCACCAAAGCAGGCGCTGCGCCAGGGTCGCGCCCGACGGCCATGGCGGCGGATACCGGCCGGCCCGACTTGAGACCTTCGGCGACCCGCTCGATCAGCCGCATTTTACGGATCCATTTTTGTCGCCGCTTCGACGCGGCCATGCATGCGTTGTCGAAATCTGCCCCGTGGATCGCAACGAACGCTTCATCAGCATCCAGAATTGCCTGCGCTCGTTCGGCGCCCAATCTGTGGGATTCCGAACCAACTTGGACAGTGTAATTGTAGTCGGCATCCGGCGCGAGGTGGAAACGCGCGCCCTGAGCGAGAAGGTTTGCCACCAGGTAGAAATCTTCCGAGTTGCGCAGCGTCTCGTCATAGCGGGCGCCCAAACGATTCAAGGTCGCCATGCGGAACAGCGGTTTGAGATAACCCAGCGGCGCACCGAAGTGCGTGTCGCTGAGGGGGTCGATGTAGGCCGTGAGGCCAATGTTCACGCCGTCGCCAATCGCACCGGGCTTGAGGAACGGACCGGCCGCTTCGGGGTGGTGGGGCACTGGCACCTTGTCCATATTGTCGGCAACGAGATCGTGCCCGCCCGCGTCGGCGATCCCGACCAGACGGTCCAACCGACCGTCCGCGAACGTGTCATCCGCATCAAGGACGGCATAGTATCGACCGTGAGCCAGGGAGAGTCCGTGATTGCGCGCGCCCGACGGGCCGGTATTGCTGGCAAGCCTTTCGACCCTCAATCGCGGATCATCCGGAAACGCCGCCTTGGCGGCGCCCGCGGTATCGTCTGGCGAGCAATCATCGACGACGATCACTTCCACGCTGGGGCCGGCCTGCGTGAGTGCCGAGGCAATCGCTGTCCCGATGAACGCTTCTGCCTTGTAGCCCGCGATGATGACAGTGACATCGGGCGACGAACCAGACACCTCGCCGGTCATGCGTCGTAAATGCCGTGGCCGGGCCGGACGGGTTGGTTGAGGAGGACGGGAGAAACCGCTTTCGGATCAATCCCGTCAGCGGCAAGCGCGTCTTCGATCTGGCGGGGGACAATCGTACTGGCCGCAGCGGCGACGAAGAAAAGCATCACATCGATATCGAACACTGTGTACATGAGCGACTCGGTGAATGAGTAGGTGAATACGATCAGGGTCAGCAACAGGAAGAAGCTGCGGACGATGGTTTGTGACTTCACCCAAGCCAGCCCGCTGCGGAAGACGCACCAGATCATCGTGGCCCACAGGAATGCCAAGCCAACCAGGCCGAGGTGGACCTGCACTTCATAGTAGGAATTGTGGAAGTTGAACCGGGTGCCGGCTTGCTTGTAGCTCGCTTCGAGGAGGGAGTAGGCGTCCCCGCGGGTCCACATCCAGAACCCTTCCGCGCCAACGCCGAATAGTGGACGCTCTTTCACGACACGCTCACCGGCCTCCCAGAGTTGCGTTCGCCCAGTCAGTGTCGCGTCCTTTCCGAGGGCGTCGAGAAAGCCGACATAGAGCTTGTTGATGTCGACAGAGGTCAGGTACATCCCTACCCCCACGAGCAACGCCATCACGACGAGAACAAGCGAGCCACGAAGGAACTGCACCTTCGCGGCTCCCATCCAGACCGCCCAAATCAGGGTCAATGTGGCCACCGAAACGGCCAGGAAGACCATTGATGTCGCCGATTCCGCCTGGGTGACGATGTAGCCCGAGATCAGTGCAATCACGACCCCGAGAAGGCGCAGGGGCGTCATCTCACGGGGATTATAGGCGATCGCCAGCCCAGCCATCGTCGTCACCATCATCCGCTTGGCAAGGATGTTCTTGTGATCGAACGGGCCACCCAGATTGAAAGGGATCGGCGAGGACAATGTCCACAAGAGGCCACCGATCCCCGCAAAGAACAGGCAGCGTATGATCTGGCTAAGGGTGAAGCGTGACGCCACATAGACCGCGATCCCGCTGGTCAGGATCATGAAGATGCCTAGCCGCATGGCCGCCGACGAGGCTGGCGACCAGGCCATCGACAAAGTAACCAGGACGGGGATTGTGAAGAGCAGCCAGGAACGGCGAATGATCGGCAGGATTTCACGTCGCCGGAGGACGAGCATTACGGACCAGTATAGCGCGAGCGGGTAGAGCAGGAACTGGTCGCCCTCGAACTCGGCAATCGTGACATACATCCACAGGACCAGCAGGCCCTGCTCCCAGATCGGGGCGCCCTTGCCGACTTCCACCAGACGCGTGTCCTGGGGATCGGATTCGTAGGGATTGTGGTGCAGGAAGCGGTCGGCTGTCACAGTCATGCGGTCACCTCTGCCTTGGAGGATACCAGGGCGGCCGACAGGAGTTTCTCCATTTCGCCTTTCGGCTGGATGAAGACAGTGTCCGGTAAAGCGCGCAATCGGGTCTCCGCTTCCTCTAGGGGCTTTCTGTTCCTTATCAGCGCAGACACCGCTTCGGGAAGCGTCTTTTCCAGCGGTTCAGCGACCAGCAGGCCAGTTTTGTGGGTATCGATCCAGGCTGCAGTCTGGGTACCGGCCGGTGCGATGGGGGCGGTGGTGTAGTACCCCCCCTCATAGATCCGGTTTGGAAGCAGCCAGACGGAATTGTAGCCAGCCTCCATGAAGTCCCCTGCCCAGACCACATCAATGCTGTCATAGATCCTGCCGAGATCTTCTGGGGCCTTGTAGGGGCCGTGATAGGTCATGTTTGCCCGGGCGGCGACATTGGCGTCGAAGGCGTCAATCTCATTGTGCGCTGGCTTGCCGTGGAGATGGATTTCCAACCGGTCCGGAAACGCATCGGCGAGCTGGCAGAGGAGCTGGAAGCTGCGTCCGCAACGCAGCACACCGACCCATCCCAACCGAAGGGGTGCAGACGCATCATGAGCCCGCGCGACTGGACGCGCGCCATAGTCCATGCCCTCAGCCAACCGATTTTCAACCAAGAACGCTTCGTACAGGCCACCGTGACGTGGCTCGAAGTAGTTCTTGAGAAAGCCCGGCGAGCTCACGACAAGGGCGCGGGAGCGCTTCAACAAGGCGCGCTCGATGATGCGCAGGGCCATGCCGATGGGGTCCTTCCGAACCATCAGGCGGTGCACATCCAGGCACTCATAAATAACCGGCGCGGCGAGTTTGCGTTTGCGCTTTGCGAGAAAGGCTGTGGCAAGCATGTCCAGGTTTCGGGCGTAAATCACATCGGCGCTGGCCAGGTCTTCATCGTCGGCAGCGACATCGGCGCTCCGGAAAACCGACCGGATGCGTTGGACAAAGGCGCCATCTCGCGTCTCTCCGAGATCGACCCATTTCCAGTCCGGTTGGGCCGCTGGTCCACGCCGCGCCATATACGCTTGGACCTCGATCCCGTCAGCCTGAAATGCCTCAACACGCCGGCGAATGGCCGCGTCGGCAACATTGTGTCCGAAGAAGGCAAGTTTGGTCATCGTGAGACGGTCCCGTCGAGGCGCGTGTGCCCGCCCACCTTGGGCCAGCAAATTGCGAGCCAATCGGCAAGCCAGCTGTACAGCGAAGGGTTGGTACGAATGCCGGACAGCGGCGGTGGCGTCAGTGCTTTGCGTCAACCTTGGGTGCTTCGCCAAGCCGAGGGACGTCCGCGACAAAGCGGTCGCCACATTGCGGCGCCTCGGTGTCGCCGGGCATCTGGTATGAGGCGCAGAGATAATGGGCCATGGATACATCCCCGAACGTGGGACGGCCATGCCAGTCATACTGGTTCTCGGACCCGCTCCACAAATTCATCATCAGCCGGGAAGGCCGGTGCGGAATTTTCAACCCGGTGCTGGCTTCGGTGGCCCGGAACACGTGCTGGTCCCCGATGTACCAGTCGATCCGGTCGGGCAACCAATCGAACGTGTAGAGCTGGAAGTGCTCGGCAGCGTCATATGGCAGATCCACGAGATGACCCTTCATATTGCCGTTCCCGGTGTAGAAATTGAGCTGCACCATCGCGGTATCATAACCTAGAAACTCGAAATCGATCTCATTGTGGGGGTCGCCGAAATACTCGTCGGTATGGGTGAAGAAGGACGATACCAGCCCAGAGCCTGGCGCCGCGCGCATGACCACCTGGTAGCGACCATAATGATAGCGTTTGGTCCGCTGAAGCTCGGCGCCGGTATAGGGTTGGAATTCCTTCGGCTCACGGGTCAGTTTCAACGAGAGTTTTTCGCCATCCTGAAGGATATGGTCCTTGGACCAGCCGGCTCTCTGCGTTGGCGAGCGGTACACAAAGTCGGCCTTGTACCACCCACCTTCGGCGAGGGGCTGGTCGAACCACTGGAGGAAAGAGGGAGCGCTATCTACCGGGATGGCCGGAAGCGGGTCGGACAAAGACGGCGCCACGAAGGCCGGCTGGGCATCGGCAACATTAATCGTGTCGCCCGGCGTCTGGCTTGGCGCATCGGCCGTTGCCACTCTTGGCAGCGGTGCGTTCACCGCCGCCGCCACGAACACGGCGCCGACCACGATTGCGGCTCCCAATCCTGCCAGAAGCTTCATTACGCTCACCCCACCTGACCTGCACTGTTCATAACTGACCGGGTGGCTGTGGGAAACCATGTTCGTGTTCAACGTGCCCGCCATGGACCTTTTCCCGGAGCTGGGGCAATGGCACATATCGTGCTGTGGAAAACGGCTTCACAACCGCCTGTCGACTGCGAGTATTGCTTCTTATGGCCGACCAGACTTCCAAGCCACGTCCCGATTTCGCCGTTATCGGCGCCATGCGGGGCGGCACGACGCAACTCTACGAGTTGCTGCGGTCGGTTTCGGGTGTGTGTGTGCCCCGAATGAAGGAAACCGATTTCTTCTGTTCCAAGGAATCCGTCGCCAAGGGTCCTGAATGGTACGCCCGGCAGTTTTCGGACCCGAACGCGCTGTGGGGCGATATCTCTCCCAATTATGCGAAGACCGACGTCAATCCGGATGCGCCGGCGCTCCTGCACGCCGCCAATCCGGACATGAAACTGTTCTTCATCGCGCGGGACCCGGTCGAACGGGCAATTTCCCACTACAAAATGTCTCATTATCTCGAGGAGAATCTCCCCGAGCCCGAGCATTTGCTGTCGACTTGGTCAGGGAAGCATATCCTGCACGCCAGCCACTATCATAAATGCCTGGTTCCCTTCTGGGACAGGTTTGGCGACCAAATCACCATTCTGGATTTCGAAACGCTGGTGCGAGATCCTAACCAGGCCGTAGCCGCGATTTGCGAAACCCTGGGTATTGAACCAGTGCGGGTGGATATCGAGGCGGAACCGAAGAACTCGTTTGACGAACTCTCCCGGCGGCCCGACTGGTGGAACCGGTTGCGGCAATCGGATGTGGGCGATCGGCTGCGCGGACGTATGCCCCGGCCGCTGCTGAACCTGGCCAAGCGAAAGCTGGCCTTGGCTGAACCGAAAGCGCCTCCGCCGCCATTTCCCCAATCGGTTCGTGAAAAGATCGCCGAACGCCTCGTGGGCGACGCCCGGAGATTTCGCGCCCAAACGGGTTTGGCCTTTGAGAGCTGGAGCATTTAGCGCGCCGCGAGCGGTCCCGGGTCTCAGGCTCACTCAGCTATTCTTGCAAGTATCGAAGCTAGGCACCGGACGACCGTAGGTTGCGACGACCAAGTGCGCGGCTGCAACAGGTTTTGAATTCGTCACTAACCGTCAGAGAAATGCCTTGCGGGCAAAGGCAGGATTTGCCACCCGACGTTATAGTATAACGTCCAGTGCGGAGATCGTCGTCATGCAGCCCTCAACCGGACTGGCTCGAAGTCTTGATGGCGCCGCCATCGGCATGTCCGCCGCGTGCGTGATCCACTGTCTGGCCCTTCCGCTGATGGTGTCGGTCCTACCGATATTAGGGCCGTTCGCGGCCAGCGAGATCGCGCACAAGGCCTTGGTGCTGGTGGCTGTGCCGATCTCTGCCGCAGCAATCATGCGAGGCTGGACCCAGGACGGCGCATGGATCCCAACGACGCTGATCATCCTTGGCCTTGGCCTCCTGCTGGCGGCCGCCTTTGCCGAGCCGCTGCATGACCATGAAACACCGCTCACAGTTTTCGGCGCGCTGATCCTCGCAGCCGGGCACCTTCTCCGATGGCGCCGCCATCAAACCCACTTCGATCATTCAGGGGAATTGAAATGACATCCACGCTCACTCGCACGCTGATTGTATCAGCATGTTCAACGCTCGCATGCCTGACAGCGCCATCGGTCGCCCAGACGACTGATGACGCAACAGCCCGGCAGGAAACCGTTTTCGTCACTGGCAGTCGCCAGGCCTATAAAGGCAATTTCGCCCCGCTGGAGATCCCGGCGGCAGACCAGACGATTGACGAAGCGCTTTTGACCAGCGCGGG
>JBCCBN010000056.1:0-15742 GCA_039034035.1 Pseudomonadota bacterium
GCCGGACACGCCGGTCACGCTGCTGAGCGGGGATGTCACCGGCCCGGTCGTCGGCGAGGGCGCGTTGGGTCGGGAAGGGGGGCGCGTCGCCGTCCGCCTCACCCGAAAGCGCCGGGCTTTCTCCTGAAAGCTCGCCAGCCGGTCGAGCGGTCTCAGTGGTCAGACGATGATTTCGACAGGATCTTGTCGACCGCCGCCAATCCATCCTTCGACGGATCGTCTCCCATGATCTCCGCTTCCTTCTGCGCCCAGAGCCGTTTTTGGTACTGCGTCGAGATGATGTCCGTGATCACCAGGACGCCCACAACCAAATAGAAGGTCGGCTTCGACATGGCGTCGATCTCATAGGTGAACAGCTTCAGGTGCGCGAGATGGGCGCCCTCGCTCACCAGCAGCACACCGACCAGGAACAGGATGAACAGGCCCAGCACCTCATACATCCGGTTTCGCTTGATGAAGTCGGCCACATAGTCCGCCATCAGGATCATCGCGATCCCTGACAAGATGATCGCCACGGCCATCAGCCAAACCTGGTAGTCGGTCTGGATTTCCCCGCCCACCACCTTGGCAACCCCGTCGATGATCTGCGTCTCACCGCCGACGACTTCCTTCGTGTTCGCAATCGCCATCGCCGACAGGATCGAGTCGAAGGAGAACACCAAATTCATGAGCACGATCATCGTCACCGCCTGCGGCACCGATTTCTGCGCCCCACCTTCCGAATGCTCGATATGCTCGACGCTCAGAAGGTGTGTGATCTCCTTGATCGCGGTGTAGATAATGAACGCGCCCCCCGCCAGAGTGACCAGCGCCTGCATCGTGAAGTCGCCCTCGATGAACCCTCCCAGATGGATGCCGAACAGGGGCTCAGCCAGGAGCGCGAAGACATTCACGATCAAGATCAGCAGCACCACGCGCATGATCACCGCAATCGCAATGCCCCACCGGCGCACTTTCGGCGCATCCACTTCGCCCACCCGCTTGGACTCGATCGAGATATAGAGCAGGTTGTCAAAGCCCAGCACCGCCTGGAGCAAGAGCAGCATCATCAGCGTGAACAGTCCGCTGGTCGAGAAAATCTCTGCAAACGCTTCGGCCATGGCTTCCCCTCCAGTTACCGCTCGTCTCGGGCTTCGCTCATGGACCCGCGCGCGCCGGCAATCAAGGTTCCGGCCGCCATTCGCCCCGATCGCGCTTGCCCACCGCCTGGGCGCTGGCGCCTAAACACTGGGCGTTGCTGCATTACCACTAAGCAAGCAAAACCCGACCAGCCCACTATGACGAAGATTTGACAGACCGCACCAGACGGAAAACCCTGACGCATCTAGGACTGATCCGGGTGAGATCAAAAGAGTGAGAAGGGGTTAAAACGTGAGCATGACAACAAGAGGCCGGTTCCAGCCTCGCAAGACGCTCGTCTATTCTGTATCGGCCGCCGCCATGGTCGCCCTCGCGCCCGGCGCCGCATCGGCCCAGGAAGACGACGTATCCATCCAAGAAACCGTCACCGTGACCGGCTCGCGCATCCCGGTCGATCCCAACGTTATCTCATCGGTGCCGATCCAGTCGCTCAGCGATGATGATCTGCGCTTGTCCGGCGAAATCAACATTGCCGATGTCGTCAATGACGTCCCCGCGCTCGTGTCATCCGTAACCGCCGAGAATGGCGGCATCGACGACCCCGAAGGTGACGCGGCCACTGGCCAGAGTGCGCTTAACCTGCGCGGCCTTGGTACAGAGCGGACCCTGGTCTTGATCAATGGCCGCCGCAGCGTTGGCGGTTTCGACGGCAGCCAGGCGGTCGACATCTCCAACATCCCGACCGCGTTGATCGAACGGGTCGAAGTGCTGACCGGCGGCGCCTCGGCGCTCTACGGGTCTGATGCCGTGTCGGGCGTGGTCAATTTCATCCTCAAGGATGATTTCGAAGGGCTCGACTTCGACCTCTCCACCGGCATTTCCGGCGAAGGCGATGCGCAATACTTCCAGCTCCGCGGCGTCGCCGGCGCTAATTTCGATAATGATCGCGGCAATGTCACGCTCGCCGTCGACATTGTTGATGACAGCGACCTCCGCTTCGGCGACCGCGATTGGGCGGCCAACAACTCCCGGTCCCGTGGTCAGGCCAATCCGGCCCTTCGCTTCCAGGCCGGCGAGCTAGGCGGTGAGACCCCCAATCTCTCGGCTTTCTACAATTTCGACGAGACGGGCCTCTTCCCATCGGGCCTGCTTATCCCCACCGCGGATGAGTTCATCGCCGACTACACCGCCCAGTTCGGCATGGCCCCGACCCTGACCGCCTCCGAACAGGCCCTGTTCGACCGGGCAGCCAATTCCCCCTCCCGGGCCATCCTGCCCTTCCCGACCTTCTCGATCTCGTCCAATCGCGGTGTGATCGCCCCGTTCGATTTCGGCCTCGCCAATCTCGACGTGGACGGCAATGGCAATGATGATTGTCTCGACAGCTTCGTCGGCTACAACTCCACCCTCGTCGGAGCGGCCTCCTTCGGCATCGCCGGCGGCTGCTGGGTCGTGAATGATGACGGCTCGGTCCGGCCCTACCAGGACGGCCTGGTCGCGGGCAATTTCAACGGCTTCGGCGGCGACGGCATTCAGGATGACTTCAACGAAGACTTCCTGATCCCGGAAAACGACCGGGTCACGATGAACTTCAACGCCCATTACGACATCTCGCCAAACCATCGCATCTTCGGCGAGTTCTCATACACCGACGCCCGCTCGACCTTCGGCGGACCGCTCAACACCTTCTATGACCTGTTGACCGGTGCGCCCGACAACCCGTTCCTGCCGGCAGAACTGCAAGGCGTCGCCGATGCCACAGGCGGGCTCTTCATCACCCGCGATCCTACCGACCTCGGCCCGAACATTGACCAGCGGACCCGCGAAACCTTGCGGTTTGCCGGTGGCTTCTCCGGCGAGATCAATGATGGCTGGCAGTATGACGTTTCGGCCACTTTCGGCGAGTTCAAGCGCAAGACAACCGACAATAACTTCGTCCTGCTCGACCGGTTCTTCGCCGCCATCGATGCGGTCGATGATGGGACGGGCAATGCGGTCTGCCGCTCCGACCTCGATCCGACCGCCGTGCCCCCCACAACCATTTTCGGCATTCCGGGCTTTGATGCCGGCTTCTACACCTTCACGCCGGGCGATGGCTCCTGCGTTGCCGCCAATATCTGGGGCGGGCCGCAATCGATCAGCGCGGAAGCGGTCGATTTCATCACCACCACAGTGATCGACGAGCTGCGCCTCGAACAGACCGTTTTCGCCGCCAATCTCGTCGGCGACAGCGAGAAATACTTCACCCTGCCAGCCGGCCCCATCGGCTTCGCCGTCGGCGCCGAATACCGCGAGGAGAAAAGCCAAAACACGTTTAACCCGTTCGATCTGGGCATCCTGCCTGAAGGGTCGCCCTTCGGCGCCGGAGGCCTGGTTTCCGATGTTAGTGATAATGGCTCGCTCGGCTTCAACGCCGAAGGCCAGTCCTTCAACGCCTTGGGCAGCTATGATGTCAGCGACATCTATGCCGAGGTCCGCGTGCCCCTGCTCGCCGATGTCGTCCTGGCAAAAGACCTCACCCTGGATGGCGCGTTTCGCTATGCCGACTACTCCACCATTGGTAGCGCCGAAACCTGGAAGGTCGGCCTCTCCTGGTCGCCGGTCGAGGATATCGCTTTCCGCGGAACGGTGTCCCAGGCCATCCGCGCGCCGAACATCAACGAATTGTTCGGTCCGGACCAGCCGACCACCTTCCGCCCGGTCGATCCCTGTGACGCCAATGAAATTGGAAACGGGGTCGATCCCGCAATCCGGGCGGCCAACTGTGCCGCGCTCGGACTGCCCGCCGATTACACTGATCCCCTGTCGGCTCGGTTCCTCGGCGTGTCGGGCGGTAACCCAGACCTTATGGAAGAAACCGCTGACACGACCACGATCGGCCTGGTCTTCACGCCCAGCTTCATCGATCGCTTTGTGCTCACGGTCGACTATTGGGATGTCGAGATTGAAGACGTGATCCTGTCGGTGTCCTCCCAGGACATCGTCGATAACTGCGTCGACGATCCCGGCGGCATCGACAATGCGTTCTGCGCCCTGATCCAACGAGAAACCGACACCGCGTCGGCCCAGTTCGGCGGCTTCCGCTCGCTCCGGCAAACCGAGATCAACTTCGCGCGCATCGAAGCCGAAGGGATCGATTTCTCGGCTGCCTACTCGTTCGATGTCGGGGAGAACACGTTCGGCGCCCGCCTCGTCGGCACGAACCAGATGAAGCTAGACGAGTTCCCTAGTGTCAACGACCCGACTTTCGTTGATGACGAGCTTGGTGAAATCCAGCGTCCGGAACTCTCCGGCAACCTGACCCTGACCTGGGATCGCGGCCCGATCAGCCTCGGCGTGCAGACCACCTATCAGGATGCACAGCTTCTTGCCGGTGTTGAAAACGAGCAGATCCCTGGCACGTTCAGCCTCGCGAATGCCCAGACCGACGAGACCTATATCTACGATCTCTTTGGCAGCTATGAGTGGAGTGACCGGCTTGAATTCTACGGCGGGGTGAATAACCTTGCGGATGAAGAGCCCTTCATTACAGAAGAAGCATGGCCGGTCAGTTCACGCGGTCGCTTCTTCTTTGTCGGCCTGCGCTACGTGCAATAGGCGCGGCGCCAACCCAATCCCAGAGAGCCCCTACGGGGCGCCTGGGGGAAGCCCGTCTGCTCCGGCAGGCGGGCTTCGCTTTTGGCGGTGCACTTCACCTCACGCCGAGCTGAACGCGCCCCCAAAGGACAACACCGCCGGGCGTCCAGCCCGCCCCCGCGGGGCGCCACGCGACGTGAGCAGCTCCCCATGAGCGCGTAAGCGCGAACAAAGGGCAAGGCCCGCCGGGCGGTCAGCCCGCCCCCGCGGAGGCATCGGCGCAGCCGACAGCCGCGAGCGATATTAAGCCCGCTTTGCCAGCGGTGAGATCTCGGTCTGCAACACGCGGCCGATCTCGGCGATCAGTACGCGCTCATCGATGGGCTTGGACACATAGCCCGTCATTCCCATCGCCAGGTATTTCTCCCGGTCGCCACTCATCGCATCGGCCGTCAGCGCGATCACCGGCACGTCTCGCGCCCCGCCGGGCAATTGCCGAAGCCGCTCAAAGGTCCGCACGCCGTCGAGGACCGGCATGTGGATGTCCAGCAGGACGAGGTCATAGGTCTGGGTCGCCAGCCGGTCGAGGGCCTCGATTCCTTCGGTCGCCTCATCGGACTCGATGCCGTAATTCGACAACAGGATCCGCGCGACCCGCCGGTTGATGCTGTTATCGTCGACGATCAGCACGCGCCGCTGACCCAGCTGCGGCACCGGCGAGGAGACCGGATCCTCGATCCGGATGGCATGGGGCGAAAGGCGCGGCGAAACGGTTGCTCCGGCCTTGAAGGTCAGGGTGAAGACCGACCCGCGGCCAACCTCGCTCTTCACACTCAGCCCGCCCCCCATCAGCGTGGCGAGTTGGCGGGTAATGGCGAGCCCCAGGCCTGAGCCGCCATGGCTGCGCGTCACCGTACCGTCCACCTGCTGGAACGCCTCGAACACCTGGTTCTGCTTTTCCGGCGGAATGCCGGTGCCGGTATCGGACACATGCACCGTCACCAGATGCTCGCCGCGAACATTTTCCCCGCATGTGATCGCGATGATGATTTCGCCGGCGCTCGTGAACTTCACCGCATTGGCCAGCAGATTGTCCAGGCATTGGCGAACCCGAACCGGATCGAAGACCAGCCGGCTCGGCACGGTGGGATGGATCACCGAGCGGAAGGCGACCCCTTTTTCCGCCGCCGCCATCTCATGCAGCTTGAACATGCGCGAGAGCTTGTGGCGCAAATCGGCCTTCACCGGCGTCACATCGAGCTTGCCCGCCTCGATCTTCGACAGGTCGAGAATATCGTTCAGCAGCGCCATCAGCGTATGGCCGGACTCCTGGAGAACGGCCAGGTTTTCGGCCTGGTCATCGGTCAGCTCAGTGTGTTGGAGAATCTGGGCCATGCCGATAATGCCGTTCAGCGGGGTCCGGATCTCGTGGCTCATATTGGCGAGAAACTGGGATTTGAGCCGCGCCGCTTCCTCGGCCTGCACAAGCGCCTGTTTCAGCCGCAAGACCTGTTCACGCTGTTGAGTGATGTCGCGCACATGATTGATGTAGAGCGCTGCCCCATCGCGGTACTTCTGCACCACCGTCAGGGCGACAGAAACGTGCAGCACCGACCCGTCGGCCTTGATGTAGCGCTTCTCATGCACATCCTGCGACAGCGTGCCATCGGCCAGAAGCTCGACGATGTCCCGGTTCCGGCCGATATCATCAGGATGCACCACTTCGGCAGAAGTCAGGCCGTGCAGCTCCTCAGCGCTGTAGCCGAGCATGTCGCACATGGCGGCGTTGGCGTAATGCACATTGCCGTCCTTGTCCGACAGGATCAGGCCATGGACCGAGTGGTCACAGGCGGTTTCGAACATGTGGTGCTTGTCGACGGCCGCTTCCCGGGCCTCGATTAGCGAGGACACATCCTCAAGCGTCGAGATCAGCGAGTGGCCCAGCGGCGCAAACCGGGCCATGAACCGCATGCCGAACAGGTCCTTCCTGGAGCCCTGTGAGGTCACGAATTGGCCGCCCTGTCCGGTCTCGAACACTTCGATCATGAAGTCGATGATCGGCTGGCCCTTCAGGAACGGCATGACCCCCAGAATGGTCCTGCCCACCAGCGTGTCGTCCCGGTCGCCGAGCACCAGTTCCACTGTCGCCGGGTTGGCGGCGATCCAGCGAAAGTCCTCGATTTCGCCATCAGGGCTGCGAACCGGTTCCAGTTCACCGATCGGGGTCGGCACAAGCATCCAGTCTTCACGCAGCATGGTCAGCATCCCAGCGAGTTAGGCCCTTATCGATCCTCCGTTGATTGCGTTAAGGGATGGTTAGGCGTCCTGCGCAGTCCCGAACCAGCAAGACGGCTAATCCACCGCTTCCAGCACGACCCGCTCGGTTTCACCAACCGGTACATCACGCGGCAAGCCCCGCTCCAACGCCGCCTGCGCCGCCTGATAGCCCGCCTCGACCGCCGGCTCATACGCTTTCCAATCCCGAAGCTCCACCCCGCTCAGCTCCGGCAACACCAGTACATCGGCCAGTTCCCGGCCTTCGTTCGGATTGATGCTCAGTGTCGCCGACCGCATCAGCAACGACGCAATCGGCGGGGCCGCAGAGAAGCCATGCTCGGCCACCCAGCCCATGAACCCCTTCGGTTCGATGAACTCGTCGGCCTTGAGCCCCTCCGGCGCCCGGGCCACATCGCTGCCAATCGTTGTGCCGCGGTGGAAGTTCGCCATCACATCGACCGGGAAATTGTTCAGCACGGCGCCATCCACCAACACATCGCCATCATGGATCTTCGGCGGCAGGATGCCCGGAAGCGAGATCGTCGCCCGCAGCGCTTCCCACAACAGGCCCGCCCGGTGGACCCTGTAGGTACCATCGGTGAGATTGGTCGACACGCAGAAATATGGACGCGCCAGTTCGCCAATCTCGGTCTCGCCGAAATGCTCGCGCAGCCGGCGGTCCACCCGCGCACCCTTCACCATCGACACCACCGGCAGTGTCCAGTCGCCCAGGGGGTTGCTGTCCACAAACGCCTTCCGGATGCGCCGGTCGATCTCCGCATCATCCCAGCCCATGGCCAGGCACGCCCCGACCACCGCGCCCATGGACGAGCCGCCAATGAAATCGATCGGAATGCCCGCTTCCCGCACGGCCCGGATCACCCCCACATGGGCATAGGCTCGCGCGCCGCCGCCCGACAGGACCAGTCCATGGGTCGTGCCCGTCATCACCCGCGCCAGCCGCGCGCAATCATCGCTTTCGACGCCGGTCCAGTGGAACACCCGGGTCGCCCCGGCTGCGGCCCGCCACTCATCGGGGCTCGCGGCCTGACGCTCACCGCCATGGTGCAACAACACCACGTCCACCAATTGTAGCGTGCGGGCAGGGGAGGGCTCCCGCGGCAACAAGGGATCGGACGGCCGGGCATCGGCGCGCCCCACCACCCAGATCCGGTCCGCCTGCCGCAGCGCCAACCGGCACCAGCCCGTCTCACGCACGTCCGCAATCAGGATCACAAGGTCATGGGCCGCTTCCAGCGCATCGAAGAACGCGCCCGGCTTGTCATGGCCGTCCTCCGCATCCACGATGGGCACGTCCCGACCCATCGTTTTCAGCGCCGCTTGCAGGGCTCGCGCCCGCAGCTTCAGGTCGATGGATGGTGATGTTGCCAGCAGGGTGAACACCCTTGGCTCGGCCCGCTCCGACCGTCGGCCCGACTGCTTGAGACGCAGCAGGATCAGCCGGATGATCGCTTCCAGGATTTCCGGCTCCGCCTTGATGATCCGCTCAAAGCCCTCCCGCGAAATCCGCAGGATCTCGGTGTCCCGCAGCGCGTAGACCGACTGGCTGTGCGGTTCGTCATCGGGAACCCCGTCGCCATCCACATCGATCCCGCCCAGGAACAGGGCCATTTCGCCCACCGGCTCGCCCGCCCGCACATGGCCAACAAATTCGCTGCGCCCATCCTGGGACTTGCGAAACGTCCCCAGGCTGCCCGACAGGACGAAATAGATACAATCGACCGGCTCGCCCGCTTCAAACAGGGCATGGCCCGCCGGCAAGCAGAACCAGGCCGCTCCCCGGCCCGCTGCCCGCAGGGCCCGGCGCGGTACATCCTTCAGAAAAGGAATGGTTTTCAGGGACGGGTTGAGATCGGCAGCCATGGTAACGAAGATGCCCATGCCCGCCCCCTATTGAAAGGCCCGATCACAACACTGGCCTCGCACATGCCTGTGACACCCACGTGACCACCGGTTCCGTTGCGTCACCCATGCAATCTGCGCGCCGTCCCCGCCAACCGCCCCGCGAACCGCCAAGCCTATTCCGTCGCTACAGCGCCCGCAGGCCGCGCCACCGTTCCCTTGGCCGGGTCCGGCAGCAGCGTCGACGCCACCGGCTCTCTCCCCTGCGCCTCAGCCGCCAGCCGAGCACTCGCGGTCTCCACCCCATCGGTCAGCCGCGCCAGGAATTCGGTCTTGCCCAGGCCCGGCTCAATCGGGTCGAGGAATTCGATCACGGCGGTGCCAGCCCGCTTCTCGAAATCTTCCTGCCCCCAGAACAGGCCCAGATTGGTCGCCACTGGTACCACGGGCACGCCCATGGCCTTCTGCATGTGCCACACGCCCGACTTGTACCGGAAATGATGGTCCACCGGCGCCAGGTGCCCCTCGGGATAGATCAGAACACGCCGGCCCTCGGCCACAACGCGCGCCATGCCCTCGGTCAGCGAGGCAGCCTTCCGGTCGCCCCCGCCGCACGTATCGATCACGATCGCGCCCAGCTTGCGCAGGATGCCGCCCACAAAGGGCAGCTTTTCGAGATGGTCGCCGGTCACGAAGGCGAGGTTGTCCACCTCCGGATACACCATGAACCCATCGCCCCAGCTCTGGTGCTTGGCCGCTATGATGAACGCGCCGGCCGGCAACTTGTCCTTGCCGCGCACATCCTGCCGGATGCCCGCGATTGACCCCATCGCCAGCCGCATCGCGCGGGTGTAGCTGCGGATCAAAACCGCCATCGGTCCCCGTCCCGGCAGGGCCAGTAAGGGCAGGGCGATCAGGCCATAAAGGACCGAGAGGCCCCAATAGGCCGCGGAAAAGAGCGCAGAGCGGATCATGGAAAGCGTCGCCTTTCAGCGGGCTGGCGTCCGGTCAGGTGACCGTTACGGGGGTTAGCGTTGCTCCAGGATGGCAACGATGGCGCGGGTAAAGCTCCCGATATGGTCGGAAAACGGTCCTGGCAGCCGGTTATAGGCCTTGTTGTTCCCCGCCTGCATCATCACGCCCAGGGCCATGGCCGCCAGGATGGGCGGATCGCCCTCAGGGATCATGCCCTCCTTCATCGCCTGCTGCAGCAGGGTCTCGACAATGGTCACCGGGTCATCATCGCGGCGCACATCATGGGGCAGGAACTTGTTCAGCGACAAAAGGTGGAACGAGAACAACAGCCAGTCCTCATCGGCCAGCGTACAATAGGCCGTCACCACCCGGCGGATGCGTTCTTCCAGCGTTCCGCCCTCGAGCCACGCCTCTATCATCATCTTGCCGAGCCGGTTATGGGTCTCCATGAACAGGGCCAGCGCCAGCTCATCCTTGCTCTTGTAGTGGCGGTACAGCGCGCCTTCCGACACGCCCGCCTCAACCGCGATTTCCCGCGTCGTCGCCGCGTCCACGCCCTTGTCGACGAACAGCCGAAGCGCCGCTCCCTCGATCAGGGGGCGCGCATTGCGGGCGCGGGGGCGCTTTGTTGGTGCTGTATCATTCATTCAATCAGCCTTTCTCGCATACGAAATAGCATGCGGTCCCGATAATTGCAAGCAATCACTCACATTGGATTTGCCAGGGTCAGGCGCGACACCCGAACGGTGCCTGCGCCTCTGGTTGGCGCACTGAGATTGCGCGCTTACTTCGCGGCGATGGCTGAAACACCAATTTCGACAGGCATACCAGCCACAAATTGCAGTCAGGTTGCAAATTTTTCCAGTGCTTTGCAGAATTTTGCAGCGCGGTGAAGCTATCCGGAGCGGTTCCAAGTTCGGCGGAGCGAGCTGCGGGTAAAGCCCGCTAGCTCGGTGAGCCACGCGCGGGCCGTGTTGCAGCGCCTACAGGGCTGGCTGGATCGGCCCGTCTGCGCGCCCATGCACGAACTGGTCGAGATAGGCATTCCCGCTCGTATCGATCTCGCTGGCCGGTCCGCGCCAGATGATCCGGCCCTCATACAGCATGGCGATCTCGTCAGCGATCTTACGCGCCGATGCCATGTCATGGGTAATCGTCACCGCTGCTGCGCCCAGCGCCTTCACCTGCTCGATGATGAGGTCATTGATCGCGTCGGCGGTGATCGGGTCGAGGCCCGTGGTCGGCTCGTCAAAGAAGATCAGGTCCGGTTTCGAGATGATCGCCCGGGCCAGCGCCACCCGCTTCTGCATTCCGCCCGAAATCTCCGCCGGCCGCAATTCCGCCACCGACGCACCCAGCCGCACCTTGCGCAGGCTCTCGATTGCCCGGCCTTTCGCCTCGGCCTTGCCCACCTTGTCCGAATGGATCAGCCGGAACGCCACATTCTGCCAAACCGTCAAACTGTCGAACAAGGCGCCTGACTGGAACAGCATGCCGATCCGCCCGCGCATCGCCTCGCGCGCCTTGCCCCGGGCGTGGGTGACGTCCTCGCCATCGAACCGCACCGTGCCCGCATCGGGCGTCATCAGCCCCAGCGCGTTCTTCAGCATCACCGATTTGCCGGAGCCAGACCCCCCCAACACTACCAGTGAGCGTCCGGGTCGCACATCGATATCCACCCCCTGCAGCACGTGATTGCTGCCAAAGGATTTGCGCACATCTGCCAGTTCCAGGATCGGTGTCGTCATAGGCCAATGCTCGTGAAAATCGTCGACATCACATAGTTCAGCGCCAGCACCAGCACCGCGGCCGCCACCATCGACAGCGTCGCCGCCCGGCCAACCCCCGTCGCGCCTGCCTTCGACCGGTCACCATGGTAGCAGCCCATGATCGCGATGATCGCGCCAAACACCACCGCCTTGATCAGCCCGGCCGTAATGTCCTGCCAGGTGACGAAATCAATCGTGTTGCGCAGGTAAACCGTGCTGTCGAAGTCCAGCCCCTGCACACTCACCAGCCAGCCGCCCATCACGCCGATAATGTCAGCCAGCGCCACCAGGATCGGCAGCGCCAGCACCGCCGCAATCAGCCGCGGCGCATAGAGATACCGGTTCGGGTTCGCGCTCAGCGTCGTCAGCGCGTCGATCTGCTCGGTCACCCGCATCGCGCCGACTTCCGCCGCAATCCCGCTCGACACCCGCCCCGCCAGCATCAGCCCGGTGATCACCGCGCCCAGCTCCCGCGTGATGCCCAACACCACGATGTTCGGCACGAATTGCTCGGCCCCATAGCGTGACCCGCCCGTATAGATGTTCAGCGCCAGCGCCGCGCCGATGAAGATTGATGACAATCCCACCACCGGCAGCGAATAATACCCGATCCGCACCATCTGCCGCGCGATTTCGCTCCCGAACCAGGGCGGGCTCAACGCCGCGCCGAACATGCCCGCGCCAAACCGCGTCAGCGCGCCCACCTCCCGGCAGGTCGCAATCAGTCCCGCCCCGATCGGGCGCAGCGGATTGGGAAACCTGTTCCCGCCCGATTTATCGCTCATACTCGCGTTCGACACGTTGGCCCAATCCCGTCAGCAATTCATATCCGAGCGTCCCGGCACGCTCTGCCTGTTCGTCAAGGCCCACATGGGCGCCGATCACTTCCACCCGTGCGCCCGGTTTGGCAAGCCCTTGATCGCCGCCACCGGCCTCCAAACCGGTCACATCTACCGTGATCAGATCCATCGAAATTCGGCCAATAATAGGGCAGGGCACCCCCGCCAGACTCACCACGCCCCGATGGCCCAGCGACCGCGGCAGCCCATCGGCATAGCCCATGCCCACCGTCGCCACCCGGCTCGGCGCGTGGGCGATATGCCCCGCGCCATAGCCCACCGTCTCGCCCGCCAGCACGTCCCGCACCGCCACGACCGCCGCCTCCACCGTCACCCCCGGCAGCAGCGATACCCCCACCGGTGCCGGCCCCCCGCCATAGAGCGCCAGCCCCGGCCGCGTCACATCAAACCCATACTCCGGCCCCAGCCCATGCCCCGCCGAATTCGCCAGGCTCAGCGGCACGCCCTCAAACCCCCGCGCCACCTCCCCAAACAGCGCGAGCTGCCGCCCATTCTCCGCACGCTCAGGCTCGTCGGCACACGACAGATGGCTCATCACCAGCGCCGGCGCCCGCGTCCCCAGTGCCGCCAGCGCCGCGCCGATCTCGTCCATCCGCACGCCCAGCCGGTTCATCCCCGTATCCACCATCAGTGCGAACGGCGCATCCCCCTCCGCCTCGGCCAGCCACCGGCCAAGCTCCTCCAGCGAGTTCAGCACCGGCCGCACCCCGTCGGGCCCCCAATTCACCTCATTCCCGCTAACCAGCCCGTTGAACGCATAGATCGCCGGCTCCGGCCCCGCCGCAATGCGGACGTCATAGCCCTCATCCCCATAGGCCACGAAGAACGTCCCACACCCCGCCGCCGCCAGCGCCTCTGTCACCGGCCCCGCGCCCAGCCCATAGCCATCGGCCTTCACCACGGCCCCGGTCACCGCGCCCGGAAACACCTTATCCAACGCCCGCCAATTGGCCGCAATATTCCCCAGATGAACGCGAGCAACGGGCGCCATATCCATGGCCCAAACCGTTAAGCCGCCTTCCCCAATGGAGCAAGCACCCCGCACCGCCCCAACCCTTATTGAATATCAATATGCACCTCCCCACATCGACCCTCCACGCCACCTCGGAGACCGCCATGCCCAATTCGAAAGACTTCTGGAACAAGACCGCCCCTGGCTATGCCGACGCAAAGATACGGGACGAGCGCGCCTATGAGAAAAAGCTGATGATCACCCAGGACCTCTTCCCGCCCGATGCCGAAATCCTCGAAATCGCCTGCGGCACTGGCACGACCGCCCTCCGACACGCGCCCCATGTACGCCACTACCTCGCGACGGATGTCTCCTCGAAAATGCTCGAAATCGCCCGCGCCAAGGCCGCCGAACAGCGCGTCACCAATGTCACCTTCCTCGAACAGGACATCAGCGCCGCAGACTGGCCCCCCGCCCAATACGACACCGTGCTCGCCATGAGCATCCTGCACCTTCTGCCAGACCGTCCCGCCGCCCTCGCAAAGATCCACGACACGCTGAAACCCGGCGGCCGCTTCATCTCCTCGACCATCTGCCTCGGCAATATGGGCTTCTATTTCCCCCTCCTGATCGGCGCCATGAAGCTGATCGGCAAGGCCCCGAACACCGTCGACAGCCTCACCCATGACGACCTCGCCACCGCCATAACCACCGCCGGCTTCACCCTCGAAACCCACCACAAAATGAGCAAAGCCAAAGTCGCCTTCATCATCGCCAAAAAGCCCGAATAGCCGACACCGGCTTCGGTGCCGCGCACGGGCGCGCGAAAACACATGGTGAGCGCGGATGCCCCGCGACGACAACGGGCCCTCAAGCCCCAGTTGCATGCCGCGCGTTATGCGGCAACTCAATCCCGGAAGGAGACGTAGGCGATCCGATTACCGAAGGGCAGGAAATCGCCAGGAGTGGACAGATTTTTGATGATGTTGAATGGTGGTGTCGGTTAACTGCCGTCGTTTCAGTTGTACAGCGATAGGAGGTTGCTAAAACAAAATGTAAATCAGACAATTCCGAAATGCCGTATTAATAAGCCCCAGAATAGATCAATTACCATGCACGACGGTACATGGACTTTAATTCGGGGCTAATTTTAAGTGTCAATTGACTGCGACCTACAGAAACAATTGTAAAAGATGTTGTTACCTGAACCCAATTTCGAGGACATTGTGACTGAAATTTTTCGACGATTTTGTGTGAGACCGTTTTTACGACTCCATCGAAATGCCGTGGAACGCAAACTTTGCTGACATGTGCAGCTGGGTTTTTTGCAACAATATCTGACTGGTTAAATATTGGATTGTATACTGCTCCATTTTCAGGGTCTTCAACCAAGAAAAAAACAGATTTGTCCCAACCATCACGAGAAATGTAACTGCAATCGTTAGGCTCCAAAATGTGACCGGGTGAGACCAAATTGTACTTGTCTTGAACAGTTTCGATTAAAAATCCGGCGTGAATTTTTACATCACCATTGTTGCAAAGCTCAACATAGGCACTCTCTTGTGCATCGACATGAACGGTAGCAATTGATAAACTGAAAAACAATATGAGGCATTTAGTTGCGGTTTTACTCATCGAAAAAATCAACGTCACAAACCTGTCGAAATACCGGTTCAAATTTGTTCATCACACCTTCTAATATCTGCTCGTCCTCCCAGAGCGTTTCCGATTTCCACCGACCTCCATCATTGTTATCTCTATAGCGTAAAACTCGCGACAACTTTATGTCAGGTTCAGGTGGCAATTTATGCGACCGTATTAGTTTTCCTGTTCCGTATTTGAAACCTGCATCGCAGATGTCTCTGTTAGACTGACAAAAATTCTTTGAGGGTAATGGTTCACTTGTAGCAGCACTCCAAGAAGTTGCGGCTCCATTGGCCGAAACTTCAAGTAAGAAACCATCCTGACTGTGCTCTAGCTCATCGTTAGACGCAATTTGAACATAAAAACTATAGGAAGGCTCTTCGCAACCAGCTGTTTTACCAGTACGTCTGTCAACCGTGGCGCATCTCAATGAGTTGTACAATATGAGTTCGATACGGTAGTCGTTACCAGATTTCTGAAAGTACCCCGTTGCAGCTGCCCGAACCATGCTTTTACCGCGCCATCCTCGCCCGTTTGGGGATCTTTCGAATACTCTATCATTCGCATAACGATCACAGTCGAACTTCCAGCCTGGCCAAAGTTGATCTGATTGGCTCTGAGCTGAACTTGAAGGCGTTGTGCCCAATCCAAACAAACAAGCTCCAACTATGAAAGTTAATTTTATAGTTGACGCAATGCGCATAATTCACCTCGGGCCGACCGTACTAGAACCTCAAATGCTATGA
>JBCCBN010000057.1:0-15232 GCA_039034035.1 Pseudomonadota bacterium
GACGGTATGTAACTTGCTTGTAGAAACATCCGGTACGGATTGATCGCTGGTTTGGGGTTTCAGATGTCTTCATTTCAAACAGATGCGGGGGTGCTGGCGCCGCATGGCCCGTGGAGTGTCGAGACGCGCTACACCGAGACCAAGCTCAGTTTCCGAGCCTGCCTGGCAACCCTGTTCGTCGCGGCCGCCTTGCTCTGGAGCGCATTGCTGGTCTCGATCTGGTACGTGGCAGCGTTCTGAAGACGCCGGACGGCCAAAGGGCGGGCGCGGGACAGGTGAGGGTCGACCCGGTGGCACGTCTTCCAGGGCCGCCGCTGATGGCTGACAGCGTGGCTTGCGCCCAACCGCAGGAAGTGGTGTTCGTGGCGCCCGAGCCTTTGCCATGGGCGAAGGCGCCAGCAATGGTTGCCAGTCATGTTCAAGCCCAAGGGCCCGAGACACATCGCCAATCCTGCGGGCCCGAAGGGTAAGCGGGCCTATGCGATCGGCGACATTCATGGCCGGTATGACCTGCTTGAAGCCCTGCTTTGGGCGATCCGCAAGGATGCGAGCGAGCGGCCGACTCTGGATACCCATCTGGTTTCCCTGGGCGACCTGATCGACCGGGGACCGGAATCGAACCGGGTGGTCGAGGCTTTTACGGGGCCGCAGGAGGGGTTCATGTCGACGAACGTCTTGATGGGCAATCATGAGGAGATGCTGCTGCGTGGGCTTACGGGGGAAGCGAATTTGTTGCAGGGCTGGCTCGACCATGGCGGCTATGCCTGCGCGGAAAGCTATGGCGTGAATGCGGCCTATCTGCGCGGCCAGACCGCCGACACCCAGTTTGACGCGCTGAGCGCCGCGATCCCCGACAGCCATGTCAGCGTGATGCGCAAGGCGCTCGAATGTATCCGGTTCGGCGATTTTCTGTTTACCCATGCGGGTATTCGTCCGGGCGTCGCGCCGGACCAGCAAACCGCCCGCGACATGCGCTGGATCCGGAAGGAGTTCCTGGAGTCCGATGCGCCGCTGGGCTGCGTCGTGGTTCATGGGCACACGGTCACCGATCATGTGGTGGAGCGCTCCAACCGGGTGGGGCTCGATACCGGTGCCTACAAGACAGGTTTGCTGACGGCGATGATGATCGAAGGTCCCGAGCGCGTCTTCATCAAGGCGTTTGATGATGGCAACCGAATCCGCGTGTCGCGGGAATTGCGTCCCGGACTGCCGGACTGAAGCCGGGCCGGGCGCGCTGGGGCCGGGCGCGTTAGTGCTGGGCTTGGGGGCGGACCTTGAGGGTGTCCGTCCTATTCGATCTCGAGGGCGACCAGGCCTTCTTCCACGGCATCCCCTTCGGCGATGGCCACCGCTCGGATGGTTCCGTCACCGGGTGCTTCATAGGGCACTTCCATCTTCATCACTTCCATGATGAACAGCGTGTCGCCGGTTTTTACGGTGTCGCCCGCCTTGACCATGAGCTTCCAGACCGTGCCGCCGGTTTCCAGTTCAATCGGTGTCGCCATGGGCGGTTTCCTCAGGGTCTGATGCTGAAATGGGCCGGTCCGCGCAGCGGGTCCAGCAGGGGTTGGATGCGGTCGATCCATCGGCAGAGTTCGGGCCGGGTCTCGCGCGGGTCGATCAGTTCGTGCACGGCGAGGGCTTCGGCGCGCGGGAAGGGTGACTGGCGCGCGGCCAGTTTCTCTTCCAGCTCGCGCCGTTTCGCGTCGGGGTCTTCGGCGGCGGCGATTTCGCGATGGAAGGCGACGGCGACCCCGCCCTCAACCGGCAGGGGGCCGGTCTCGGCAGAGGGCCATGAGAGGACATGCGCTTCGGGGCCATAATGGGCCGCCTGGGCCACGCCGAAGGATTTGCGCACCTGGACCGCTGCCCAGGGGACGGTGGTCATGGCGGCGGTCAGCACAGCGTTGGCGCCATAGCGGATGGTCGCGTCTTGCTCGGCCTTGGAGCCGATCATGAAGCCCGGCTCATCGACCAGGGTGACGATGGGTAGGTGGAAGGTTTCGCACAGCTCCATGAACCGGCGTGCCTTCTGGGCGCCAAGGGCCGTCATTGAGCCGGCCAAATGGCGGCAATCATTGGCCCATACGCCGACCGGTTGGCCGTTCAGGCGAGCGAGGCCGGTGATCTGGCTGCGGCCATAGCCCTTGCCGATCTCGAAGAAGCTCGTCTGGTCGAACACCATGGCGATGGCCTTGCGCATGTCGAACGCGCGGCGCCGTTCGCGCGGCACGAGCGACAAGAGCGCCTCGTCCTGCCGGTCGACGGGGTCGTCGCAGGCGGTGACGGGTGGCAGGTCCCAGACATGATCGGGAAGGTAGGCGAGCATGCCGCGGATCTGGTCGAGGCAGTCCGCCTCATCGATGCCGGCATTGTCCACGGTGCCGTTCCGGGTGTGGACGGCCCAGCCGCCAAGCTCGTCCTTGGTAGTCTTTTCGCCCATTGCACGTTCGACGACCGCGGGACCGGCGGTCAGGATCTGGGCCGTCGATTTCGACATGACCGAGAAGTGCGATGCTACAAGGCGGGCTGCGGGCAGGCCGGCCACCGCGCCCAGGGCCGCTGTTGCGACCGGAACCGTGGCCATGGCTTGTGCGACAGACCGGAACCGTGAGGGCGAAAAGACGGGTGCTGGCAGGCTCGGCCCGCCAGAGCCGCCGACACTGCCGCCAGCGCCTTCGTGTAGCCGGACCAGGGGCAAGCGGTATTGCAGCGCCAGGTCTTCAGTGTAGACGCTCTTGCGGAGCCCGGCTGGCGATGGCGAACCGCCCTTCATGGTGAAGTCCTCGCCGCCCACCACGATGCGGCGGCCGTTCACGCGCGCGAAGCCGAGCACGAAATTGGCCGGTTCAAAGCCGATCAGCGCGCCGTCTGGACCATTGACGGGGGCGCCGGCGCCGCGGCCGATCTCGTCGAACGATCCGGTGTCGACGAGGGCGTCGATGCGTTCGCGCACGGTCAGCCGGCCCTTGTCGTGCTGGCGCGCGACGGCGGCTTCACCGCCTTGGCCCAGCGCGAGGGTGCGGCGTTGGCGGATTTCGTCAGCTTCTTTTTCCCAGCTCATGGCGGCTATCTTGGACCGATCGAGGCTTTGCCGTCAAAACCTGCTGCGCGTCCGGCTATCGGAAGAGGGTGCCGAGTAGTGCTGCGATAATGGGTGGCCAACCGCTGGTGGAAACACTTGCGCCCTTTTGGCCTATGTGCCGGGGCGGCCCTTGTCTTGTCGCGCCGCGCCAGCGATGGTGCGGGGGCGAAGAAGAGACAAACCCCCGGGAGGATCGAAATGCCTGACACAATGGGATCACTGAACCCAGAAGACGAGATGAACAATCTCACCATGTCCGAAGAGGCGCGCCCGCTTTATGAGCATGTGAAACAGTTCGTTGCGGATGTTGTCACGCCGATGAGCGAGGAGTTTCACCGCCTCGGCGAGGGCAAGGCCGATATCTGGTCCTATGCGCCGGGGCAGCTGGAATGTCTCGAAAAGGCCAAGGATGAGGCCAAGAAGCAGGGGCTTTGGAACTTCTTCCTGCCTGATGCGGACACCGGTGAAGGCCTCAAGAATCTCGACTACGCCTATATCGCTGCCGAGTTGGGCAAGAACCCGCTCGCGTCCGAAACCATGAATTGCTCGGCGCCTGACACCGGCAATATGGAAGTGCTGGAACGGGTTGGCACGCCAGAGCAAAAGGAAACTTGGCTCAAGCCGCTGCTGGAGGGGAAGATCCGCTCGGCGTTTGCGATGACCGAGCCGGGCATCCCGTCGTCGGATGCCAAGAATGTGTCCACCGAAGCGCGCCTGGAAAATGGCGAGTGGGTGATCAATGGCGAGAAATTCTACATTTCCGGGGCCGGCGATCCGCGCTGCAAGATCATGATCACCATGGTCAAGACCAGCCCCGATGCCGAACCCCACAAGCAGCAATCGCAGATCCTGGTGCCGATCGACACACCCGGCGTGAAGATTGTGGGACCCATGCATGTGTTCGGTAATCCGGACGCGCCGCATGGCCACATGCACATCATCTTCGACAATGTGCGCGTGCCTGAAAGCAACATGCTGCTGGGCGAGGGGCGCGGCTTCGAGATTTCCCAGCTTCGCCTGGGCCCTGGCCGGATCCACCATTGCATGCGCTCGATTGGTGCGGCGGAGAAGGCGCTGGACCTGATGGTCATTCGCGGGATGGGCCGGCAGGCCTTTGGGCGGGACCTGATCAAGCTGGGCGGTAATATCGAAGTGGTGTCCCGCGCTCGGATCGAGATTGAGGCCATGCGTCTCATGGTGCTGAAGGCGGCCAAGGCGATGGATGTGCTGGGCAATGCGGAAGCCCGGGTCTGGATCTCGATGGTCAAGGCAATGGTGCCCGAGCGGGTGTGCAAGATCATCGACGATGCGATCCAGATCCATGGCGCAACAGGCGTGTCGCAATGGACGCCGCTGGCGGGGATGTACACATCCCAGCGCACCTTGCGGCTGGCCGATGGTCCGGACGAAGTGCACCATATGGTGGTGGGCCGTGCAGAAACGCGCCGCTATTCGGGCGATGAGGAAGATCCGGCCATGGCGGCTGTCTGGCGGAAATAGAGCCTTCGCCAATGTCTGCAGAGCCGGTGGTCGAGCGCTACAGCGATGCCCTGTCCCTGACCCGTAGCGGCCGGGTTGTGGTGGTTACGCTCGACCGCGGAGATGGCCTGAACGCCCTGTCCCGGCCCGTGGTGGGCGAGCTGACAACGCTCGCCCATGATCTCTATAGCGACACGCGGTCATCGGTGGTGGTGCTCCACGGCGCTGGTGCGTTTTCGGCGGGGTTCGATCTCAAGGACAGCCCCTTGGCGGGGGCGGCCAAGCCGACCCTGCTGGAGCGCCGGGAAGCGCTGAAAGCGGGACCGGTCCTGTGCGCGGCGTGGGAGCGCCTTGAGCAGATCACCATTGCGGCGGTCGAGCGGTTCTGCATCGGTGGTGGGGTCGCGTTGGCGCTGGCCTGTGACCATCGCATCGCTGCTGAAGACGCCCATTTCAGGCTGCCGGAAGTGCCGCTGGGCATGAATATGAGCTGGCAGAGCAATCCCCGCACCGTGGCGCTGGTTGGGCCGTCACGGGCAAAGCGCTTCACGATATTGGGGGAGAAATTGCCCGCGCCCACCGCGCTGGAGTGGGGGCTGGTGGATGAGATGACGGCCCCGGGCGAGGCCCTGGTGGCGGCAGAAGCGCTGGCCGAGCGCTATGGCGCGATGCCGCCCATCCCCCTGCGGATGACCAAGACCGCCATCAATGCCGCGGCCAATGCGCTCCACCACACCGTCAGCTATATGGATCGCGACCAGTTCCTCCTGGCCTCGACCACGCAAGACCAGCGCGAGGGTGTCCGCGCCTTTCTGGAAAAGCGCCCCTCTGTGTTCAAGGGAGACTGATCGCCATGTCCACGCCAGTAGAAATCGCCCCGATCGCCGGTGCCCTGGGCGCTGAAATCCGCGGTGTCGACCTGCGGGAAGATTTGACAAATGCGGCGTTCGACACCGTCCACCAGGCGTTTCTCGATCACCAGGTGATCTTTTTTCGCGACCAGGCGGGGCTGTCGCCAGACCGGCAGAAGGCGTTTGCGCGCCGCTTCGGGACGCTCAACGTCCACCCCTATGTCGCCGGCATGGCGGGTCACCCCGAACTGATGGAAATCATCAAGGAACCCCATGAAACCGGGAATTTCGGCGGCGGCTGGCACTCTGACATGTCCTTCCTTGAAGAACCGGCGCTGGGCAGCGTGCTCTATGCCCAGGAGGTCCCGCCCTTTGGTGGGGACACACTGTTTGCCAGCCAGACCGCCGCCTATGACGCCCTGTCAGAGGGTATGAAATCCATGTTGGGCGGGCTCAACGCCGTCCATTCTGCCAGCCGCGAATACAGCGCCAAGGGGCCGTCGGCGCAGGCCCGGGCCTCCATGTCGGCCAGCGAGGCACCCGATGCCCCGGAATTCGAGCATCCCGTCGTCAGGACCCATCCGGAAACCGGCCGCAAGTCGCTCTATGTGAACCCGGCCTTCACCCTGCGCCTGGCCGGCATGACCAAGCGCGAAAGCAAGCCGATCCTCGATTTTCTGTTCACCCATTCGCGGGAAGAGCGCTTTACCTGCCGGTTCAGGTGGAGAGATGGCGCGGTAGCGTTCTGGGACAATCGCTGTTGCTGGCATTATGCCCTGAATGACTATCATGGCCATCGCCGGCACATGCGGCGCGCCACCATCAATGGCGACCGGCCGCACTGAGCGATTGGATTTACGCGCAGCCCGCAGGGTTTGCGCCCAACGGCGCAGCCAAGGGCGAATTCATCTTGGCTGGGGCGGGGCGGACCTGTTACTCGACCACGATGAGCGATGTACACGATCTGCAATCGCTGTTCGATTCCCTGCTGGAGAATACCACCGGCGACACCGTCACTGTGCGCGATCTCCTGGATGCGGTTGGCCGACGGAGCTATGGGCCTATTCTGTTCCTGCTGGGCTTTGTCGCGATTAGCCCATTGACGATCATCCCCGGGGCCAACTGGCTTGTCGCGCTGGTTGTCCTGATCGTGTCGGTGCAGATCATTGTCGGCCGAAACTTCCCCTGGGTCCCGAGTAGAGCCCTGGATTTCACCTTCAAGCGAGAGCATCTCACCCGCGGAATTGACGCCATGCGCAAACATGCCCACACGGTCGATCGGCTGGTTGCGCCGCGCTTCACCGTCATGACCGAGCCGCCTTTCGTCCAATTGATCGGGCTGATCTGCGTGGGGGCCGCCCTGGCGACGTTCCCGCTCGGCCTTTTGCCTTTGGGGCCGCTGCTGCCGGGTCTGACCATCCTGCTGTTCGGCTTGGGGCTCACGGCCCGTGACGGGGTCCTCATCGCCCTGGCTGGCGCCTGCCTGACAGCATCGATTGTGGTACTGACCCGTATTGCCGGAGATATCCTGTCCCTCGGCTTGATCTGAACCGCTGGCCGGCCGATCTATAGACCATGAGTGCAGACCTCTATCACAACCGCATCCTTGAACTGGCGTCCGATATTCCCCATCTCGGCGCGCTTGAGGATGCCGGAGCGTCAGTCGAACAAGTCTCGCGCATTTGCGGCTCGACCATCCGGCTCGATCTCACGCTGACCCCGGACCGCACCCACATCGCTGCCATCGCCGTTGATCCAAAGGCCTGCGCCCTCGGCCAGGCGGCCACCGCGATCCTCACCGGGAACGCTGTCGGTGCGTCCGTCGAAGAGGTGCGTGAAGCGCACGACGCCTTGCGGGCCATGTTGAAGGACAATGGGCCGCCGCCGGGGGGTCGGTTTGCGGAGTTGCGCCACCTGGCTGGCGTTGCCGACTATCCGCCGCGGCACACGTCGACACTGTTGGCTTTCCGTGCGGCGGTTGACGCCATTGACGCGATCCTCGCCGCTGACGCTGCGGACGCGCCGGCTATACCTTGAAATAGAGGGAAAAGGCGATGATCAGGATCAGGTACGGCACCAGTGTGCCGATGCCCACATAGACGCCATGGGGCTGTATCTTTCCGGCCTCGGCGAATTTCGGGAAGAACCGGTACTGTTTGGCCATTCGCGTTGCGCGGCCTTTCATCTGGGCCTTCATGTGCGCTTTCATCGCCTCGGCCAGCGCCACAGGCTCGTCATGCGCATTGAGGCGGGCGAGCAGCCGGCTGCGCACGATATCGCTGGCAATGCCGGCGCCGACACCGGTGAGCAGCAGCAGGAGGACGGCGCCGAACACGAACAGGGTCGCCTGGACCTCGCCAGGCGTGTTCACAAAGGGTACAAAATCGGCGAGCCCCTGGGTGATCGATGTCAATGTATCGGACCGGCCGCCATAGCGCACCGCCAGCAGGGCAGGGATGAATGAGATGATGGCCGCCAACATCAATCCGATACGATGCCAGCGGCGCATGTGGCCGATCGCCCGGCGCACATCGCGCTCGGCAATATCCATGGGGGACATATGGGTCAGGTCGGGTGCCACTGGCGGTCAGGTCCTTTCGGCTGCATCATATGGCGATGGGCGGCGGTATGACTAGAGACAAATCGGAGCGCCCATACGGTAGGGTCGCGGGATTTATGCTCGCGGTCTATAAACAATCGCTTAGCCGGGTCTTTTTCGCGTTTGGCGCGCGTTGCCGCCATTTGCCCACGTGTAGCGAGTATGCCGCTGGCGCCTTCACCGACCATGGCCCATGGGCCGGGACCTGGATGACCGCGGCAAGGCTTTGCCGGTGCCAGCCCTTCGGCTCGGAAGGGTATGATCCTGTGCCGCCCCTGCCTCGGTCGGCCCGTTGGTGGGCACCCTGGCGTTATGGCGACTGGGCGTGGACGGTCCGGCCGTTTCCCGGCGATGCGCCGGGCAATGACAGCGGGGAGCCGCGAGGCGAGGCGGAACGGGATTGAAGCTGGGCGCGCATCATGGTGCTGTCAGCGCAAAGGAGCTGCCTCGCCATGATCCGACGCTTTCTCCCCGTGGTCGCTGTTCTGGGTGGCCTGTTCCTGGTGTTTGTGTGGTGGCTCTTCATTTCTGATGCCGCCGCGCCGGACGAGGCGCCTGAACTGTTCGATATCGCTGAATGGCGCGCGCTTGTGGAGGCTGACCCGGCGGACCAGTTGCCGACCGAAATCCGCTGGCTGGAAGTGGGCCATGACCGGGCGCCGTCATTTGCTGTCCAGGCTGGCGCGTTCCATGGCGATGTGGCGATGTCGTACAATTCGGTGCAGGTCGTTTCTCCCAGCGGAACGGTGATCATTGGCGGGGCGGTCGACGCAGGCACCGCCGAGGATATGCGGCAGGATGAGGCCGCCGCAGCGTTCTTCCCGGACAATTACAGCGCGCTGGTGTTCGCCATGCTGGAAGCGGATGCGGTGCTGATGACCCATGAGCATCTCGACCACATCATGGCGATTGCCCGGCATCCCGATCCCAATGCCCTGGCGCCGTCGCTATGGCTGAACGGACCGCAGATCCGCGCGTTGGCCGACTTTGTGAACGGTCCGATGCCGCCGCTGTACCGGACGCTCGACCCCAAGCTTGCGGGCGCTGTGCAACGTGTCGCTCCGGGCATCATTGCCGTCCCCGCGCCGGGGCATACGCCGGGCAGCCAGCTGATCTATATCCGCCAGCAGGATGGACGGGAATTCCTGCTGATCGGCGACATTGCCTGGTCGATGTCCAACATTGTGGACCTGACCACGCGGCCCGTGCTGACCCAGTTTGTGGTGTTTGACCCGAATGAAGACCGGTCGTCGGTGAAGCAGCAATTGCGGGCCCTGCATGATCTGATGAAGGCCGAGCCGGACCTTGTGATCGTACCGAGCCATCACCGGGACTATATCAATGGGCTGGTGGCCGATGGAGACCTGGTCGAGGGGTTTCTCTGATCAGATTTCGCGGCCTTTCTCGATCAGTTCATCGACCAGCCGGCGCTGTTCTTCTGCCGAGTCGCCTTCGCCGAAAACGAACGCGCCGGACGAGAAACTGGTGCCGTAGGACCGTACCAGATTGACGGTCTGGCCGATGCCGGAGGCGAAATCCTCGGTTGTCAGCGATGACAGCGGGTGGATGAAGACCGACCACACCGCACCCTGGGCGATAGCGTAGCGGGCATCGAGAGCGCTATCGAAATTGGCCTGCATCAGGCGCTCCAGGTCTTCGGCGGAGAGGTCGGCGGCGGGCGCTACAGGCGTGACGATGCGCATCCGGTCGGCATTGAGGTCGAATACAAGGCGGAGCTGGGTCTCTTCAATGGTGAAGATCGCGCCATTGACCTGCAGCTCGGCATCGGGATCGATTTCCGAGACGAAGGCCAGCAGGCGCGCCGCTGCCTCTGCTTCGGCTGGAACAATTACATCGGCTTCGGGCGGGGGCAGGATGGTTTCCTGGGCCGACAGGCTGGTTGGCAGAAGCGCAAGCGTGCTGCCGGCCAGGGCGGCGCGGACGGTGCGGGTGATATCAGACATGGCGGGGCCTCTTGCTCTGGGTCTTGCGCCCTCCGGGTCTGGGGCGTCCGGGTTCTGGGCTTGGTCGGACGGTAGCCGGCGCCCTGTGTTTCGGCCACAGCGCTCGCAGGTTTGTGCGCGGGAAGTGATCGGGCCGTTGGCGCTCAGGGCGGTATGGCGGGAGCGCGACGCCAGCGAGCCGCAACGGGCCATTGAAACGCTGCGGCGTCTCTGACAGGGTTTAGCGATGACCGTTTTCTCCCGTCTCCAGTTTGCAGTTCTCGGTGTCAGCGTGATGTTGGGTGGGCCTGTTTCCGCCGTGGCAGAGGGTGCCGCGGACGGGATCGTCCGCGAGGACAGGGTTGTCAGCTACGGGTTTGAGACGTCCGCGCTGGGCAAGGCTGGCAAGGCGCTTGACCGGGCTGCGCCGATCGCGACGACCGGCAAGCCCAAGGTGGGTGATGTCGAGAGCAACTGGGACCTGCGGTTGAAACCGGTCGCGACGGCGGGCGACTGTGCGGTTGGCGAGGTGACGATTACGGTGACGAACACGATCCTGACGCCGGAATGGACCAATATCGCCCAGCAGACCGATGACGCCCAGCGGGAGTGGGCGCGCTATCTCGGCGCGCTGAAGATCCATCAAGACGGCCATATCGCGATCACTATGGAGATGGTGTCGGAGATCCGCTCTGCGCTTCTGGCCTTGCCGCCCGAGGCGACGTGCAGCGCGCTACAGGTCCGGCTTGGCGCGGCCGCCGCGGCAGTTGAGGACGCGTACAAGGATGCGCATGTCGATTATGACAAGGCGACCCGTTCGGGGAAGAAACAGGGCGCTGTGCTTCGCAAGCAATTCAACCGGCCGGGATAACGCCTCGGCGTCGCACACGCTTTCGGCGTCAGAGCGCCTCAACCCGGCAGCCGCGTGCTTCGAGCACCGGCTTCATCTGCCAATAGGCCGCCGGGTTTCGATAGAGCGGGATGCGGGGGTGCAGGTGGTGGACCACGTGATACTGCATACCAAGCGAGCCGATATTGCCGAGAATGGCGCGGAAGCTTCGCGTGTTGCGATATCGTCCGGTCTCGTTGCCCGGATGGTGGGGGGCCCAGCTGAGATAGTATTGGATGTAAGTGAGGGCGATGTGTATAGGCAGCCACCAGAGCAGTGCCGCTTCCAGCGCGAAGCCACTCCAGGCGAGGGCGAACAATGCCCCATAATACACCGTATCGTAGATGACCGCATCGAGCATAACGTCCTGCCGGTCCAGGCGGACCAGCGTGGCGCCATAGGTCTTGAGGCCACCCCGGCTGCGCGGCTGCCGGTTCCGGATCGAGCGCCAAATGGCGGCCAGGGGCCCGGGCGCGGTCACCGAATAGTCGGGATCGAGGGCGGGATCATTGGTGTGCTTGTGGTGTTCGATGTGGGTCAGCTTCGCGACCCGGTATGGCAGGACCAGGGGGAGCGTGGAAAGATGGCCGACGGTTTCGTTCAACCACCGCCACCGCTCGCCGGGGCGCGCGATGATGTCATGCTGGGCCTCGTGTGAGGGGAGATACGACAGGGTGACGTTCACACTCGCAATAATGAATCCGGCCCAGAGCGGCAGAACACCAAACAGGACCAGCGGCCAAAGCAATAGCCAGACCGCCAGATTGGCGAACGCCCAGAAGACGACGAAATACGGGAAATGCCCCAGATGCTCGCGCGCTATATCTCGCTCAAGCCGCATCAGTTCGGCATCGCTCAGTGCGGATAGGTCCCGGGCGCTCATATCCATCGTCCCCGTATTTGTGCGATCAATCCAAGGCCCAGCCCGACCAGGATGCCAAAGGTCAGATGCGGCAGTCCGAACGGCGCGTCGATTGCGAGCGCGGCCAGTGTCTGGGCGGTCAGAGGCGCCACGAAACCGAGCCCGAACAGGATCGGTCCAACATGGAAAAGAGCTTTGATTGCGCGGGCCACGGGCGAGTCCATTCGATAAAGTGACACTGGCGTCAACTTTTGTAAAGCGGGTGTACGAGCGTCGCTACTAGGCGTTAAAAACCTTTCCCGAGTGCTGAAATCATCAGAAAAGACCCGCCAAAATACAACTTAGGGGAGAATTTACCGCAAGAGTCTCACCGCTGTGCAGCCACCAGGTCGGGAGCGCGAAAGGTTCCCAGGAAGGCCGGCCGGCAACGTGTTGGTTGGCTGAAGACCTCAGCGCAGCACGCCGCACCGGCGCTCATAGAGGGCGACCGCATCGGGCATCCATTCGCGGAAGTTCGCGGCGCGTTCTTCGCTGGCCGGGTGCGTCGACATCCAGGGCGGTGGCTTTTGGCCACCCTGTTCGCCCATCCGCTCCCACAGTTCGGGCGCTTCGCGCGGATCGTAGCAAGCCCGTGCCAGCAGTTCGAGGCCGATCTTGTCGGCTTCGGTCTCATGGGCCCGCGAGAAGGCGTTCAGCCCGCCCATGGTCGCCATGCCCATCGCGCCCATGACGGCTTGCTGCTGGGCGCCCGACATGTCGCCCAGGCCGAGCCCCACAGCCATCTGGCCGAACTGGGCGATCTTCGCCTGGCTCATCCGTTCCGACCCATGGTGGGCGAGGGCGTGGCCGATCTCATGGCCCATCACCACGGCCAGCTTGTCCACATCGTCGATATCGCTGAGATCGACCCGGCCGTCATAATTTCCGGTGATGTCGAGGATGCCGGTATAGATCGCCACATAGCCGCCGGGCAGGCAGAAGGCGTTTGGCTGGTCAGAGACGACCACGTTGTAGGTCCAATCGAACTTGTCAGAGACGGGCGTGAAGTTGTAGCCGGTATCCAGCAATTCATGCTCGTACTGGATCGCAGCGGAAACCAGCCTGTCGCCGATTTCCTGCACGGTCGCCACAAGTTCCCGGTCGCCCTCCTGGCAGGCGCGCGCGTTCGAGCGGCACAGGACGTTTCCCGATTCCTGCTGCAGGATCTGGACATAGGATTGAGCGCCGAGCTGCGCGGAATCCTCGATGCTCATCGTGTTGAACTGCTTGCGCCCGGTGAACGGTACTTCCTGCTGGTTCGAGAACCAGTAGATGGCCAGGCCAATCAAGGCGATGACCAGAATTCCGAACCGCCCGCCCAACATGCCACGCATTGGAAGTCTCCTCTTCCCCGTCCACGGGTGGTAGCCCGACATGGCTCCCAGCGAAAGAGCCGGGCGCCGAACCGTTGCACTCGGGCCCGATGGCGATAGATAAGGGCGATGACCCAAGCGATAGATACGCCAGCCGAGCAGGCTCCAGAACCGTCCCTTGAGATCCGGATCATTCCGGTGACGCCTTTGCAGCAGAACACGTCGATGATCTGGTGCAAGGCCACGATGGAGGGCGTCTTTGTCGATCCCGGCGGCGAGATCGACAAGCTGATGGGAGCGGCCGAGCATTTCGGCGTCACGATCAAGGAAGTGTGGCTGACCCATGGGCACCTCGACCATGCGGGCGCTGCAACCGCCGTCCGTGAGCGGACCGGGGCGCCGATCATCGGGCCCCATGAGGATGATCAGTGGCTGCTTGATGACATCGAGGCCCAGGGCGCGAAGTATGGCATTGCCGACGGCAAGAATGTGAAACCTGACCGGTATCTCTGCGAGGGTGACACGCTGGAACTGGGGGGCCAGACATTTGGTGTGGTGCATACGCCCGGGCATACGCCTGGCCATGTGGTGATCTACAACGAGCCGGGCCAGCTCGCCTTTGTCGGCGATGTGCTGTTCAAGGGATCGGTGGGCCGCACCGATTTTCCGCGCGGGAACCATCAACAGCTCATCGATTCGATCACACAGAAGCTCTGGCCGCTGGGGCCGGACATGCGTTTCGTGCCCGGGCACGGCCCGATGAGCACCTTCGGCCATGAACGCCAAACCAATCCCTATGTCGCAGACGGGGCGGTGGGGTAGCGCGCCGGGCGTTGACCGGGAGCCAGAACGAAGAAAGCCCCGGGCATTCGGCCCGGGACTTCCCCCCGTTCAGGGTGTTCTGCCCCTAAAACTGGTTGTCGGACCGTGCGACCGGGCCGCGTGTGAGCCTTGCGCTAGGCCCGTGATAAGGACCGGACCCGGGCATGGGGTTCCAGCCCGGCTGGTTCGAGCATTGTCTTCCTCGTTGAAGCCATCAGTGCCACAAGCTCCAGCCCCAAGACCATTCCCGAATTTCAGTTTGCACCGAAATTGAGCAGTTGACGCCCGCTTGTCTGGCCGCGCAGCGTCGTACGGGTGCAAGCTGGGGAACGAGCATCCGGTTGAACCCGGGTCGCACCTACAACCTGACCGTGACGGGGGCATGACGGTTTGGATTTGATTGGGCGAGCGGGCCGAGCTGACCCGCCTCCAGCGCGCCGGCGCTTAGTGGGGCTCGTCCGACACGCGGATCTGGGGTTGGCCGTCCAGCCCGGCAAACTCGCCCATAATGCTGGCATCCACATGGGCCGGCAGATCGCTGGCATCAAACGCAGTTGATTGGGGGATGTGGTAGATCTCCACATATTCGGTCATGCCGTTTGTATGCGTTGTAAACGCCTCCAGTCGCCGGACATGGCCATGCTGACCTGGGGCCACGCCGGAGGCCCACGCTTCAAAAGCCGCAGCCGTTACGCCCTGTTTGAGGCGGTAGACCACAATCAGCTTTGCCATTCGCTCTCTTCCCCGGAGGAAATGCACCAGTGCGGGTCCATCCCGGTGAGATATTTCTCACACCTCTCGAAACGGTGAAAGGAAGGAACTGCATTTCGCGCCACCGCATCGATTGCAGCGTCGGCAATCGGTACAGGTTTGGCGGCGCTGCTGCCGAAAAAACCATCCCGCCTGCAGCAATTGTGCTTGCCCGATGGCCCCCGACTCCGCTACTGCACAGCCGTTTGCCCGCGCGCCGCCAAATGGGAGCAACCGATGCCCAAACGGACTGATATCGCGTCCATCCTCGTCATCGGTGCTGGTCCGATCGTGATCGGCCAGGCGTGTGAATTCGACTATTCCGGTGTGCAGGCGGTCAAGGCGCTCAAGGCTGAGGGGTACCGGGTCATTCTGGTGAATTCCAACCCGGCCACGATCATGACCGATCCGGAGCTGGCGGATGCCACCTATATCGAACCAATCAATGCCGAGTTCGTGGAAAAGATCATCGAACGCGAAAAGCCTGATGCGCTCTTGCCGACCATGGGAGGGCAGACGGCCCTCAATTGCGCGCTCGATCTCTACTATTCCGGCGCTCTGGAGCGCCATGGGGTCGAGCTGATCGGCGCCCGGGCTGAC